>NZ_JAVIIV010000047.1:0-18087 GCF_033977215.1 Mesorhizobium humile
GGACAACGACATGCATCAAAACAAAGACTTAAAGCGCGTCGCCTGAATCCGTTTCAGCGCGACGCGCTTTAAAGGCAAGAGCCCGGCCTTGTTCGCCCGGTCAAGACCCGGCGTTCTCGCCGGACCGCCTGCGTTTGCCCTCGCCCACGGCGGCGATGAAAGCTGTAGTCAATTGCGGCTGGTTAGGCTTCGCTGCAGCCAGCCGTTCAGCCCGTTCGGCCATGCGATGACGAAGACCGCCAGCAGGAGCCCAAGGCCGATGTTGCGGTAGTCGGACAGTTCCCGCATGCCTTCGTCGGCCAACATCAGCACCGCGGCGCCGAGCAGGGGGCCCCATATCGAGCCGAGGCCACCGATGACGATCATCGCGATCAGGAACAAGAGCGTCGAGAAGGAAAAGACCGTCGGGCCGACGACGCGGAAATGCACAGCGTAGAAGCCGCCGGCGATGCCGGTGAAGAAGGCGGAGACCGCGAAGATCCAGAGCTGGTATTTGAAACGGCTGATGCCGCGCGACATGGCATAGCCCGGATTGTCGCGGAGTGCCCGGAAGGCAAGGCCCAGAGGTCCCCTGATGACGACGATCGAAATCGCGACCGCGACCGCCAGCAGCGCCAGCCCGACATAATAGTGGGCGATGTACCATTTCGACGGGAACAGCGCGCGCAGGCCGATATCGCCGAACTGGCCGATGCCGCGCACACCGCCGAACAGGGGCATGCAGCCGCCGACGGTGGTGAAGCAGTCGGTGTCGTTGACGATCAGCACATACATGACCTGCGCGATTGCTAGCGTCAGCAGCGCCACGTAAGGGCCGCGCAGGCGCAGGCAGGCGAGGCCGATCAGCATGCCCATCGCGACGGTAATGACACCCGCCATCGGGATGGCGGCAAGCATGGGCACCTTCCAGTAGAACCCCAGCATCGCGGTGGCATAGGCGCCGGTGGCGAACAGCGCCATCTGCGCCAGCGAGAAGATGCCGCCTATGCCGAGCACGAGGTTCCACTGCACCACCACGATCGCCCAGATGAAGAACAGCGTCGACTGGGTGATGACGTAGCGCCCGGGCATGGCGAGCGGCAGTGCGGCGGCGAGAGCCAGGCAGACGAGGCCGATCAGTATGTCGCGGCGGATGGATGTCATAGGCGCACCACCTGCTGTTTGCCGAACAGGCCGTAGGGTCGCCAGATCAGCACGAGGATGACGAGAAGCAGCAAGGTGGCGAAGCTCCAGCGCACGCCGAGCACATATTGGGTGGCGGCTTCGAGCAGGCCGAGCGCGATCGCCGCGATGACGGCGCCGTAGACATTGCCGAGCCCCGCGACCACGCAGACGATGAAGGCCTTCAGCATCGGGTCGCCGCCCATCACCGGCGTCAGCGTGGCGATCGAGCTGATCATGATGCCGGAAACGGCGGCAAGCGCGCCGGAGAGCGCCAGCACCTGCGCGTAGATCCGGCCGACCCTGACGCCCATGAGCTGCGCCGCCTCGCGGTTCATCGAGGTGGCGCGAATGGCCCGGCCGGCGCTGGTGCGCTGCATGAGGATGGCGACCGCCGCCATCAGCACGATGGCGACACCGAGGATGAAGACGTTCTGCAACGGAATGTGCACATTGCCGATGACCACCTGGCCGCCCACCGCGAGCGGCTGCGGGATCGGATAAGGTCCAAACCCCTTCAGCATCAAATTCTCGATGACGCTGCCGATGCCTATGGTGGCGATGAAGATGTTGGTCTCGAAATTCTCGGCTCTGAGCAACGGCAGCGCCGCGCTGAAATAGATCAGCAGCCCGACCAGCGCGCAGACGGCTGCTGCGGCGAGCAGCGCCAGCGCCGGATGTAAGCCCGCATGGACGATGGCCGCGTAGCAGATATAGCCGCCCAGCGTCAGGATGGCGCCATGCGCCATGTTGAGCATGTTGAGCGAGCCGTAGACCAGCGAGAGGCCGATGGTGGCGACCGCGTACATGGCGCCAAGCGTCAGGCCGGAAGCGACGATCTGGATCAGGACGTCCATCGCTCACACTCCGAGATAGGTTTCGACGATTTCGGGGCGCGCCATCAGTTCCGCGCCCAGGCCCGACCAGGCGATGCGGCCATTGTCGAGCAGGTGGATCATGTCGGCATGCTCGGCGATCCGCTCGGCATTCTCCTCGACGAGAAGGATGGTGCGGCCCTCGCGTCTCAGGTTGAAGATGACCTCGTAGATCTGCTCGATGACGATCGGCGCCAGTCCGAGCGAAGGCTCGTCGAGCATCAGCACCTCGCCGCCCGCCATCAGGCCGCGGCCGATGCCGCACATGCGCCGCTCCCCGCCCGAAAGCGTGCCGGCGGTCTGGTTGCGGCGCTCCTTCAGCTTGGGCAGCAGCGTGAAGACGAAGTCGAGCCGTTCGGCGGAGCCGCTGCTGTTGGCGTAGGCGCCCATCAGCAGGTTCTCGTGCACGGTCATCGCCGGAAAGAGCAGGTCGCCCTGCGGAACCTGGATGACGCCGCGTTCGACGATCTGGTCGGGACGCAGACGATCGATGCGTGAGCCGTCAAGGCGGATCTCGCCCGACGTCACCGGGACAAGTCCGGAAATCGCCTTGAGCAGGGTGCTCTTGCCATGGCCGTTGGGACCGACAATGGCGGTGAGTTCACCCTTCCTGGCCGACAGTTTGATGGCGTCGAGCACGATGCGGCCGGCATAGCCGGCGCTGGCGTCGACGATCTCGAGCGCCGCCTCAGCCATGCGTGTTTTCCATGAAGGAGCGCAGCCGCTCGGAAGCGCCCTGGCCGAGATAGACGTCGACGACGGTGCGGTCGTCGAGAAGCTTCGTCGGCAGGCCCTCGAAGATCTTTTCGCCGTGATGCATGATCATGATGCGGTCGGAGAGGCGCACCAGGAAGCGCATCACATGCTCGATGAGGATGATGGTGACGCCCGCCGCCTTGATGGCGCGCACGGCATCCATCACGCGATCCACCTCGCGGGCAGTAAGGCCGCCGACGGGCTCGTCCATCAGCAGCAGTTTCGGCTTCGTCGCCATGGCGCTCGCCATCATCAAGAGCTTGCGGTCGAGCACCGGCAGCTTGCCGGTGACCTCGTCGGCACGGTCGGCGATGCCGAGCATTTCAAGCGCGGTATCGGCCGCCTCATCCGCCGCGCGTCCGGCGCGCAGCGTCGGCACGGCCCGGTTGCTCCGGCCGAAATAGGCGCCGACCAGCACGTTATCGCGCGCCGTCATGCTGTCGAAGCCGGCGTTGAGCTGGAAGGTGCGGGCAACGCCGGCATGGCATATCTGCTCGGGCGCATGCCCGGTGATGTCCTGGCCGTCGAGAACGATCGCGCCCGTGGTGGCCGGGTTCAGGCCCGATATCACCTCGAACAGCGTCGTCTTGCCGGCGCCGTTCGGCCCGCCGATGCCGAGGATTTCTCCAGCCCCGACATCGAAGGACAGATCGCGGACCGCCGCGAGCGCGCCGAAGGACTTGCCGACATGCCTGCACGACAGCAATGGCGTCGCGGCGGCGTCTTGCGTCATCCGGCTAGGCCTTGATCCATGGCGGCGTCATGAACTTGGTCGTGCCGTATGGCGCCGGCGCGATCAGGCCGGGACCCTTGGTGTAGTCCTGGATCTGCAGGAACTGATGCGGCATGCCGAGCGATGAATCGTTGACCTGGGTGGGATAGGTGTAGGCGGCGTTCTCGAGCGGCATGAAGCGGGTCGTTCCGGTGACGCCGCGCCATATCATTGCGCTCATCCGCGCCGCAACCTTGCGGTTCTGGTCGTTGTTGCCGGGTTCGCCCGTACCGCCTGCAAGTGCCGCGGCGGTCGCCCAGACATAGGCGCCGTCATAGGGCTGCGCGCCGGAATTGTGGCCGGCGTTCGGGCCGAACTTTGCCTTGTAGCGCTTCTCGAAGGCGGTGCCGATCTCGTCCTGCAGCGCGCCGACGACGGTCGCGTAGATGATGCCGTTGGCCGCCTGCTTGGCGATGTCGCGGAAGGCCGGGATCGACGGACCGTATTGCATGTAGACCAGGCTCGGCGTCGGGTTGGAGGCGAACTGCAGCGCGAACTGCCCGAGATCGGCGGGCAGGAAGTGGGTGATGCAGATCACCGCGGGCGGATCCTGGCGGATCTTGGCCAGCGTCGGTCCCCATTCCGAAGCGGGCACGCTGACGGTCTCGAACAGGCTGATGTCCCAGCCATAGCTCTTGGCTTGCTCCTTGACGGCGTTGGCGATGTTGGAGGCGTAGACGCCGGCCGACAGGATCACCGCCATCTTGTTGTTCTTGCGCTTCCACTCGCCGTTCTCTTCCAGGCCTTGCAGGAACTTCAGGAAGCCAGGACCATACCAGTATTCGGCGGGATCGCCCTGGAACGAACCCCAGTAGCGGTCCGGGTTGGACTTCACCAGGTTGTTGTGGCCGATCGTGGTGTCGTAGTGGACATAGATGATGCCGTTGTCGGCGGCGACCTCCTGGATCGCGGCACCCGAGCCGATGTTGTAGCCGTTGAGGATCGCGTGCACGCCATGCCGGTCGACGAGGCGCTGCGCCGCCTGCACGTTGGTGGCGTCACCCATCTGCGCGGTGTCCTCGAAGGACGGTTCGAGCGGCCGACCGAGGATGCCGCCCAGCGCGTTGATCTCCTCGCAGGCGAGCGTTAGGCCGTTCTTGAACTCGATGCCGTCGGGCGCGGCGAAGTCGGTGGTCGGCCCGCACTGGCCGACCGGGATCGGATCGCCTTCGGCGCGCGCCTCGTTGTTCATCGAAAGCAGCATGGCGGGCATGCCGGTCAGCGTTGCGGCGGTCGCAAGCCCGCCCTTTATCAGGAAATTGCGGCGCGAGCCGGCAATCACGTTCGGCGTGGTGAGTTTCGAACTGCGCTTCATCTCGATTCCCCTGTTAAGTTTTTGTCAGTTTATGTTTTTGACCAGTTCGGCCGCCTGGTCGATGATCGCCGTCTGATGCGGCTGCGCCGACATTCCACCCCATTGTCCCATCAGCTGGTCCCACGGGTCCTCGACGCCCGTGCGGTGCCCGCAAAGCTCCTCGATCACGGCAAGGCCGCAGTAAGGCACGTACATTTCGGAGTAGCCGCCTTCATGCGTCATCACCAGGCGCCCGCCGCATAGCTCGCGCGCCGCGTCGAGCAGCATGCGCGCCAGCCTGCGGTAGCCGCTGGAATTCATCAGCATGCGTCCCATCGGATCGACGCCGGAAGCGTCGAAGCCCGAGGGCACCACGATCAGCTCCGGCTTGAAGCGCGCCAGCGCCGGGATCACCACGCGCTCGAACGCCGCGGCATAGGCGCCCGGACCGGACCCCGGGGGCAGCGGGACGTTGATGTTGAAGCCCTTGCCCATGCCCTCGCCGTTCTCGGCGATCGCGCCGGAATTGGCCGGGAACAGATTGTCCTGGTGCAGCGAGATCGAAAGCACGCTCGGATCGTCGTAGAAGATCGCCTGCGTGCCGTTGCCGTGATGCACGTCCCAGTCGACGGTCGCGATGCGGGTGAGGCCGTGCAACTGCTGAGCATGGCGGATGGCGATGGCGGCGTTCGAGAACAGGCAGAAGCCCATGCCGACATCGGCGGTGGCGTGATGGCCGGGCGGACGGATCAGCGCATAGGCGTTGTCCACCTGGCCCGTGATGACGGCTTCCATCGCCTTGATGGCGCCGCCAGCTGCCAGCAGCGCGATTTCATAGCTGCCGGCGCCGAGCGGCGTCAGTGAGCTGGCGTCGCCGTAACCACGGTCGCTGATCTCCCTGATCCTGGCGATATGCGCTGGCGTGTGGACCCGCGACAATTCCTCGACGGTGGCGCGCCTCGGCTTGATGGTGACCAGATGGTCGAGGATGCCGCTCACTTCCAGGAGGTTGCGCAGGCGACGCTTGGTCTCGGGATTTTCGGCATGAGTGCCGGGCTGAACCGTCAGGCTCGGCGGAAAAACCTGGTTCCAGTTCCAGGTGTTGTGCCAAAGATAAAGTTCGTGGAAAACGAAACCAGTCGCCATGCGGCTCCCACCCAGCGTATGTCGGCTGGATGATGGCCCGCTACATTAGCGCTGTCCCGACACCTTCGGGTAATGGGTGGTTTTTTTGAGCCCACCCATTCGGGTGGTTAGAGCAATTCCAGGAAAAGTGTGAGCGGTTTTCCGTCCGGAATTGCGTGAAAACAAAGAGCTAGGGCGGTTCACCGTTTCCATGAAACGGTTAACCGCCCTAGCCAGCCAATTGGCGCTCGGTGGCGGCGTCGAGCCCGATTTCCTTCAGCTTGAGCACGGCTTCCGTCCGGCTTGAGACGCCGAGCTTGCCGAATATGTTCTTCAAATGCCATTTCACAGTGTCGGGCGCCATGGACAGCGTCTCGGCCAACTGGCGGTTTGTGTAGGCGCGCAGCAGCAGGGCGGCGACATCGGTTTCCTTGCTGCTCAGCATTTGCTTCTTCGCGGCGATCGCTATCGGCCGCGTGCGTTCGGGCGCGGTCTTGCCCAGTTCGCGCAGAAGCGTGTCGACAAAGGTGGCGGTGCTGGAATTGCGCGACCAGGCCGGAATGCGCGCCCGGGCGAATTCGAGCACCTCGCGCATCGGCAGGCCCTCGTCGATCAGCGAGCGCAATGCGTTCTGCGGCAGCGCCAGGGTGACGACGTCGACCGCCGCCGCCAGCGCCAGCAGCGTTTCGCCCGCGCTGTGCGCCGCGATCGCGACAAGGGCGCGCACCTGCATGAAGCCGCGCAGGCGGCCGTCGCGGCGCATGCGTTCGGCGATGCGGTCGAGCACGGCGATGGCCTTCGCCGGATGGCCCTCGGCGATCAGCACGCGCGCGGCGCCGATATGGGCGTATTCGTCGAGCGGATGGATCGGGGCGGGCCGGCTTTCGGCCGAAGGCTCGATGCCGCGCGAACGCAGCGCCAGCCGGGCGGCGCGGACGTCGCCGCGCGACAAAAGCAGCCGCACCCGCTCGTTCAGCGCCGCGGCCGTCAGCCGGCGATAGCGCTTCTCGATGCCCAGCCGTTCGGCCCGTTCGAGGAAGACGATCGCCTCGTCGTGCCGCCCATGCGCGGCGGAGAGCCGCGCCAGATGCAGCTTGCAGGCCATCTCGTGCACGACGAGCCCGCATTCCTCGATGATCTGCCGGTGCTGGTGCAGGATGCGCTCGGCGCCCTGCAGGTCGTTCCATTCATAGGCGAGCTCGACATGGAAGATCGCCGTCATCGCCTCCGTGTAGGAACCGGAGCCCAGGCGCTCGCGGGCCAATCGGCAGGCTCGGTCGAGCAATTGGTGCGCCTCGGCGAGGTTGCCGGCGGAAATCTCGACCAGTCCCAGCAACAGGTCGCAATAGACGATGCCGAAGACGGAATTGGCGCCGGCATGATGGTCGCGCGCCGCGAGGCTGCGCAGGCGCGCCGCGTCCAGCTCGCCGAGCGAATAGTGGCTGAAGGCGCAGATGTTGGCGAGCGTGCCGCGCGCGAAGGGCTCGTCCTCGGGAAAATCCGCCAGCCAGCGCGAGGCGACGCGGGTCGCGGTACGCGAACGGTCGGTGGCGCTGATGACGCCGGCCGTCAGCGTCTGCAACTCGGCCTTGAGTGATCGGGTGGTGGCGGGGTCGATCTCGCCGCGTTCGGAAAGCTGGCCGACAAGGGTTTTGGCCTGTTTGAGGATGCGGACGGCCTGGCGCGGCCGGCTCATGTGGAACTGCGCCCAGACGCGCGCCAGGAGCAGGCGAGGGCGGGCGGCAATGAGGTCCGGGGGAAGCTGGTTCAGCCACTCGGTGAGCTTGGGGATGTGGCCCTGCATGGTGAGCGGCATGGCGCATTCCTCGACCAGGCGCGCCGCATGGTCGGCATCGCCGCTGGCGAGCGCGTGGTCGACCGCGTCCGAGATATGGCCGCGGGCCGCCAGCCAGGCGGCGGCCGCGCGATGCAGGTCCCTGCGTGCCTCAGGCGCCCAGGCATCCAGCCTGTTGCGCAGGAATTCGGAGAACAGGTGGTGATAGCGGAACCATTGGCCGGAGGAATCGAGCGCGATCAGGAAAAGGTTCGAATGCTCGATGGTCGCCAGCGCCGCGGCGCAGTCCCGTCCCGGGCAAACCGCTTCGACGAGGCCCAGGCAGAAGCGGTCGAGGATCGAGGTCCTGAGCAGGAAATCCTGGATTTCGGGCGCCTGACGGGCGAGCACGTCGTGGGTCAGGAACATCGCCACGTCGCGCTGGCTGCCGGAAAATTCCGTGATGAAGGCTTCTCTCGATCCCTCATGTGCCAACGCCAATGCAGCCAGCTGCAGGCCGGCAGGCCAGCCTTCGGTCTTGTGGTGAAGCGCCACCACGGCCGACACAGCGAGGTCGAGGCCGCAGACATTGGCAAGGTAGTCCTCGGTCTCCTCGAGCGAAAAGCGCAGGTCGCTGTCGCCGAGGCTGACGACATGCCCCTTCATCTTCATATGGGCGAGCTCGAGCGGCAGCTCGCCGCGGGTTGCGAGCACGATGCGCAAGGCCGGCGGCGCATAGGCGACCAGCATGTTGATGCAGGCGGCAATCTCGCTGGAGACGATCAGATGGGCGTCGTCGAGAACGAGGTAGATCGGCGCGGCGCGGCGCGATAGCTGGTTGATGATGGCGGTGAGGATGGAATCGACCGGCGTCACCGGGCTGGAGTCGATCAGCGATTCCGCGTTGCCGGCAATGTCGGGGTCGACGCGGTGAAAGGCGGCGGCGAGATATTTGAGGAAGCGGGCGAGGTCGTTGTCGAGCCGGTCGATCGACAGCCAGGCGACCTGGGCGATGCCGCCGGAAATGCCGGCCGCCCATTGCGAGAGCAGGGTCGATTTGCCGAAACCGGCAGGCGACGTCACCACCGTCAGCTTGCCCGCCGTCGCGGCATCCAGGGTGCGCAGCAGCCGAGGTCTCTGAACCAGGGCATCACGCAAATTAGGCGGCTGGAGCTTCGTTTCTATGAGCATCCGGTTCTCAACTGCTGCTGCGGCGCTTAGTAAACGCGGAGTGAGGCGCGGAGGCAATGGCCGGGTAAGGTCGGCCGGTGCTCGCCTGGGCGGGGCGTGGTTCCTCTGATGACGGTCTTGCGCGACAGGCGGCGCCAAACTTGCCCAGGTCATTGCGGCATCCGCGCCTCTGAGCTATTTTAGCAGTTGGTTGGATACGCGATCCGCCTTGCCATAGCCGGCGCGGTTCCTTGCCTTGCCGTCTTGGCAGATTGTGAAGTCTTTAACAGACCACGATGCCGCAAGCTGCGTTCTTGTGGCCGACAGGTGATAGCGGTTAGGGATTTTGCCATGCTGCGACGCTGCGCGCTGATTGCAGCCTTGATCCTCGTGGCCTTCACGACGGTGCAGGCGCATGCCGATCGAAGGGTCGCTCTCGTCATAGGCAATTCCGAATATCGCGAAATCCCGGCTCTCAAGAATCCAGACAAGGATGCCGAGGACGTTTCGAACACATTCCGGCTGGCCGGCTTCGACGTGTTCGTCGCCAAGGACCTGACCAAGCTCCAGTTCGAGAAGGAGTTCCGCAATTATCTCGCGGCGGCGGACGGCGCCGATCTCGCGGTCGTCTACTATTCCGGCCACGGCTTTCAGATCGGCGGCGAGAATTTCCTGATCCCGGTCGACGCGTCGCTCAAGGATGCGGCCGACATCGAGGTCCAGGCGGTCAAGCTGGACGATGTCCTGCAGCAATTGCGCGCCAAATCGAAGATCCAGGTGGTCATCCTCGATGCCTGCCGCAACAACCCGTTCCCGCGCAAGGACTACTGGCTGCGCGACCAGTTGATCGCGGCCGGCGGCACCGGCCTTGCGCAGGTGAAAAGTTCGCTGAACACGCTGATTGCCTTCGCCACCGAGCCGGGCGCGGTCGCCTATGACGGCTCCGGCGAGCTCAGTCCGTTTTCATCCGCCTTCTCCCGCCGCGCGCTGGCGCCGAACCAGGAGATACGCTCCGTGATGGCGGCGGTGCGCCGCGACGTGGTCGAGGCCACCAAGGGCGCGCAGGTTCCTTGGGAAAATTCCTCGCTGATCGACGAAGTGGTGCTGATGCGCCGCGCCAACCGGCCGGCTTTGCCGCCGGTGCTGGAAAAGACCGTGCCGTCGGGGGTCGGACCGGTCGCGCTCGACCTGCCGGTGCCGGTCGATGTCGACGGCGGCGCGGTCACCATCAGCATCGAAAGGTCGCCGGCGCTGGGTCGCCTGATCCTGGACGGCAAGCCGGTCGCAACGGGCGAGCCGATAGAAGGCAAGGACCTGCCGCGGCTCGCGATGGACGTGCCGAAGGGCGCCGACGCCGAGGACCAGGTCGATATGCTGGCCTACGCCACGCATGACGAATGGGGCGGCGGATCGCAGGGCATCCTGGTGTTCCGGGTCAAGAACGGCGAAGACGCCGCGGGCAAGCAGCTCGTGGCCTCGCTGGAGTCCGAGCAGAAGCAGGAAGTGGTGGAGCGCGGCATCCACATCGCCGGCGCCGCCGAGGCGATCGAGAACCGCGATGTCAAGATTCCCGTCGGTGTCGGCCCCGTGCCACTGAAACTGGATTTCCCGACCAAGGATCCGGCCGTAAGCGTGAAGCTTGCGAGCTATCCGGCAACCGGGACACTGTCCCTGCCGGATCGGACCCTGTCGCCGCAATCGAGCCTGATGGCCGACGAAGTCGATAAACTGCGCTACGAACCGCAGATAGGCACGGTCCGGCCATTGATCGTCGGCGTCGAGATCAGGGCCGACAACACACCGTCAAAGCCGGCGACGATGAAGCTGTCGCCCAGCGTCGATCCGTGCGACGAGAAGGCAGGCGAACCTTTGGACCTGCAGGGCGTCGTCCCCGGCCTGCTGCCGAACGAGATCGGCGCCGGGGCGGTGGAGGCCTGCCAGGCGGCGGTAAAGGCCTATCCCGATGTCGCCCGCTTCCAATACGAACTCGGGCGCGCGCTGCTCGCCGCCGGCAAGGTCGACGAGGCCAAGAAGGCCATCCAAAAGGCTGCCGACCAGGGACATGTCCGCGCGGTGTTCGAGCTTGGCTACATCGCTTCGTCCGGCATAGGAACGGCGGTGGACCCCGCGAAGGCGAATGGCTTCTATGCCAAGGCATCCGACAAAGGCGACCCTTATGGGATGACCGCCTGGGGCCGCGCTCTGTTCAACGGTCTGGGGGTCCAGCGCGACACCGGCAAAGGCCTCGACCTGCTGCTCAAGGCGGCGGCCATGGGCCACACCTATGCCATGAACGATCTCGCCGCGATCTTCACCGAAGGGCGCAATGGCGTGCCGGCCGACCCCGCTCGTGCCGTCGCCTTCCTCAAGGCGGGCGTGGAGCGCCAGGACATGTATTCGATGAACATCCTCGGCCGCAATTATCTCAGCGGACGCGGCGTCGGGAAGGATCCGAAGCAGGCGCAGGAGTTGTTCCAGAAGGCGATGGATCTCGGCCAGCCTTATGCGCCCGGCAGCCTGGCGCGCATGTACCGGGATGGTGAGGGCGTGGACCGGAACCTTGCCGAGGCGCAGAGGCTCTTCGAACTGGCGACGGACCGTGGCGACTACTCGGCGGCATATGATCGCGCGGCTATCGAAATGCAGAAAGGCGACAAATCCGATCAGGCCCTCGCCGTCCGCTATCTGGCGTTCGCGGTAGGACTTGATCTGCGCAACGAGTTGCCGGTCGCTCGGTCGACCTTAGCGCAGTTCGGGGCAAAGCCGAAGGCGGCTGCCCTCAAGCAGCTGCGCTCCGAACTCAAATCGAAAATCCCGACGGGTGGCTCGGTCGACGACCAATTGGTCAAGACTGCCAGAGCCCTTTGGGAACAGGCCAATCCGCGTCGGGACCTGTTTTGATCAAACAAGGAGGCAATGGTGGGCAGGGCATTGAAGCAGGCGTTCATCGCAACATTCCTATCCCTCACGGTCGCTGGGTGCACGACCATGGCGCCCAGGGTCGAGCCGGCGCCGGTAACGAAACATCGTACCAAGCAGGTTAGCGTGACAACGACGCCGAAGGTCATCAAGCAGAAGAAGGTGACCGCCAAGAAGCTGATCAAACCAGTCAAGACCGAGACCACGCCCGTCATTGCGCCCTTAGGTGGGAGCGGCGGCGGTGGCGGCGGTGGGTGGTAGTAACGTCGCCGACAACCGTTCTTTCCCGGCGCATGGCGATCGCATTGGTCGTTTTTCGAAGCCGCCGTAACCGCTCGCCAAGCGATGGCAAGTGCTCTATGCTCCGCGCTCGTGCCGGTATCGAGATCGGGTTGTCCTGGCGGGGGCGTTCCATGTTCGAAGTCGTTGCATTGTGGCGGAAAGCGCGTGCCAAGGCCGCGGTTTTTGGCTTGATCGTTGCCGTGCTGCTGGTCTTCGGGCCGCAAACGGCAAGTGCCGCGCCCAACTGGACGCTCGATCCGTCCGCATCCGTGCTCACCTACCAGTCGGTCAAGAAGAACACGATCGTCGAGACCAACAAGATCAGGAACATCACCGGCACGCTGAGTTCCGCCGGCGACGCCAGGATCAGCTTCGACCTCAATTCCGTCGACACCGGCGTCGACCTGCGCAACGTGCGCATGCGCTTCCTGTTCTTCGAGACCTTCACCTACCCGACGGCCGAGGTGACGGCGAAGGTGGACCCGGCGGCGTTCGCCGACCTGCCGACCAAGCGCCGGGTGAAGACGACCTTGCCGTTCCGCCTCAGCATGCATGGCGTCGACAAGGATCTCGAGGCGAGCGTCGTCGTCACCATGATCAGCGACACCCAGGTTTCCGTCGCTTCTGAGGCGCCAGTCGCCGTCCATGTCGAGGATTTCGGCCTGCTGCCCAACATCGACAAATTGCAGCAGGCCGCCAATGTGACCAACATCGTGCCGACAGCTTCGGTGTCGTTCGATTTCGTCTTCACTGCCGACGGCGGCAAGCCGGCCGCCGTGCAGACCGTCGCCGCCGCCGAGGTCGGTCCCGTTGCCACCGATGCCGCGAAAGCCAACTTCAGCGACGAGGAGTGCCTCAACAGGTTTGCAGTGCTTTCGCGCACCGGCGCCATCTATTTCCGCCAGGCCAGCGCAAGGCTCGACGCGAAGAGCCGCCCGTTGCTGGCGGAGGTCGAAGGCGTCGTCGGCAAATGCCCGGCCCTCAAGGTCGAGGTGTCCGGCTACACCGATTCCGACGGATCGCCCGAGGCGAACAAGGCGCTCTCCGAACGGCGCGCCCAGGCGGTCGCCGACGCGCTGGTTGCCGACGGCGTTTCGCGCAGCCGGATCAGCTCCGCCGGCTATGGCGAGGACAAGCCGGTCGCCGCCAACGACACGCCCAAGAACAAGGCGCTCAACCGGCGGATCGAATTCTCCGCCAGCAAGCTTGCCAACTGAGGTGGCGGTGAGCTCCATTCCGATCGCCTTTTGCGGCGGCATGCTTCGCGCTGCGGGGCTGGCCGCGTTGCTTCTGCTCTTGACGTTGACGGCCGCGAGCGCCGAGCGGCGCATCGCGCTGGTGCTTGGCAACTCGCAGTATCAGCACGCAGCACCCCTCGCCAATCCGGCGCGCGATGCGCAGGCCATGGCCGACCGGCTCAAGGACCTCGGCTTCGAGGTGGTCTCCGGGTTCGACCTCACCAAGCAGCAGACGCAAGCCACGGTCGCCCAGTTCGCCAAGCAGGTGCGCGGCGCCGACATCGCGCTTTTCTTCTATGCCGGCCATGGCCTGCAGGTCTCCGGCAAGAACTATCTGCTGCCAGTCGACGCCGCGCTCGAGGACGAGACCTCGCTCGATTTCGAGGCCGTCTCGGTCGATTTCATCCTGCGCCAGATGTCGCGCGAGACCAGCATAAGGCTCGTCTTCCTGGACGCATGCCGGGACAATCCGCTTGCCGACGTGCTGGCGAAGAGCGCGGGCATAAAGGGCGCAAGCAGCGGCCTTGCCGAAATCCCGATCGAGAATGGCGGCGCCGGCACCCTGGTCGCTTTCGCCGCCAGCCCGAACCAGCTTGCCTATGACGGGTCCGGCGACCACTCGCCTTTCACCACGGCGCTGCTCCAGCATATCGGCGAATCCAACGTCTCCGTCACCGAAGCCATGAACAGGGTGACCAGCGACGTCTTCAAGGTGACCGCCGGCAAGCAGCGCCCCTGGATCAATGTCTCGCTGACCACCGAGGTCGTGCTGCACAAGGTCGATCTCAATGCGCCGCTGATCGTCGGCGAGGCGACCGCGCCGCAGGCCGAAGCGGGTTCCGAGACGCGCAACACCGGCGCGTCGTCAAGCCAGAATGACGACCAGCTTGCGCTCAATGCGCTGCGCGAAAAGATCCCGAAGCTGGCGACCGACGGGCCGATCCTTTTCGATCGCCCGGTCGAGTTCGGCGACCCTGCGATCGACGGCAAGAGCATAGCCCAGTTGATCAAGGGAGAACCGCTTTTCAGTCCGGTCGAAGGCCTCGACAAATCGGTCTGGCAAGGCAAGCACTGCGACGGCTGTCACCAGTGGAACGAGACCCGCCTTTGCGAGCAGGCAAAGAATTTCGCCGCCAACGACGTCTCGGTCCTGCGCCTGCAGCATCCGCTCGGCACCCGCTTCAAGGTCGCGCTCGCCCGGTGGGCGCAAGGCGGCTGCAAATGACTCTGGATTAGGGCCTTGGCAGTCTTGCCTGGCGGGAGGCCCTAATACGCATCGACCGATTGCCGCTGCGCCTCCATCTCCACCATCTGGATGCCCATTTCGACGAAGGCCGAAAGCACGCCAAAGCGGTCCGCGGTCGAGACGCGGGCTAGCCCCGCCAGGATCCCGGCATTGACGGCGTGGGCGGCAGGGTATCCGGTTGCTATCATGTCGAAGGCCGGATCGCGCCACGCCGCCGACAGCGCGATCCATGCAGCCGGCGTCGTCGGCGACGGATCGACAGCACTGCCGAGCGCCGCCCGATGGCGGGGATTGCCGGGCTCGCGCACCCAGTCATTGACGAGCGCCAGCAGTTCGAGATCCCTGTCCGCAAGGAGTTCGGTGAGATGGCTCAGGCATTCATGCCCCCACCAGACCGCGGCGCGCTCGGGCAGGAGATAGGCGCAGAACGTGACGGCTTCCTCAGGCACGCGCCCGGCAAGCAGGGCACGGCAAAAATCGAGCGGCGGCTGGACGGCGGCCGGCGATTTCATGTCCCGGCCGATCGCGGGACAGGCAAGAAACAGATCCCTCGCCGTTCTGTATCCGAGTTCATTGGCCATGGCTGCCACACCCTGAGCACAGGCAGAAATAGAGCAATTCCAGGAAAAGTGTGAAGCGGTTTTCCGCCCGGAATTGCGTAAACGCAAACAGCTAGAACGGTTCGCCGTTTCAGCGGAACGGCGAACCGTTCTAGCACTCAAACCCGCGGCTGATTGCCGGTCAAGCCTTAACCTTTAACAGGCGGCGGCCATTGGCAACGTGCGCTTGTTCACAGACAATCGTTTCGAGATTTGATATAGTCCGCGCCAGCGAAAACCCGCTCAATCAAACAGGAGTGACGGTCATGCGGTGGGGCAGCTCAGCCTTGGCTTTGGCGACCGTGCTTTTTTCAACGCACGTTTACGCCGATCCGCTTCAGAAATCGGAAGACATCGTCAAGTTCTTCGCCGGCCAGAATCTTGGCGCCTCACGCGGCATCTGCGTCGGCACCGAGGAGGAGTGCAAGAGCAAGGCCGAGAAGAACGGGGCCCCCCAGAAGGCCGGCCTCGACATGATGATCAACTTCGCCCTGGATTCGGCCCAGCTCGACCAGACCGCGCGCACCGAACTGGACGAGTTCGCCAAGGCGCTGAAGGACAACCGACTGAGCACGTTCAGCTTCGTCGTCGAGGGCCACACCGATGCGACCGGCACGGATCGCTACAATCAGAACCTGTCGCAGCGAAGGGCGCAATCGGTAGCCGCCTTCCTCGAAGCGAACGGCGTTGGATCGGCGCGGCTCGAAGCGATCGGCCTCGGCAAGTCGCACCCGCGCGTTGCCAATCCCTACGACCCGGTCAACCGCCGGGTGGAAATGCGGATCCGGACGGAATAGGCCGCCGGCGCTGTCGCCGGACAGCTCGTAGCGAAACGGCCGGCGGGAGCCGCCGACCGGCCAGGCGTTTGTCCTCGATCAGTTCTTGAGCGCGCCGCCCACCGCAATGCCGGTGCCGAAGATCAATGCCTTGGTGAGGAAGTCGTTGTTGTCCCTCGGCGGCGGCGCGTCCTCGCGAACCACGGTCTCGCTGTTGCGCCTGCGCTGAACGACCTGCGTCTGGTTCCGGCGCGGCTTCTGCTGCGCCACCGGCTTCAGCGTGCGGGTCTTCTGCACGACCTGTTTCTTGGGCGGCGCGGCGCGCGCCTGGTCGGCGGCGTTCTTGGTACGCACGGCATCCATCATCGGGTCGGTCTGGATCACCAGCAAGGCCAGTTGCTCGCGCGTCAGATAGGTGGTCGGCGGCAGGCCGTTCTGGCCCTGCCAGACGCCGATCGCCTGGCGCGTCCTCGGGCCGATATTGCCGTCGACCTGGCCGAGCTCGTTGCCCAGCGCTTCGACGCGCAATTGTAGGTCAATGCGGCCGTTGCGGTCGAGCCCGATCGCGCTTTCCGTGAGCTCGGTGCCTTGCGTCTTTCTCATCTCGTCGCTGATGCCGACCGAGGTGCGAACGGCCGAGCCTGGATTGGTGTTCGCATCGTCCGCGCCGAGCGCCGCGACCTGCTTGGCTGCGGTCGGGTCCTTCAGCTGGTCGATGTTGAGCTTCGCCACCGTGGCGAAACGGCCGTTCGGGAACTGGTCGAGATAGGCTTCGTAATAGGGAATGGCGTTTTTCTTCGAAGCCTCGTCCCAAAGCCGCTGCTCGACCTCCCAGGACGGCGCCTCGGCGGCCACGGGAGCAGGCTCTGCCGTCGCCTTGGACGCTTCGGCTACCGGTGTCGCGGCGGGCGAGGATGTTTGTGCCACGGGCTTGCCGAGGAACACCTCGCGTCCCAGCGAAGCATTGTGCCATGGCCGCTGCCGGCCCTGCGTGGCCTCGGTCACCTCGCCGCGCACGCGCGTCAAGGCGCCCTGGATCTCGACGCCCGGCTCGGTCAGGTGCTTGGCCAATGCCAGCGAATAGGGGCTGTCGACGCCGTTGCCGTCGAACGCGATGGCGCCCGGGTCGGTCGCATAGGCGATCAGGACGCCGCCCGAGCCCATGCCGTCGGCCTTTGCGTCGATCGGCGCGAGGCCGGCGCCGAGCGAGCGGCTCTTCGGCAATGATGCGGCCAGCGTGCGCGCCAGCGGATTGTCGCGGCAGGCGTCGAGGATGATGATGCCGACCGCGGGATCGGCCGGCAGCGCCGCCATGAACTCGTCGATCTGCACCGTGCGGGTCTTGAGGTAGGCCGGCGATGTCAGCTCGGCATCGACAGGGATGAGGTAGTTCTTGCCGTCGACTTGCATGCCGTGCCCTGCGTAGAAGATCACGGCGAGGTCGGCATTGTAGGACTCCTCCGTGAATTTGCTGATCAAGCTGTGCATGCCGGCATTGTCCTGGTCGACGCCTTCGATCACCTCGAAGCCCGCGTTGCGCAGCGTGGACGCGATGAGGTGGGCATCGTTGGCCGGGTTGGGCAAGGCGACGGCATTGACATATTTGCTGTTGCCAATGACCAGCGCGACACGCTTGTTGTCGGGCGTGGCGGCCTGGGCGCCGAACGCTGCGTGGAAAAGCAGGATCAACCCGCCCAAAAGGATGGCGAACGCTTTCATGGATTAGCCCTCCGCCCCTTTTGGGTGCGTTATCGATGTCTGCGCATGCTGAATTTCGTAAGCGACAACGTCGCTTCTGCCAAAATCGTCTCTTGAGCGTCTGTGATCTCGGCCACAGATTTGGTTCACGAGGGGCCTGAAATTTCCTCCGTGAATATCTAAAACCAATCGGCCCATCCAAAACGCGAGGTCTGGTGAACCGGTTAGTTCCTCAACACAGTGATTTTGAAAGATTGCAGGCTTGTCGGGCAAGGCCATCAACGTCCGTTGGGGTAGTCAGCCCAACGCTGGCGATGAGCTGAAGGCTCCTGAACCTCGTCATTCCAGGGCGGAGCAAGGAGCGTAGCGACGCGCGCAGACCCTGGAATCCATGCCGTTACC
>NZ_JAVIIV010000048.1:0-9962 GCF_033977215.1 Mesorhizobium humile
GACGGCGCGCTCGGCGCGGAACTGCTCGGCGCCTTCAAGCGCTTGATCGAGAACCCGATGAGCATGCTGGTGTAAGCCTGCAGGCCTCGATCGGGCTTGCTCTTACGCCTGTGATCACCGACTTGTCAGGGCGGCAGCTCGCGCGAATCCCGGCAAGTGCTTGAAGCCGCCGCTATTTCGTTCCACATCGGGCGCAATGAACGGCAAGATGCGGGAATGGTTTCGGAATTGGCGGTGGGCCTTGGCCGCATCGCTATTCCTGCATGCCCTGATCGCAGCGTTCCTGTTCCTTGGCTCGACGAGATCCGAGCAACAGCCGGACCAGCAGGAACAGCCGGTCAACGTTGCGATCGAGCCGCCGCCCGAGCAGCCCAAGCCGAAGCCCGCTCCAAAGCCGCCGGAGCCGACGCCTGAAAAGAAGGCTGAAAAGCCGCCCGAGCAGGCCGTGCAAAAGCCACCGCCTCCGCAGCCGCCGAAACCGCAGGACATCCCGGTTCTGAAACGCGTTTTCCAGTATGGCGAGAAGGATACCGGCCCGGAGAAATCTCTTAACGGAGGCAGCGCTCCGGCCAATGCGCCGTCGCCAGCCCAGGACGAACCCGGGAAGCCGCCGGTCGCGCCGAAGCCTGCGCCCAACCAGCCCGCTCCTGCAACGCCTGAGCAGCAGGCGGATTCCAGCAAGGCTCAGGAGAAGCCGGCAACCGCCGCGCCGGACGAAAAACCCGCGCAAAGCGAGGAGAAGCAGGCGACCGAGGACACTGACAAGCCGCAGCCCGACAAACAACAGGCGGCGCCACAAACCACCGAAGAGCAGCCGGTCGCGCCACCGAAGCCGTTGACCGCCGAGACCGGTGACAAGCCCGCGCCTCAATCCTCAATCGAAAAGGCGAAGCCTAAACCTTCCAAGGCGATGAAGTTCAAATCCGCAAGGGCCTTGAGGGCGCCAAGCGGGAACCCGGGAAGGTCGACCTCCGCCGACAGCGAGGCTGCGGGATCGCCGATCTATTCCGGCCTGCCCGGCGTCAGAAAGCTTTACTCGCCGGGTGCAACCGGCAACGCGCTGGCCACGAGTTCGATGGAGAGCGTGCCGCGCGATCAGCGCGTTGCCAATCTTTGCGCCAACGTCCTGAACCAGGAATTGCAAAGCGCCGACTACTCGCCCAAATGGCTGCCGACCATTCCCCTGAAGCAAGGCAATGTTCTCAACCCTCCGCAAGCCGCCTTCAGCACGACAACGCAATGGTACGATCTGAGCTTCCGCTGCGAGGTCGACGCCGATGCGACGAGGGTCCTGTCCTTCAACTTCCGTGTGGGAGGAGTGGTCCCGCCCGGTGACTGGACTCGTCGTCGTTTCCCCAGCCTCCGCTAGAGCATGATCCCGAAAAGTGGGAACCGGTTTTCGGAGAAGATCATGCTCTAACAAACATGATCCCGAAAAGTGGGAACCGGTATTCGGAGAAGATCATGCTCCAACAAAGCGTTAGCTCAGGCCGGCACGCCAAGCCCCGCCAATTGCCGCCCGACTTCGTGCCAGTCGGCGCAGACGAAATCGGCGCCGGCAGCCTTCAGCCGTGCGCCATGCTCGGGATAGGTATGTCCGCCGCCGGTGTAGCCGATCGCGATCATGCCGGCCGCCACCGCGCCCTGGACGCCAAAAGGCGAATCCTCGACCACGATGCAGTCAGCGGGCTTTGCGCCCATCTTCTCGGCGGCATAGAGGAAGATGTCGGGCGCCGGCTTGCCGTTCTTCACCATCGAGGAGGAAAAGATCGCCTCGCCGAAGAAGCGCGACAGCCCGGTCACCGACAGGCTGTGGTTGATGCGTTCGACCGAGGATGACGAGGCGACGCAGCGGTCGCCGGCAAGCGCGCTGAGGAACGGCGCGATCCCCGGCGTCGGCTTCAGCTCCTCGGAAAACAGCAGCTTGGTCTCGGCCCAGATGTCGCCGTCGGCGGCGGGCGGAAACTGATGGCCGGTGAGTTCCTTGATTTTGACGATGATGTCGGACTGCTTCATGCCGATGCATTGGGCAATGATGCCGCCATGGACGCCCGGCATGCCGTGCTTCTCATAGACGCGCTCATAGGCCCTGGCGGCCAGCGGCTCGCTGTCGACGAGAACGCCGTCGCAATCGAAAATCATCAGTCTAGGTTGCGCCACGCGCTTCTCCCGGCTCCTGTGCCAATGCGCACATCGCTATCGATAAAAAGTCAGATGTTCAATAGCAGGGCGGCTAGGTCCCCAACGCTTCAAAGCTGGCGCAGCGCCTCGCTGACCGGCGTGGATCCAAGCGCGCGCTGCATGGCCTGGCGCGACTGCGCGCGGTCGGGCGTGATCCAGTTGGGCTCGGCGCCGAGGAAGCGGTCGAGGAAGGCCACGGCATAGGCGGGCATTTCCGTGGCGTTCTCGCGGTAGGACCACCAGATGCGCAGGTCGTCGGCGCATTTGTCGATGCTGGGCGCCGTGCCGAATTCCTGCTCGTGCACGGCCAGGATCGCCGACACGCAGTAGTTGGTATAGAGGAAACCTTCCGGCCAGAAGCGCACGATTTCCGCCGTGCCGGCATTGGCCTCCGTCTCGATCATGTCGGTGAGGCCGGAAATCTCGCGCGCCGGCGCCTGCCGGATCAGCTCGCGCAGCACCAGCCCGGCGGCGAAGACGATGAAGTCCGCGCGGTCTATCGCCGCGAATCGCTTCTGCGCTTCCATGACTTCGATCCAGTCGAGGAAGGCGCGTGTCAGCTTGGCCTCGTCGATCTCGAAACGCACGCCGAACGTCTCGGACACCACCTTCGCGCTGCTGCGGAAGGTGGCGCGAAACCAGCGCAGCTGCCGCAGCCGGTGACGAAGGTCCGGCATAAGCGCGAGTTCGTGCCTGAAAGGCAGATCCATGTCTCATATCCCGTTTGGCGACAGGCTAGCACAGGCGCTGCCGATGCCGAAATCGGCCAGCCGCCTGTGGAGCGTTATGGCGGCTAATATAATACATGTTGACATTCGAGGAAACAAATGTTCTCACTTTCGGGTCATCTCGCCTCCGTCCAATATGTGCCGGAGAAAGAGACTCGGGAGGAAACCGAAATGGCGATCTGGCAGTGGGCGCTGCTTCTGCTTTTTGTTGTCTGGGCGCTGCAATCGCTCGGTGTCTGGCTGCAGATGCGGCATTATTCGGACGTCTTCAAAGGTGTCACCGGAGAGTTCAAGGACGGCTTCGTCGGCGCGGGCAATTTCCGCGGACGGCTGGCCAAGGGCACGATTGCGCTCGTCGTCGTGACGCCGGATCTCATCGTGCGCCGCATGATGGTCATGAGCGGTCGTTCGGTGCTGACCAAGTTCAAGCGACATGAAGAATTCGAGGGCATCCCCCTCGATCGACTCCGGTCCAACCCTGCGATCATGGGGGAGGGGGAACCCGGTGTGGCCGAGGCCGTGAAACGGGCGATCGAGCAGATCGACCGCGCGCGGTCGGAGCCGGGGAAGAAGCCGGGCCTGTCCGGCTTGAACGTAGCAAGGGCTTAAACGACACCGGCGGCCGGCTGGGAATGACCGGCAGGGGTCATAAGGAGGAGAAATGTCTGTAATTACATTATTGGCGCAGCATGCCGACCTGGCGGTGCACAACCTGCATGTGGCAGGCACCATGGTCTCGGACGCTGCCTGGCACGGCAAGCTCGGCGTCGGGCATGCCACCGATCATCTCGTGGTCCTCGCGCAGGCGACGACCGACAGCGCGCCGGTCACCGCCGACCAGCTGAAGGAACAGCTGAAGAACGTGCAGCAGGAAGAGCAGCTCGGCTGGCTGACCGCGATCGGCAAGTATTTCATCGGCATCTTCCAGAAGGGCGGCGAGGTGTTCGCCGGCTTCGTCACCGGCATCATTCCGACGCTGGTGGTGCTGATGACCGCCTTCTATGCCGTCACCGAACTGGTCGGCGAAGAGCGCGTCCACGGCCTGGCGCGCGGCGCCGGCCGCATCGCCCTGACCCGCTATACCGTGCTGCCGGTCCTGTCGGTGTTCTTCCTCACCAACCCGATGGCTTACACCTTCGGCTCCTTCCTGGAAGAAAAGCACAAGCCTGCCTTCTATGACGCGGCAGTGTCCTATGTGCATCCGCCGCTCGGCCTGTTCCCGCACATCAATCCCGGCGAATATTTCGTCTGGGGCGGCATGCTGGTTGCGCTGCTCGACCTCGAGAAGCGGGGCGTCATCGCCAACGGCTATCACGTCAAGGTGGCCATCTGGTACGCCATCGTCGGCCTCGTCGTCATCCTGCTGAAGGGCATCCTGACCGAGCGCATCACGGCCATCATGGCACGCCGCCAGGGCGTCGAGCTCTAAGGGCGGGAGGACACCATGGCCAAGACATACAAGGCAGTAAAGATTTCGAAGGGGTCCACCGGTTGGGGCGGCCCACTGGTCATCGAACCGACCGAACAGCGCAGCAAGGTCGTGTCGGTAACCGGCGGCGGCATCCATCCGGTGGCGCAGCTCATCGCCGACATGACCGGCGCCGAGGCCGTCGACGGGTTCAAGGCGCCGCCGATTGAAAGCGAGATGGCGGTCGTCGTCGTCGACTGCGGCGGCACCGCGCGCTGCGGCGTCTATCCGCGCAAGCGCATCCCGACCGTCAACCTGACGCCGGTCGGCCAGGCGGGTCCGCTCGCCCAGTTCATCACGGAAGACATCTACGTTTCGGGCGTGAAGCCGGCCAACGTCACAATGGCGGACGGTTCCGAAGCGGTCACCACTGCGGGGGGAGCGGCATCGATGAGTTCAAACAACAACACTGCATCCAGGGCGGCCGAGCCGTTGCCGAGTGAAGGCGGGATGATCGGCCTGATCAGCTCGATCGGCCGTGTCATGGGCCGCGTCGTCGGCATCTTCTTCAACTCCGGCCGCCGCACCATCGATCAGGTGATCCGCAACGTGCTGCCGTTCATGGCCTTCGTGACCATGCTGATCGGCCTGATCCTCTATACCGGCATCGGCGACGTGCTGGCACAACCGATGGGTCCGCTGGCCAACAACATCGTCGGCCTGCTGGTCATCTCGGCCATCTGTGGCCTGCCGTTCCTGTCGCCCATCCTGGGACCAGGCGCGGTCATCGCGCAGGTGATCGGCGTTGCCATCATCGGCCCGCAGATCGCCAACGGCACCATCTCGCCCGCAATGGCTCTGCCGGCGCTGTTTGCCTACAACACCCAGGTGGGCTGCGACTTCGTTCCCGTCGGTCTGGCGCTCGGTGAGGCCAAGCCAAAGACGATCGAAATCGGCGTGCCGGCGGTGCTCATCAGCCGCCAGATCATGGGCCCCGTCTCCGTGCTGATCGCATGGGTCGTCTCCCTGATCGTGTTCTAAGCCATCAAAAGTATCGAGGTTCGCCATATGTCGGTTCTTCTCAAGACACGGGTCACAGCAATAGGACCCGAAGTGGCGGACCTCGCCGAGGGCGGCGTGGTCATCCTGTTCGCGGATGGCTCGCCTCCCGAGCTGGCCGAGGTTTCGGTGCTTCACCTGACAGAGCAGGAGCCTAGTGAAGACGCGCCGCAAAAGGGCGCATCGATCACCCTCGGACCAGTGTCAGCGACGATAACGGCGGTCGGCTCCACCGCATGGAGCAAGGTCCGCGAGATGGGCCATGTCGTGATCTCCTTCAACGGAGCGACCGAGGCCGAAAGGCCGGGCGAGGTTTGCGCATCCGAAGTCGATACCGGAGCGCTTGTGGCCGCCCTTACACCGGGCGCTGTCATCACCATCGCCGCCTGATAATATCCGCGCTGTCTGTCGACGGCGCCCAAACCTAGAGTATTGCCATGGAACGCTCGACCATCGTCAGAGTGCACGAAGGTTTGCACGCCCGTCCCGCGACTCGGTTCGTGAAGCTCGCCAAGGCTTTCGAGTCCGACGTCGAGCTGGTCAAGGACGGCAAGGCGGTCAGCGCCAAGAGCTCGGTCAAGCTGATGCTATTGGCGGTCAAGGAGAACCAGGAAGTCACCGTGCGCGCCAATGGCGCCGACGCCATCGAAGCGATCGAGGCGCTGATAGGCTATCTGGAGAACCCGCGCGCCGGCCTCGACGATGAGGGCGACGCGGGCGAGGGTGGCCCGCAAGCAGCCGCGCCTGCGCCGGAGGCGACGCCCGTGGCTGCCGCGCCGACGGATGGAACACCCAAGCTCCAGGGTGTTGCCGCCAGCGAGGGCGTGGCGATCGGGCCGGCCTTTGCGCATTTTCCGCCGGAGATCGAGGGGCCGGGCAGGCGCCTGCAGGCCGACGAGATCGAAGGTGAGTTCGAGCGCTTCCGCGGCGCTGTCGCCAGCGTCCAGGCGCGCATGGACCGCACGCTAGCCGAGAACAATCTCTCCGCCGGCGACCGTGGCATTGTCGCGGCCCTGCGCGACATCGCCGCCGACGACAGCCTTACCGGCGAGGTCGAAAGGCTGATCCGTGGCGGTGACGACGCGGTCTCGGCGGTCATCGCGGCCGCGGCCACCATCGCCGCCGATTTCAGCGCGGTCGACGATCACTATCTCAACGCCCGGGCCGACGACGTCCATGCCGTCGGCCGGCAGATCTGCCTGGTGCTGCTCGGCCAGGACGAGGTCAGCCTGGAGACCATCCCGCAGGGCGCGATCCTGATCGCCGACGACATCGGCGCCTGGGATCTGGCGCGCGCGCCGCTGAAGCGCATCGGCGGCGTGATCTGCGGCCATGGCGGCGCCACCTCGCACATTGCCATCATCGCCCGCTCGCACGGCATCCCGGCGGTGCTGGGTCTCGGCGACAAGGTCAACGAGTTACGCACCGCCAAGGAAGTGGCGATCGACGGTAATGCCGGGCATGTGATCGTCGATCCGGACGAGGCCGCGCGGGCCGACTTCACCCGCCGCGTCGAGGCTGCGGCGCAGGAGCGCGCCGGCCTCAAAGTGTTCAAGGGCGTGACCCCGAAGCGCGCCGACGGCACGGTGATCGAGGTCGCGGCCAATATCGGCTCGCTGGAGGAGATCGAGGCGGCGCAGGAAGCCGGCGCCATGGGCGTCGGCCTGTTCCGCACCGAGCTGCTCTTCATGCGCCACATGCATCTGCCGTCCGAGGACATGCAGGCCGAGACCTATAGCGCCCTGGCCAAGGCGTTCGCGCCGCATTCCGTCATCGTGCGCACGCTCGACATCGGCGGCGACAAACCTATCGCCGGCATCGAATTCCCTGACGAGGAAAACCCTTTCCTCGGTTGGCGCGGCATCCGCATGTGCCTCGACCGGCCCGACATCTTTAAAAAGCAGCTGCGGGCGCTGCTGCGCGCCGCGGTTCACGGCAACATCAAGGTGATGCTGCCGATGGTTTCGGAAATCGCCGAAGTGACGCGCACCCGCGCGCTGGTCGATGAATGCGCGGCGGAACTGAAGGCAGAGGGCGTGCCGCATGCAAGCTTCGACCTCGGCGTGATGATCGAGACGCCGGCCGCCGTGCTGATCGCGCCGGCACTGGCGAAGGAAGTGGCGTTCTTCTCGATCGGCACCAATGACTTGACCCAGTACATCATGGCCGCCGACCGTCTCAATCCGACGGTGGCCAAGCTCAATGACGTCACCAATCCGGCGGTGATGTCGGCGATCGAGCTGACGGCCAGGGCGGGTGTCGCCGCTGGCATCATGGTGGGCATGTGCGGCGAGGCCGCCGGCCGTCCGGACCTGATCCCGGCCTTCGTCGGGATGGGCCTGACCGAGCTCAGCATGAGCCCTGCCTCGATCCAGCGCGCCAAGAAAACCATCGCGGCCATGGTGGCCGAACGATAGCGGATTCCCTCGCGGCGGTTACGTCAGATGCGCAAGCAGGGTGGCGAGAACCGGTGTCAGTTCCTGGACGGCATTGGTCTGGGCGCAGGCTTGCCGGATGCGATCCTCCCGCACTTCGGCGGCCAGCACCGCGATCTCGAGAATGTCGGGCTCGGGCGCGCCGTCCGCCTTGGTCGCCAGTCCACAGGCAAGCACCACCGGCGCAAGGCATCTGATGTCGAGAGACCGGTCGCCGGCGATCGCCGGACCTGTCCCGATCTCGCCAGGCTGGACCGGACGGTGGTTGAGGCATTCGACGAGCAGAGCCGCGCAAGCCGCGGCGACCTGATCCGTGGATGCCGCGTCCGCCGTCGCGCCGGCCAGAAGATCCGCGTGACGCTTGCGCATCGCGGCGTGCACGGCCGAAAAGCTCGCCTCGTGAACGCGCGGATTGTCGATGCCGTAACCGGCGAGAACCGCGCGGGTCAGATAATACATGTCACGCCTGAACTGACGTTCGCCGCCGATCTGCCGGTCTTCATCGCCCTGCGGGAAATAAGTCCGCAGGCTTTTTACGGTCGTGCCGTCGACCTTGAGCGGCCGGGAATGCGGAACGAAGGATTCGGCGATCGTCAGCGCCTCGTCGACGGCGCTCGCGGCATGGCCAAGCAGGCTGCGGCCCGGAAAGGGCGGCAAATTACCGGCGATATCGCGCAACGGATCGCCGGCGCTGTCGTGGCGGTTTTGGCGGATCGCGTCGCGCAGCTCCCGAAGCCGATCCTTCAGGTTGGCGCGGACATCTTCGGAAATTTGTCGCAACATCGCCAATTGCCTCGAAATGCTGAAGCCGGTCACGGCTTGGGGCGCCAGTCGCCCTCTCTAGATTGTTCGTCTCGATTGGTAGATCAATAGGCGATATTTAACCAGCATGCAGAATCGGCGAGGCAGCATCATCGCCGGACTTGGAGGGGAAATTGGGCAGGCGGCGGCAGGGCGAATCCGAAAACGGCAGGGCGGCGGCTGAAGCCTCCGAGCAGGTCGTCAGCGAAAGCCGGACCGACCGTCTCAGGATCCGCGCTGCCTGGATGTATTTCGTCGAGCAGATGACGCAAAACGAGATAGCCGACGTGCTCGGCGTCGGCCGCGTCACCATCGTGCGCATGCTTGCCGAGGCGCGGGCGCGCAACGAGGTGAAGATCACCATTGAAAGCGAGCTTTTGGAGATCGTGCGGCTGGAGCGGGCGCTGGAGAAGACCTTCGGGCTGCAGCAGGCGCTGGTCGCGCCGCTCACCGACCCCAACGCCGATCCGATCCCGGCAATCGCTGCCAAGACCGGCATGTTCCTGTCCGACGCGATGAAATCGGGCATGCGGGTCGGTGTCGGCTGGGGCGTGACGCTGTTCCATACCTTGCCCTTCATCAGCGCCAAATCGCTGGCAGATTTCAGCGTGATCTCGCTGCTTGGCGGCGTCGGCGTCGCGCGGCGTGTCAACCCGGCCGAGTTCGCCTGGCGCTTCGCCCAGATCTTCCAGGGTGACGGCTATCTGATGCCGACGCCGGCCGTCGTCGACAGCGTCGAGACCAAGATCGCGCTGGTCGAGCGTTGCGGCCTGCAGGAGATCTTCGAGATGGCCGATGCGCTCGATGCGGTCCTGCTGAGCGTCGGCGGCATCGCTTCGGCCACCACCTTCTCGCGCGGCGGCTTTCTCAAGGAAGCGGACCGCGAGGCCCTGCTGGCGCGCGGCGCCGTCGGCGACCTTCTCTTCCATTTCTACGACCGCAACGGCGATCTGGTCGACCATCCCGTCAACAGCCACGTGATGTCGGTCGATGTCGACCGCCTGCGCAAGGCGCCGATCCGCATCCTCACCTCCGGCGGCGCCGAGAAGACCGAGGCGCTGCTCGGCGCCATGAACCTGATTGCGCCGACCATCCTGATCACCGACGAGGAAAGCGCGCGCCGGATGCTGGCCTCGCATGAGGCTTAGCCAGCGAGCATAGATTCGCCGCGGACGGTTCGTGCTGCCTTCGCGCGGGATTTCGAGGATATAGATGGTCGGAGTGGCCGGATTCGAGCTTCATCCGGAGTCCGGATTCGTGACTCCTCGGTGGGAGGCCGCCTAAAGCATGTCTCCCGAAAGTGGGCCCGGTTTCGGGACAAAGACATGCTTAAAATCAAACACTTAAAGC
>NZ_JAVIIV010000049.1:0-7299 GCF_033977215.1 Mesorhizobium humile
GGCGACATGATCCGGAAAGAAGACGGGAAAAGCTTGACCTCACCGACCCCAATCAGAGAAGCCTGCTAGACTAGAGGGGTCCGATAAACTTCATGACCTTGTAGAGCCCGGGAGGGCGGCGATAATCGCGCGCTTCCTGGGCCGTCAGTGGGAAAAAGCCTCCGTAGACTTTCAACCCGACCCCGTTACCCGCGGACTTCGTTGCGTTCATGCCGCGCCACCGTTAAAAAAAACGAGCTTCGGCGACATTGCTTCAGGCAAGGAGTGCACCGCGATGGAAGAAACCGATGACAACACCAGCGCCCTTATCGAGCTGACCGCCGAGGTGGTCTCAGCCTATGTCTCGAACAATCCAGTCCCGGTCGGCGATCTCCCGGCCCTGATCGATCGAGTGCATGGAGCGTTGAAGAGCGCCGGCGGCGGCGCGGCGGAAAAGCCGGAAGCTCTCACGCCAGCGGTGCCCATCAGGAAGTCCGTCACGCCGGACTACATCATCAGCTTGGAGGACGGGAAGAAGTTCAAGTCGCTGAAGCGGCATCTTTCCGTTCACTATGGCCTGACGCCGGACGAATACCGCGCCAAATGGGGCCTGCCGGCTGACTATCCGATGGTGGCCCCGAACTACGCCGCCGCCCGTTCTTCGCTTGCCAAGTCAATGGGACTTGGCCGCAAGGCTACCTGACAAGCAAAAGCGGCGCACGCTAAGAGAGGCCCGCAAGCTCCCTGAGGGCTTGCTAACACTGATGGCCTTGCCTCTGATGGTTAAATTGCCTCCTTGAGGGTGGAATGCTCCCGAACGCGGTTAGGAACCCACCTATCACCAACACTTAGACGGTATCGGAAAAACTTTGCAGCTTGACTATCAGACACTGATACATTGCGGTCCACCCGCCGCCTCTGACCCCCACCGCACGCCGCTGCGCGGCAGCTGGTACGAGATCGACCTAGACGCGATCAGGCACAATTATCGCCAGCTTCGCGCACACCTGCCCGCGGCAGTACGGATTTTCGCGTGCCTGAAGCGCAACGGTTATGGGTGCGGCGCCGGACCGGTGGCTTCAGCTCTGGCTGCAGAGGGGGTTGACGGCTTCGGCGTCGCCGCGCTGCCGGATGCGGTCGCGATAAGGCATATGGGAGTCGAGCTTCCAATCCTGCTCTATCCAGGACCTCTGCCGTCATCGGCCGACATCATCGAACGGCTCGGGCTTACAGTCACGATCTCCAGCCTCGAGGAACTGGAACGCTGGCGTGCCGCGATGGACAGCACGCGGGTCTTTGTAAAGGTTGATCTTGGCTTTTACAGGTCGGGGGCAGCGCCGTCGGCTGTCAGCGCATTGCTCGCGGCCGGCCATGCTTATGACGATGTCGATGTCCAAGGGCTTTATGCGCATCTCAGCGAACTGCCTTCGGAGACGCCCTTCCATGTAAGCGAACAGCGCTCCCGTTTGCAGCAGATTCTTCAATCGGCCAATGCTTCTGGGACACGACCTCCCATTGCGATGGTGGCGAGCACGGTGGGTGTGCTTCGATACCCTGAGATGGATTTCGATGCCGTCGATCCCGGCGCCTTGTTCATTGGTGTCTCCGACACGGATCATTCCACCCGGCCTGTCACCCTGCGGCCGGCTCTTAAAGCCATTTCGAGCTCTCTGGTTTCAATCAAGCGGACCGACTCCTCGCTCGGGACGGCGCCGGACCTGCCTGGCTACCAGCAAGGAATGGTCGTCGGAGTGCTCGGTATCGGTTGGGGAGACGGGCTGCCACGTCAGCTCCCGCCCGGCGCTGAGGCACTGGTGAGAGGCCGGCGTGCGCCTCTGCTGCCGCCGGTTCATTTAGAACATCTCCGTATCGACCTCACGGACATCCCCGATGCTTGTTTCGGCGATCAGGTGCTCTTGCTCGGGCAGCAGGGAGATCAGACCATCACACAGCATGAGGTCGCCACCTGGTGGGGCACTGACATCGTCGGGCTGTATGCTCAGCTCCGGGACCACGTTCCACGCGTCTATGTCTGAGATTCATAAGAGCACAACAATCGAGAGCGGGTGATTCCAGAGCAACGCATACACTCCCGCCGACCAACTCTCCTTGCACACCGCGACGTCGCGCGGCTCACTGCGGCGTCGCGCGATCGTGGGTATCAAAAAAAGCGGCTGCCTAGGAGTCGTCCCTGCCGGAATTGACAATCAATTCGGCGCTGAAGCTCATCGACCAAATGGGGCCGAAGGCAGGCCTGGATGCGTATTCCGACGAAGCCGGCCATCGATTCCGATTTGAAGCCGGCCAGTCATTCCGATTTCATTCCGGCCGCCGTTCCGATTTGAAAGCGGCCAGTTTCGGTCTGATCCTGGGTCGCGTTGATCCGGCCGTGCTGGAAGAACGCCGACGCCATAATGGGATGCCATCATGCCGTAGCTGCGATTGATCTCGGGATCGTAGAAGCTGGCGCGGCTGACCCGGGAGGAATCAGCGCGCTCAGAACCTCAAAGTCAGTCAATGCTGGCGCGGCAAGCCGGCGCCGGGACGGCTGTGCCTCGGTACCTAGCAATCGGAGGTGGCCGATCTACGATGTTGAGGCGTCAGCTTAGACGCCACAGCTCGACTTATCATTGCGGGCCGCGCGGATCGCGTGCGCTCGCATTTTTTGTCGTAGGCATATGCCGCAGAAAGAGGGCGGCATTAGCGCCAGGAGACAGGTGATGCAAGCTTAAGCGATTGGCTGCCTTGCTAACCAGCAAGGAAGCTGCCGCTCATCCCTTAATATCGGTTGAGCGGCGGCCCGACGATCATGACGGTCGGATCGGCCGACAGAAGCTTCTTAGCCTCCGTCCTGACATCCTCCAGAGATACGGCGTCGATCAGCGCAGCGCGGTTTTTGATATAGTCCATGGCGAAATTGTCGCGCTGTAGCCCGACCAGTGTCGCCGCAATCGAATCCGAAGACTTGAGGTGGTTAATCGCAAACGAGCCGATCAGGTATTTCTTGGTCGCCGCGAGCTCCTCCTCGGTCGGCCCCTTCTCGGCCATGTCCTTCACCACCTTGCGCACGATCGAAAGCGTCTCGGCGGCCCGATCGGAGCGCGTCGCAGTCGTCACCAGTAGCGCGTTGGAATGCTCGTGATCGACTAGCTTCGAGCTGACGCCATAGGCAAGGCCGCGCTTCTCGCGCACCTCCTCGAAGAGGCGCGAGGTGAAGGTCGAACCGCCGAGGATCTCATTCATTAGCGCGGCAGCGAAGAAATCTCGCGCGTTCGGTTTCACGCCGGGCCAGGCAAGCTGCAGCGAGGTCTGCGGCAGGTCGTAATTGACTTCGAGCTGCTGGCCGAGCTTGAGTTTGACGTCTTCCACGGGAGCCAGCGTCTGCTTCTGCGGCAGATCGCCGAACACCTCGTCCAGCTTGCCGCTCAGCGTGGCGGCGTCGATATCGCCCACCACCGCCACATGCAGGCCGCCGCGGGCAAAATTCGCTTTGTGAAAAGCCCTGATGTCTGCGGCCGTGATGGTGGCCAAGCTCTGCTTGGTCCCTTCGTCCGGCCGCGAATAGGGATGCTGACCGTAGATGGCGCGCAGCCAGCGCTGCCGCGCCACCGTATTGGGATCGCGCTCGTTGGCAAGGATGCCGGAGAGGATCTGGCTGCGGATGCGGTCGATCGGCGCCTGGTCGAAGCGCGGGCTGTTGACCGTCAGCTTCAGCAGGCCGAAAGCTTCGTCCTTGTGATCGGACAGCATGCGCATCCAGCCGTAGGTCCCGTCGCGCGCCGCCTGGAAACTTATCTCGGCGCCGGCATCGTCGAGCTTCTGCTGGAAGGCCTCGCTATCGAGGTCGCCTGCGCCTTCGTCGAACAGGCCGGTCATCAGATTGACCAGCCCTTCCTTGCCGACGGGATCCTGGGCGGTGCCGCCATCGAAGACGAAGCGGATGGCAATCAGCGGTATGGAATGGTCTTCCACCAGCCAGGCGGTGACGCCCTTCTTCGACCTGACCTCCTGGATGTTCATCGCGGCGCGCGCGTCAAGCGCCGGCAGCGACAGGAAGAACAGGGCAAAGCACAGAGTGGCGATGGCGCGCACCACCGTTCCTTCTCCCCTCGCGGGGGAAGGAACGCCGCTCATCCGTTCAAGGACCAGGCTCATCATCAATTCCCCGCCTGTTGCTGGGGCAAGAGATAGCCGGTGGTCGAGTGGTCGAGCACGAGGTAGCGGGCGGCGGCCGCCTTGACCTCTTCCGCCGTGACCTTGCGGATGCGGTCCGGCCATTCCTGAACGTCCTTCACATTGCCGCCGGTAGCGAGCGTCCAGCCGTACAGATTGGCCATTTCGTCCTGTTTGTCGCGGGTGAAAATCATCGAACGAACGTAGCGGGTCTTGGCCCGCTCCAGCTCATCGTCGCACACGCCGTCCTTGACGATGCGGGCGATCTCGGCATCGACCGCCGCCTCGACATCGCTGAGCTTGGCGTCGCCGCGCGGGGCGCCATAGACGGTGAAGTTGGTGGCATCGAGCATCGTGCCCTGGAAATAGGCGGCCGCCGAGGAGGCGATTCCCTGCTTGACGACGAGCTCCTGATACAGCCGGCTGCGGTTGCCGCCGCCGAGGATCTCGGCCAGCAGGTCGAGCGCCTCCGCCTCGCCGGGTTTGGCCGTATGATAGGATGGCACCACCCATTGCGTGGAAAAGCTCGGCACCGAGACGCGCGCATCGGTGAGCGTCACCGTGCGTCTGGTGTTCTGCTCCGGCTCCACGGGGCGGATGCGCGGCGGCAGATCCGGTCCACGCGCGATCTTGCCGTAGGTCCTTTCGGCCATTGCCTTCACGGCGTCGGGATCGACATCGCCCACCACCACCAGCACCGCGCTATTTGGGTGGTAGTGGGCGTCGTAAAACGCCTTCGCGTCCTCTCGGTTGAGCTGTTGGATTTCCTGCATCCAGCCGACGACCGAGATGCGATAAGGCTGATTTTGCCAGAGCGTAGCATCAAGCTCCTCTGTGAGCACCGCCTGCGGATTATTCTCGATGCGCGAGCGGCGCTCCTCGAGAATCACGTCGCGTTCAGTCTTGATGACGTCGTCGGTGAGGACGAGGTTGCGCATGCGGTCGGCCTCATAGCTCATCATCTGGCCCAGCGCCGAGGGCGGCACGGTCTCGTGGAAAGCGGTGAAGTCGTAGTAGGTAAAGGCATTCTTGGAGCCGCCGATCTCGGACACCGCACGATCGAGCTCGCCGGCGGCGTGGTTGGCGGTGGCCTTGAACATCAGATGCTCGAAGAAATGCGCGATGCCGGATTTGCCGGGCGGCTCGTCGGCACTGCCGACCTTGTACCAGACCATGTGGGTGACGATCGGAGCGCGATGGTCAGGAATGACCACCACTTCCATGCCATTGCGGAGCAGGAAATCGGATGGAGACTTTTCGCCGGCCATTGGCGACCTGATTCCGGTGAAGGCTAAGATGGTTACCAGCAGGGTCTTGGAAACCCAGCCGCCGGGGTTTGCAGCGAACATCGTCATGACTCTGTTTTGCTCCTTGGTGCGCTACGCGTTCGACAGATCAGGTAAGCATGGAACGTGCCAGGCAGAAATGACTTGCGGGCAACGCGTTCGCACCCAAACCGACGATGTCGGTTGTCGGACATTGTCGGGTTTCACTCCCCAGCCTTGGCCAATGCGATCGCAAGGGAGCGGTGGTTCGGCACGTTGCCGTTCACGCTCCCGAACCAGGGGCCAGCATGGCTGGTGCGGTATCGCTCATTATCTGGCCGGCGGTGGCGGATAGGTCCCCCTACCCTTTCCGCAGCATCGGCTGGCTAGACTAAATCAGCGTGTAAGCCTCGAAGGCGAGAGCACCACCAAGCGGGTGCTCCCTCCGAACCGGAGCTGCTGTGGCGGTGCTTCCAGATAGCCGGCCAGCGATACTGCTGTGTCTCGGTGAAAGGGGGTAAGTTCCTCGCAGCTGCGCCATGCGGAGCAATCTGCGCGCCATGTAATTTACCTGCCCAACCGAACTCAGACCAAGAACGCCCGGGCCCTGAGCAATGTTCAAAGTCGCCGCTTTTGCCATCGGCAGTTTAGGCGCTGAACAGTATCCTAGTTGGTAGCCATTTCCTCAACAGGTGGCGGGCGCCGATAGGGCAACCGCATCTTGGACCCATTTCTCCCCCTCCCAAGCCAGTTCCTCTGAGGACGCAATTATCGGACCAACAACAATATACTGGGCACCGTGATGGCTACAATTGTTCAGCGAATAATTATTCCTGGCGCAACTGTGGTGTTGACAATTTCGCACATGCGAAAAGATTTTGTGCATTGCGATGAGCTCTTCGGCCTGTAAGGTCCCGGTGTCGGCATTGCACGTCCCTGAAGTGCATGCCGGCGTGAATTCAGCGCTGTCCCTTCGTGCGCTGTTTTCGATGCGAGCCCGCTGTCGCCTTCCGGCAGCGGGCTCGTTACCCAGAATCGGCTGCCCGAGCGATGAGCTATGCGAGCCGAATGCGTTCCAGACCTCTTTTGCCTGCCGCGCATTCGGCGAATACTTTTTGCCCTTCAACCAGCGCAGCGAGCCCAGACCGGGTCAGCGCAGAGGCATGAACGAAATATCCTTCTCGCCGCTTTTAGTGCAATGAAGCCTCAGCCCCTTTCAGGATTGTAAAACTTAACGGTGCCTGAGATCTCCGACTGGGGGCCCAGTCCAACACTGGATCGGTCCGCTACACGCTGAGGAGTTGACGCTTTCACGACCTCTACCTTTGCGCCACCTGACGGCCCTTTGGCCTTTCCTCAAGGATAACCTTGAGATGCGCGCCACTGCGGCATCCGGCCGCCTCCACCACCCGCATATGAAGATATGCGTCCGCGCCGTCGGCGAGTGCAACGAAGCCGAAACCTTTGCTGGCATTGAACCACTTCACCTCGGCGTGGACACAGTTCGAGGTGCCAGCTGACTGCCGCTGAGGGGTTTGTCATCTGTCGACGACAGTCGAAAACCGACGCGAGCTGAAGCGCTGGAGAGAGCAAAGGCGGTCGCCCGCGCGCTCTTCAACTAGCGCTGTAGCGGGGACCGCCTTTGCGGCGCGGTGCTGATCATCTGAGGTTGAGAAGGCGATAGGCGCGAGGCACGTCTCCAGTCGCCCTGAGGGGCTTTCGACCTACCCCGCCATGCGCCGGCCTTGTGGTAGATCTGCGGGTAATCTGCGCCGTAGAAACAATCCGGCGTAACACCGATCTCAACTGGCACATCAGCCCCGCAGTCGGTTTTGCAGTGCCTGCCGATCAACGGCAAGATAGTCGAGGTGCAGCCTGGCTG
>NZ_JAVIIV010000004.1:0-421878 GCF_033977215.1 Mesorhizobium humile
AGTTAATCACAGCCCAGTTTGGCACATTCGATGCCGCAAGGGGCCGTCCACCCATCATTCTAGGGCGGAGCAAGGAGCGAAGCGACGCGCGCAGACCCTAGAATCCATGCCGTGACATAAAGGCGATGCCACGGTGCAGACCTATCTTTTTCAGGCATCCTACGGAGTCCCATTCTCGATCGCCGCATCTCGCGCGAACGTCCCGGCATGGATTCTAGGGTCTACGCGACGCTTCGCGTCGCTCCGCCCTAGAATGATGAACGAGAGGGCTGCGACCTCCTTCAGACAAATCTACCCATCCGCCTAGCTTGCCCTCTCACTATCCATCGTCTATCGCCGATGGACGATGATCGAATCCCCCGTAACCCGCTGCAGCGACAGCCACGCTATGGCGCTCCGCATGGCGGCGCTGTCGCATCCGGCGCGCATCGAAATCCTGAAGCGCCTCTCGGCCAGCCGCTGCTGCTCGTGCCGTGAGGTGGTCGACCATCTCGACCTCGCCCAGTCGACTGTCTCGCAGCATCTGAAGATACTGGTAGAGGCGGGGCTGGTCCGCTTCGAGGCCGACCGGCAGCGTTCGCGCTACGCGGTCGACCGTGCCGCGCTTGCGGGTGTCTCGGCCTCGCTCATCCAACTCGTCAACTTCTGCTGCCCGGCTCCGAATCCAGGAGAAAGAGCATGATGCCGTTCGAAAAGTCGCTCTGCGCTTTCGGCATCATGCTCCGGCGCTGACACTCTCACCCAAAAGGCAAGACTAGTGGCCGAAAAGACCGTATCCGCCGAAGCCGGCACCCTCACGACCCTGCGCAACCTGTGGCCCTATATGTGGCCGGCCGACCGCGCCGATCTCAGAGCCCGCGTCACCTGGGCGACGCTGCTTCTGGTCGTCGCCAAGCTCACCTTGGTCGCCGGTCCGTATTTCTTCAAATGGGCGACCGACGCGCTGGCCCATGCCTCGAAGACGCCGCCGCCGCTGCCGTCCTTCCTGCTGGCGCCGGTGGCGCTGGTCATCGCCTATAACGTGCTGCGCCTGATCCAGCTCGGCTTCAACCAGTTGCGCGACGCGCTGTTCGCCCGGGTCGGCCAGTATGCGGTGCGCCAACTCGCCTTCCGCACCTTCGTCCACATGCATCAGCTGTCGCTGCGCTTCCATCTCGAGCGTCGCACCGGCGGCCTGTCGCGCATCATCGAGCGCGGCACCAAGGGCATTGAGACGATCGTGCGCTTCATCATGCTGAACACGGCGCCGACCATCCTCGAATTCGCGCTGACGGCCGGCATATTCGCCTTCACCTATGGCTGGAAATACGTCGCCGTGGTCGCCGTCACCGTCAGCCTCTATGTCTGGTTCACCGTCAAGGCGAGCGACTGGCGTATCTCGATCCGCCGCGACATGAACGACAGCGACACCGACGCCAACACCAAGGCGATCGACTCTCTGCTCAACTTCGAGACCGTCAAATATTTCACCAATGAGCGCATGGAAGCCGAGCGCTTCGACCGCTCGATGGCGCGCTACGAGACCGCCGCGACGAAAACCTGGACCTCGCTCGGCTGGCTGAATTTTGGCCAAGGCGTCATCTTCGGTCTGGGCACCGTCATCGTCATGTGCATGTCGGCGCTGGAGGTGCAGGCCGGCAGGCAGACGGTCGGCGATTTCGTCTTCATCAATGCCATGCTGATCCAGCTTTCGGTGCCGCTCAACTTCATCGGCTTCATCTACCGCGAAATCCGGCAAGGGTTGACCGACATCGAGCACATGTTCGACCTGCTCGACGTGCCGCAGGAAATCGTCGACAAGCCGGATGCGAAGCCGCTGAAGGTCGGCCCCGGCAAGGTCGAGTTCCGTGACGTGCACTTCTCCTACGATCCGAACCGCAAGATTCTGAAAGGTGTTTCCTTCGAGGTGCCGGCCGGCAAGACGGTGGCGATCGTCGGCCCGTCCGGCGCCGGCAAGTCGACCATTTCCAGGCTTTTGTTCCGTTTCTACGACGTGCAGGGCGGCCAGGTGCTGATCGACGGCCAGGACATTCGCGACGTCACGCAGGAGAGCCTGCGCGCCATGCTCGGCATGGTGCCGCAGGACACCGTGCTCTTCAACGACACCATCGCCTACAACATCCGCTACGGTCGCGTGGGCGCCAGCGAGGAGGAGGTGCGCAAGGCGGCCGAGCTCGCCCAGATCGGCCCGTTCATCGACAAGCTGCCCGAAGGCTACCGCTCGATGGTCGGCGAACGCGGGCTGAAACTGTCGGGCGGCGAGAAGCAGCGCGTGGCCATCGCCCGCACCATCCTCAAGGCGCCGCCGATCCTGATGCTGGACGAGGCGACCTCGGCGCTGGACAGCCACACCGAGCAGGAGATCCAGGCCGCGCTCGACCTCGTCAGCAAGGGCCGCACCACCATAGTGATCGCCCACCGCCTGTCGACGGTGATCTCGGCCGACGAGATCATCGTGCTGAAGGACGGCCAGATCGCCGAGCGCGGCACCCACGCGGCGCTGCTCGCCAAGCACGGCCTCTACGCCTCGATGTGGGACCGCCAGCGCGAAGCGACCGAAGCCGAAGAGCGCCTGCGTATCGCGCGCGAGAGCGATGAGTTGGGGGTGGTTGTGAGGAGAAGGACGGCAGAGGTGAGCTAGCGCCGACTTCCCCTTCTCCCCTTGTGGGAGAAGGTGGCCTCGCGAAGCGAGGTCGGATGAGGGGTGTTCCAGCTTTGCGATACGTTCGAAATCGCCACCGCCTCGTTCCTTCCAACACCCCTCATCCGTCTCGGCGCTCCGCGCCGATCCACCTTCTCCCACAAGGGGAGAAGGAGAAGTCGGCGCAAAATCCCCCTTGACCTCAACTTACCTTGAGCTTGCAAACCGTCTCCGAGCCACCTGCCAGGCAACTTTCCCAAACGGAGACAGATCGAAATGACCACCAAAAACCACCGAACCGGCAGCGTGTTCCGGGTCGACAAATTCGTCGTGCCGGCGGAAGCGCGCGACGAAATCCTCAGCAAGGCCAGGATGACGCATGAACTGCTGCGCCAGCAGGAAGGGTTCGTGCAGGATTTCCTGCTCGAACAATTCTCCGGCCCGGGCGAGTTCAACATCGTCACCGTGGTCGAATGGGAAAGCCAGGCGGCGGTCGACAAGGTGGTGCCGATCGTCAAGGCGGCGCATGAGCGCATCGCGTTCAGCGCGCAGGAAGCCATCGCGCGCCTTGGCGTCAAGGCCGACATCGCCAACTACCAGCGCGTGCCGGAGGTTTAAGAAGGCCATCCGGCCCCCGGCGCGGACACAGCGATGCTCAGCACCTGGCCGGTGCGGGCGTCGCTCACCATGTTTTCGAAACCCCGCCATTCGGCGGCAAGGAGGAACAGCGTCCTGCCGTCGGTTCCACCCAGCATGCAGGCAAAGCAGCCGCGATCGACCTCGACACCGTCGATTTTGTCGCCGCCTTCGCGCACCCTGACACAATGCCGGTTCGGCACGTCGGCATACCAGACACAGCCTTCGGCATCGATACAGATGCCGTCGGGATAGTCGTTGCCGAGATCGGCCCAGACACGCCGCTTGGAAAGGCCCCCGTCTTCGCCGATGTCGAAGGCAGTCAGCCGCCTGGCGTGGGATTCGGCGACGATCAGTGTCCGGTTGTCCGGCGTCACCGCCATGCCGTTGGCGAAGGCGATGTCCTCGGCGACCTGCCGAACCGTGCCGTCCGGCATGATCAGCACGATCGTGCCCGGTCCGAAATGCTCGCCCGGCGCCGGCGCCGGCCCACCGCCATTGACGTAGATGTTGCCGCGCCCATCCACGACGATTTCGTTCCAGGGGCTTTTCGACAGTCCCCGCAGATCGGCATGGGTGACGAGCGCTCCGTCCGCTTCCTGCCGGAGCAGAAGGCCTTCCCGGCCGGAAACGACAAGCAATCGTCCATCCGGCAGCCAGTCGATCGAATAGGGCAGGACTGCCGGTACGGTCAGCATGACCTCGCTCTTGCCGCCTTCGTCCACGGCAAGAATCTCGCCGGTGCCCCAGTTGCAGAGCCAGAGCCGCCCGTCATGCCAGCGCGGTGACTCGCCGAAGGCAAGGCCCTCAGTGACGATATTGGCTTTCCTGGCCGATTTCGATGACGACATTTGGCTGGCTCCGTTGGCGGGTTCTCCAGCCTAGGACGGATCAGCTTATGCCGCGCCGACATAGTCCTTCAGTGATTTAAGCCCGCCTATCGATCGGGCCGCAGCGCCAGCAAACCTGGCTATTCTGGTGCCTTTCAAATCCAACGTCTGATGATATCGTCGCGCCATAGAGAATCTCGCCATCGTTTTCGTCTCAGGAAAGCATTTTCGATGTTTAGCTTTTTCTCACGCAAATCCAACAGGGGCTCCGAGAGGAAATCGCTGGCTTCCGCAGATAGGGCAAGTAGCGTTCTGGTATCCTCGATCATGGTGCCTCGTTCGAAGATCGAACAGGCCGACGAAAGGTCATTTCATCTCGTCTTCGCTGTTATGCAATTCGTAGTGACGATGGTTTCCAAAGGGCTCTATCGCTATCCGGAGATCAACCCTAAGGCGATGCAGGTCTTTCATGCGGACCAGTACTCCTTGGAGGTGAAGAACGGCGGCCATAGTCAATTCATCCATAATGCAGGCAGCGAAATCGACACCATGATTGCCAACGCCAGAGCCGGACTCAGCGCGTGCGGGGCAAAAGGGCAGCTGGCGACGTTGGAAAAGATGTCAGCTTGGGTTGCCAAGCATCCCGACGAAGCGGCGAAACAAACGGGCTTCGAGGGCGGCCGCGACGATTTCTTGGATACACTTGACGATGCTTTCTACGAGGCCGATGACACCATGCCGATGGAGGATTTGCTCGCGCGTTGGATCGCTTCTTGGCCCGATCTGCAAATTGTCGATGATGACAACTACGATGACGCGATCGATCGACTAGTGCTGTCCAACCCCCAGCGCGAGGGCAGGCTTCTTCACGAGTCGGTTGGCAAACTGGCGCGTCAGATGTTGAGCCAGCGCGAAGTCGGCGCCGGCCTCGCCTGTGCAACGATATCGCCATTGGAGATCAAACTGGGGTTCGGCATGGCGAGGATGCTGGACGTCGAAGGCGAAAAGCAGATGATCTTCCAACTGCGCACCAGCGCTAACGAGCTTCGGCTATGCGCCGCGACAAAGACACGCGTCGCAGTTTACGAGTATATCGCCCCTGAAGACCCTCCTGTCATGCGCCCGGGTGAGAACCCGTTGGGAGCTAACGCACCGAGTGTCGGGACACTGCTTGGACGCGCGGAACAGTCGGAGATTGAGACAGTGATCCAACTGTCTGAACAAAATCACGCTCCCGTGGCTGTCGACCTTCTGCTACGCAAGGCCGGCTTTGATCCACTAGGTGCCATCGTTTCAGCTAACTCGGTGGCGCAAACGGCGGAGGGGCCAGTTGTGAATTGGGTGGTGCTGGCGTGTGACCGGACCTTCCTCTCGCTGTCTTCGCCGAATGGCAGTGTACTCTTGTGTGGCGAGGATTACGAAAAGCTCGCCGAGGCCACGATGCCTGAACTCGGCGCGCACTTTGATCGCTCAGCTGCCGCCCGGTAATTACCTGCCCGCGTTCGCGGTATCCGTGCCCCGCCTATCCCCCATTGTTGCGTTGCGGGGAGGGGGGCTTTCCGCTATTGAGGCGCAACCTGAAACAGGGACCGCCCCAAGCCTCATGACGCTTCTCGACTCGGTCAAGAATAGTTTCGTTCCGATCCATCGCGAAGGTTATCCCTTCATCGCCGCCTTCGCCGCGGCAACGCTGTTTCTCGGCTATTTCTCGTCGATCCTGTTCTGGATCGGGCTGATCCTCACTGCTTGGTGCGTCTATTTCTACCGCGATCCCGAGCGCGTCACGCCGGTCGACGACCGGCTGGTGGTGAGCCCGGCCGACGGCGTGATCTCGGCGGTCGGACCGGCCGTGCCGCCGAGCGAGCTTGGCCTGGGCTCGGGCGAGATGACCCGCATCTCGGTGTTCATGAACGTGTTTTCCTGCCACATCAACCGTGCTCCGGTGCGCGGCAGGATCACCCGCATCGAGCATAAGCCCGGCAAATTCCTCAATGCCGAGCTCGACAAGGCAAGCGCGGAGAACGAGCGCAACGGGCTGGTCATCGACAGTCCCAACGGCACGATTGCTGCCGTCCAGATCGCCGGGTTCGTTGCGCGCCGCATCGTCTGCTGGGCCGAGGCCGAGGGCTCGATCGCGATCGGCGAGCGTTTCGGCCTGATCCGCTTCGGCTCGCGCGTCGACGTCTTCCTGCCGTCAGGCGCCGTGCCGCGCGTCGCGGTCGGCCAGACGGCGGTGGGCGGTGAGACCGTGCTTGCCGAGTTTGGCGGCACGGCGGTCACGCCACTGGTCAGGATTTCCTGAGCGTTGGGCGCGCCGTTCAAAAAATTCGAGGCCCATGCCAGCGGCGGTCCGCGCATCCGCGAGATCCCGATGCGCATGGTGCTGCCCAATCTGGTCACGGTGCTTGCCATCTGCGCCGGCCTTTCGGGCATCCGCTTCGCCTTCGAGAACCGCTTCGAGATCGCCGTGGTCATGGTGCTGCTCGCCGCCTTCCTCGACGGCATCGACGGGCGGCTGGCGCGCATGCTGAAGGCCACCTCGAAATTCGGCGCGCAGATGGATTCGCTGGCCGATATCGTCAATTTCGGTGTGGCTCCGGCTTTGGTGCTCTACGCCTTCCTGCTCGATCGCGCCGGCTCGCCGGGCTGGATCGCAGCACTTCTCTTCACCATCGCCTGCGGCATGCGGCTTGCCCGCTTCAACGTGCTGGCCGACGACACCGACCAACCCGCATGGCAGACCGAATATTTCGTCGGCGTGCCGGCCCCGGCGGGTGCCGTCCTGGTCATGCTGCCGCTCTATCTCTATTTCCTGCGGCTGGGGCTGGAGCCTACCCGGCCGGCCGCCTTCGTCGCCACCGGCTTCACGGTGCTCATCGCATTTCTTCTGGTCAGCCGCCTGCCGGTCTATTCGGGCAAGAGCGTCAAGGTGCCGGGCGACAGGGTGCTGCCGGTGATCCTCGGCGTGGTGCTCTACATCCTCTTGCTGATGACCTATCCTTGGTACACGCTGACCGCTTCGGTCGGCGGCTATCTGCTGTTCCTGCCGTTCAGCGTGCGCGCTTATTCGAAGCGGGCGCGGCTGGAGGGGGAAAAGGTGCCGCCCTCGGATATCGGGTAGCGCCGGCGCTCTATCTAAGCTGCCACGCCCAGCCCCAGCCGGTCGATCGCCAGCTTGCGGGCCGAGATGTAATCGGTCTTGCCCGAGCCCAGCACCGGGATTTCTTCCACCTTGATGATGTCGTTGGGCACCATCAGCTCGGCCGCGCCGGCTTTCTTGCCGAACTGGCGCAGTTCCTCGGCACTGGCGTCGTCGGCGGTGGTGACCAGCACGATGCGCTCGCCACGCCTCTTGTCGGGCACGGCAACCGCCGCGTGGCGCTCTTCCGGCCATAGCGACTGCACCAGCATCTCGACGGCGCCCAGCGACACCATCTCGCCGGCGATCTTGGCGAAGCGTTTGGCCCGCCCGCGTATGGTGATGAAGCCTTCGCGGTCGATCGAAACGATGTCGCCGGTGTCGTGCCAGCCTTCCAGCGGCTGCAATTCGCCGGGACGGTCGGCGGTCATGTAGCCCATCATCATGTTCGGCCCGTCGAGCCACAGCCGGCCGCCCTCGGCGATGCCTTCGACCGGCTCCAGCTTCATGCGGATGGCCGGCAGCGGCCGCCCGACCGTGCCGTCGCGGCCATGGATGGCGGTGTTCACGGCCACTACCGGAGCCGCCTCGGTCAGCCCGAAACCTTCGACGATCGAGGCCTGGAAACGGTCACGGTAGGTGCGCCGTGTTTCCGGCTTCACCGCTTCCGCTCCGGCCACGACGAAGCGCAGGCTGGAAAAGTCGCCGTCCTTGGCGGTGCGCGCGTAATTGGCGAGGAAGGTGTCGGTGCCGAACATCACGGTCGGCTTCACCTTGCGGGCGATCTCCGGGATGATCTTGTAGTGCAGCGGCGAGGGATAGAGGAACAGCTTTATCCCCAGCACCAGCGGCAGGATGGTGCCGCCGGTCAACCCGAAGGAGTGGAACACCGGCAGCACGTTGAGCAGGATATCGGCCGGCGAGACTGAGACGCGCGCCTCGGCCTGCATGACATTGGCAAGCAGGTTGCGGTTCGACAGCACCACTGCCTTCGGCGTGCCTTCCGAGCCGGAGGTGAACAGGATCACCGCCGGTTTGCCCGCCTGCTGCCGCTGCAACGGCAAGCGCCATAGAAGTGCGGCCGCGATCTTGTCCAGCGTGGTCACGCTGGCGCGCACATCCTCCAGCCACAGCATCTTGGCGCCGCCTGCCTCGACCGCGGCGACGATGTCGTCGATGGCGGCCTTTTCGATGAAGGCGCGGGACGAGATCACGGTGCGGATGACGGCGGTGCGGATCGCCGCGGTTACGCTCGCCGGGCCGGCGGTGTAGTTGATCATCGCCGCGACGCGGCCCGCGGAGATCAGGCCGACGAAGGATAGCACCACGCCATTGGCGTTGGGCAACAGCACGCCGACCGCTTCGCCCGGCGCCGTCACCGCCTCGAAATGGCGGCCGAGCACGCGCGCGCCGATGAACAGCTTGCGGTAGCTGAGCGAGCCGGAAATCACATCCTCGATGATCGGATGCGAAGGGCCGACGCGATCGGCGGCGTCGCGCATGGCAAGGAAGAGGCCACGGTCGAGATTGGTGCCGTAGAGCCGCGCCTCGGCGAAACGGTCGAACAGCGCGTTGGTGTTGGAGGCCATGTCGGGATTGCGCGCCACCAATTCGGCGATGGTCATTGGCTCCAGCACGCTCATCGAAAGCCGCGGGAACCAGTGGCGCGGCGCTTTCTCGTTCGGCGTCAGCGACACCGGCAGGTCGCGTGTGCCGGCAACGAAGATCGGCACGATGCTCGCGTCGGCCTGCATGGCGATGCGGGTTATGGCGCGAAACAGCCGGAAGGATTTGACGTCCGGCTCGACATTGTCGGGCAGGTATACGGCAAGCCGCCCCTTGCCCTTCAGCACGCGCACCAGCCGCCGGCTGACGTAGACATGCTCGGCGTTGAAGGCGATCGTGCGCCCAAGCTCGCGCCACGGTTCCAGCCAGGGCGAGCGCGCCGAGGCCTCGTCCAGGATATGCAGCGTGTCGTCGGGAAGCAGCGACAGCATCAGCGCCGGTTCGATGCGCGACTGGTGCGAGACCACGTAGATCACCGGCGTCTTGGCGCTGCGGGCAATGCGGATACGGTTGTCGGCGATGCGGTAGGCGAGCTTGAACGGCACATAGAGCAGCGCCTGGGTGAAGCGCAGGTCGAGCCGGAACCTCTCGATCACCGCGATCAGCAGCCAGGCAAGAACAAGGCCCGCCAGCAGCGCCAGGGTCAGGATCATGCCGCTCTCTCCCAGTCTCCTCCAGGGCGCGGCTCTTGAACGGCCGCTTCGGGGCAGAGGGTAGCGGAAGCGTGGGCAAGGTCAATGTGGGGTGATGCAGCGCCTCGATCTCCACTTGAAAAGCTATGACATATGTCGTAAATAAAGTGACACGTGACGTGAGACGTAAAAATGGCCAGTTTTCCGACGGGGTTTGCCGAAGCACTGCATATGGAACCGGAGTTCGAACGGCTGGTCGACCTGTTCGGTGGGCCGAAGGTTCTTGGATCCTCGGTATCCAACCCGCTCGAGGCCCATGAAATGATCCTGCATGGAATTCCAAGCCAGGCTCTGGAAAGCCTTGTCAGGCAACTGACCGTCATCGAAGCAGACGCCTTCGAGGCGGCGTTCGGCATGAGCGAGCGGACATTTCAGCGGCACAAATCGGATCACTCCAGGACGCTCAATCGGGAGCAGGGCTCAAGGACCTGGAATTTCGCCAGGGTTCTCACCAAGGCCACGTCCATTCTCGGCACTCAGGAAGCGGCCGAAAAGTGGATGATTGAGCCCGCCATGGGCTTGGACAACCGGCGACCGATCGATCTCTTGGCCACGGCGGCGGGCACTGTCCTTGTCCAGGAATTCCTCGAGCGGCTCGACTATGGTGTCTACGCGTGACGCCTTTGCCGGGTTCTCTTGGGACGGGAGAAGTCCTCGGCTGGAGGCTTGATCACAAACGCTTCCAGGCAAGCTGGGATAGCGGCGAGGGAGCCTTCAAGCTTGGGGGAAGGTGGAACAGCAAAGGTGTCAGGGCCGTCTATGCATCCATTGACCCCTCGACCGCCATTCTGGAGGTGGCTGTACACAAAGGATTTCGCACGCTCGATACAGTCCGCCACGTGCTGACGGCATTCGAGATCGCCGATCCTTCGAAAATTCATGTTGTGGAAATCGGCGATATTCCAAACGCGAACTGGCTTCGGCCAGGCATTCCAAGCCCGGGGCAGCAACAGTTTGGCGACGGTCTGCTGGCAGAGCACCCCTTGTTTCTGATTCCAAGCGCCGTGTCCCAGCATAGCTGGAACCTGGTGTTCGATCCCGGCCGGGCGAGCGGCCTCTACAAGCCGCACCTGCAGGAGGATTTCGCGCTGGATACCAGGCTCCATCCTCCAGCTAGATAGCGTACCGTCCGGGCGGAGGAGCAAAACACTCTCACGCCGCCTTCAGCCTTCCGCTGATGAACCGAAACTCCTGGCTCTTGCCGCCATAGCCGTAGGCCGCCGCCGGCACCTCATGCACGAAGGCATAACTCTCCTCATGCACGCCGCCGAGCAGCCGGCCGAAAGTCTCGAATATCGCCTTCAGATAGGCTTCGAGCTCGAGCTTGGTGTTGGTGCCGTCGACGACCTTGATGTCGAGCCAGAACGTGCTGGTGCCGTGCTCGGCGAGCGACTTGCCGCCGGCGAACCAGTGCTGCGGATCGATGTAGTTGACGGCGACAGCTGTGATGGTCGGATCCTTGCGCAGCAGCGTCGCCGTGATTTCGGTCGCTTCCCTGGCGATCGCGGCGGACAGCTTGGCGTCGGGCTTGCCGGTGACGCTGATATTGATGATAGGCATTTTCTCTCCTTCGGGTTGGCGAACCATGTCACCGTCGTAGCATCAATAAAATCGAATTGTTTTTGATAATTGCTTCGATATTATCGAAGTATGGAGACGCTCGATCCGGATCTTTTGAAAACCTTCCTTGCCTTCGTCGATAGCGGCTCGCTCGCCAAGGCCGCGTCCACTGTCGGCCGCACGCCGTCGGCGGTAACCGCACAGATGCAGCGGCTGGAAGAGATCGTCGGCGAGCCGCTGCTCACCCCGCAGGGCAGGGGACGCGGGCTGAGCCCGGCCGGCGAGGACCTTGTCGGCCACGCCCGGCGCATCCTCGCCGTCCACACCGAGGCGTGGCTGGCGCTGAAAGGTGCGCGCGCCGGCGGCCGCATCGCCATCGGCACGACGCAGGATTTCGCCGATCAAGGCCTGCCGGACCTGTTGCGCGCCTTCGCTACCAGCCATCCACGTGTGCGGATCGAGCTGCGCGTCGGCCGCTCCCTGGAGCTCGGATCGGCGCTGCAGGCAGGCCAGTTGGACCTCGCGATCACCATGCGCCATGCCGCATCGCCAGATGAGGTGGCGCTGATCAGCGAACCGATGCTGTGGCTCTGCTCGGAAAAAGGACTGGCGGCGCAGCCCGAAGCGGTGCCGCTGGCGCTGCTCGATCCCTATTGCGGCTTCCGCGAGGCCGCGCTCAATGCGCTCGACTCGGCTGGCCGCCGCTACCGCATCGCCGCCGGCAGCGCCAGCCTTGCCGGCCTGCGCAGCGCGGTCAATGCCGGCATCGCGCTGACGCCGCGCACCCGGCGTTTCGCCCATTCGGGTATTGTGGTGGCATCTGCCGATTTCGACCTGCCGCCGCTGCCGATGGCCGATTTCGCCATTCGGCTAGGCCGCGAGGTCCCCCGCCCGGCGCGGGATCTGGCGGAGCTTCTGGGCAGCGGCCTGGCCTTGTCGTCCTGAACGGAATCGCGGCGCCATTTCCCGGGAACTGCCCAAAACGATGAAGCCCCAAAGAAAAAGCCGACCTTTTTGCGGGTCGGCTTCTAGTCGGACGGGTCGAGGGGTTTGGGGGGACTTGGGGGGTGACCCGTCAAGCTAACAATGCCTGAGTCGGATGATGGTTCCGTGACCGCGAAAATATTTTACGAACGCGCCGATTTCGCCTTCATCCAGTCGCGTCCGGCATGCGCGAAAACCGCGCAAAGCACGATGGCGCCGCCGATGATGCTGGCCATCGGCGGGACTTCGCCGAGGAACAGCAGGGCAAACACGATGGCGAACGGCACCTCGGCGGAACCCAGCAGCCCGGCTTCCGCCGACGGGATCAGCCGGGAGCCTTCCGTCCACAGGATCGAGGCAAGCGCGAAGGAGCAGCCGAAGGTGGCAAGCAGCGCCACGTCGCGGGCGGACACGGCCAGCGGATCGGTGACGAACCAGCCGAGCACGAAAAGCAGGAAGGCCGAGACAGCGCCGGCCCAGACGACCGGCGAATCGCGAAAAGCGCGCACCATGATCATGTAGAGCGCGCTGCCGGCGGTCATCAAAAGCGCCAGCCCATCGCCGAACAGGTGCCCGTTGCCGAGGCCGGCGCCCACCATGATGGCGACGCCGCAAAGCGATACGGCGGCCGCAACCATCGTCTGCAGCCGGAATTTTTCCCGCACCAGAAGGAAGGCGAGCAACGCTGCGATGAAAGGCGAGGTCGCATAGATGACGGCGACATTGGCGACATAAGTGAATTTGAAGGCCGAGATGAAGGCGATGCTGGCGGCAGCGCCCTCGACCGCAAGCAGCCAGCCGCGCCAGCCGAGTTTCAGGCTTTCGCGTCCGCCCGAGCGACGCCGGCGCCACAGAACGTAGAGGCTGATCAGGATCGAGCCGAAGAAACCGCGCCAGCAGGTGATGGTCAGCGGATCGGCATGGATCGACTTGGTCAGCACGCCGGTGAGCGCGAAGGCGATCGCCGAGGCCGACACCAGGATGATGCCGAGCGTGCGTTCGGCAGCGGTATCGGCGGCCGCGGTTGCGAGCTTTTCCGGCATGTCGAGCGCATCGGTCATGACGCCAACCTATTGGGTTGCTGCTGACAGCCTTCTGTCATCAGGCCTGCTCCCGTTTGCGGAAACGCTCGTTGCCGACGATGAGCAGGCCGGCACCGATGATCAGCGCCGCGCCCATGAACACTTCCGTTCGCGGCAGGTCGCCCCAGATGGCGTAGCCCAGCGCGAAGGCCCAGACCAGCGAGGTGTATTCGAACGGCGCGATGATCGACACTGGCGCGCGCTTCATGCCTTCGAACAGCACATACTGCGCAACCCCGCCAAGGGCTCCGACGCTGACAAGCAGAACAAGCTGCCGCCAGTCGGGCATGCGCCACCAGAGCAGCGCCGGCACGGCCGAAAAGAGCAGGAAATAGAAATTGTTGAGCACCAGCTGGATCGTCGTGCGCTCCTGCAGCGCCGTCTTGCGCAGGAGCACGACGGCGATCCCCCAAAGCACGGCCGCCGCCAACACCAGGAGCACCGGCACGGAGAGGCCGAGCCGCGTCGGATCGCAGGCGATGAAGACGCCGGCGAAGCCGATGAACACCGCGATCCAGCGCAACAGCGGCACCGCCTCGCCCAGGATCAGCACCGACAGCACGGTGACGATGATCGGCGCGGCGTAATAGATGGTGGTGAGCTCGGCGAGCTGCAGCGAACGCGCCGCATTGTAGTAGCAAAGCCAGGCGGCCAGCGTGAAGGCGCTGCGCACCAGCATCGGCTTGACGATCGGCGAATCGATCGTGTCGGCGAACAGCCGCTTGCCGCCGACTGCGCCGCAGGCAACGAGCACGGTGATCGAGCGGACGAACATGATCTGCCAGACCGTCATGCCGGCGACCAGAAGCTTGATCGAGGCATCCTGCGCCGAAAACAGGAAATAAGCGGCGGCCGTGAACAGGATGCCGGCCAGCACCCTTTCGCGGCTTTCGAGGACGACGACATCGGCCATGCGGGTTTCAGCGTGTTTGCGTGAGGCGGTTCCGCCCCAGTCGGAGCCGCGCCCGCAGCTATACGGGCGAAAACAGGCGCTGCGCTGCTCCAGCGCGGCGCTTGCGTTGGCGCAGGTCCTTTGCCGCGGGCCGGTCGGGAGCTACTGCGTCGCCTGATAAAGCTCCGATGCCGCGTCCTTCAGCGCGCGCCTTCCGTCCGGCCGCAGATACATCATATGGCCGCCCTCGACGACGTCGAGCCGGATCGGCTTGGCGTCGGCCAGCGAGGGGACCTGGTTCACCAGATAGCGCGAGGCGAGATAGGGCGTGACGAGGTCGGTGTAGCCGTTGACGATGACGACGCTCAGCGCAGGGTTGAGTGAGCGGGCGCGCTGCAGGTCGTTCATCACGCCGGCATAACCTTGGCCCGACATGCCGTAATCCCAGTTGCGGCTGATCTCGCCATTGAGCAGCCTGTAGCTGACCTCAGTGCGGTAGTTGAGCTCGTCGCGGGCATAGGCGACGAAGGCGGAGGTCAGCACCGGAACGCTGCGGTCGAGAACCGGGTCGGGGGTCTCATCGCGCGCGCTTTGCGGCACGATGTCGGCGGTGCCGATGGTGGCGTCATAGGGGCTGAGCACTCTGCCCGTGGCGCGGTGGAATTCCTTGGCGAAAAGCCCGGTGGGGATGCGGGCGAAATTGCGCTGGACGAGCTCGAGCGGCAGGCCGGTGATTTCTGAAACGCGTCCGCTGGCGAGCTTGCCGCCTTGCTCCAGCCCGCTGTTCAGCGCGGCCAGATAATCGCCGAGCGCGTAACGCTCGACCTCGGCCAGCCTGTCGCGCAACGCATCACCACTGACGCCGTCGCCCTTGAGCCGCGTCGCCGCCAGCGACGGCAGCTCCAGCGCCCAGTGCAACTGGTCGAACTGGTCGGGGCGCACGAGCATGAATTCCAGCGCCGGCGAGATCAGCACGACGCCGCTGGGGCTCAGGCCCACATCCTCCTGCAGCGTGCGGGCAAGCAGCGCGGCGCGAAAGCCGCCATAACTCTCGCCGGCGAGGAACAGCGGCGATCCGGTGCGGCCGTTTTGCGCCAGATAGAGGCGGATGAAGGCGCCGACCGAGCTGGCGTCGGCGTCGACGCTCCAGAATTCCTTGGGCTCATGCCCCGGCGCTTCGCGGCTGTAGCCGGTGCCGACGGGATCGACGAAGACGAGATCGCTCATGTCGAGCCAGCTGTCGGGATTGTCGATCAGCTTTTGCGGCGGGCGCAGGAACTCGCCGTCGGCGGCGGTCGCGACGATGCGCGGCCCGATCGCGCCGAGATGCAGATAGGCCGACGCCGCGCCCGGCCCGCCGTTGAAGACGAAGGTGATCGGCCGGTCCTTCGCCGGCGCCGGCGATTGCTGCGTATAGGCGACATAGAAGATCTCGGCCGTGACCTCGCCCTTGCCGGACAAGAGCGACAGCGTGCCGGCCTTGGCCTGGTAATCCAGCTTGAGCCCGCCAAGCGTGATCGAATGCTCGGTCACCTGCGGCGCCGGCAGGAGCGACAGCACGCCGCCTTGGGGGGCGGGGCGCTCGGGTGTCTCGGCGAACGCCGGCTGGGCGAAGGCGACGAGCGCCAGGAGGGCGAGGGGAGCGAGTTTCAAAGTGGGCCGCATGACATCTCCGCGGGAACGACTCCCGCCAAAGTATGGCCGGAGCGACCGAAGTCAAAGAGAATGACGGGTGGTCGGCGGTCCGGCGTCGCCAAATCGTATTCCGCGCCCCTTTCCGCCAGTGTCGGTTGGCGTTGACGGAGTTGTTCTCCGACCACTGTACCGCTTGGCTTTGCTGGCATTCGCCATGTTGAACTTGCGGCGGCATGCGCTAGGCTAGGCGCGAATGCTCTCGAATTTCTCCCTCGACCGGTTTGCACGCTGGAGCGGCGGTGTCGCCGCCGCGGCCGGCGCCGCGACGCCCGAGGAACTGTCGGCTTGCTTCACCGCGGCGGCTGGCGTGCTGCTCGATTCCGATCGCGTCTATGTCGGCTTCTATCGCCGCGACATCACGTCCGTGACGATCGACGATGCCGGGCCCGACCGCTGGAACCGCGACTATGATGCCCGGGTCTATCGGCTGGATCCCTTCTTCCAGCGCTTCGCCAGCACGCGGCAGGATTTCCTGCTGCCGCTATCTGCCCTCCGCGACGGCGATTTCCAGCTTTCGCCCTACTACCGCGAGTTCTACGGCCCCTCCGACAGCTTCGACGAGATAACCGGCGTGTTCAATCTCGACAGGCTGACGGCCGGCTATGTCACCTTTCTGCGGCGCAATGGGGAACCGCCCTTCGGCGAGCGGGATCTGGCGCTCGCCTGCGCCGCGGGCGGCGCGACCAGGCTCATCCTGGAAAAGTTGTTTCACCTGTGTCGCCTTCGCGACAAGGGCGGGGCAATCGAGGTCGCGCGATCGGGGCTGAGCCCACGCGAGCGCGAGATCGCGCGGCACCTGATCGAGGGCGGCAACGCCAAGACCATTGCGCGAAGCCTCTCCATCTCACCCGGCACGGCCCGCAACCACATCAAGCAGGTCTACCGCAAGCTCGGCGTGCACTCCCAGGTGGAGTTGCTGGCGGCAATTCGCGAAGCCGCGCGCGACTGATATTTCGCGCCGGCCCTACTGACCCGTCACCACGCGCGTCCACATGCGGTTTTGCGACCGCAGCAGCTTTGCGTCGCTGTTGTTGACCACGAACAGCTTGGCCTTCACGTCGTCGGGAGGAAAGACGCCCGGATCGCCGGCGATCGCCTTGTCCATCAGCGGCAGGGACTCCGGTATCGCGTTGGCGTAGGAGACATAGCTGGAGTTGGCCGCGGCGATGTCGGGCCGCAGGTTGAAGTTGATCCAGGCCATGGCGTTGTCGGGATGCGGCGCATCCTTCGGCACCGCCATCGTATCGTAGTTGATGAGCGTGCCTTCTTTCGGAATGGAATAGGCAATCTCCAGCTTCTTGGCGGATTCGGCGGCACGGGTCCTTGCCTGAAGGATATCGCCCGACCAGCCCAGCACGACGCAGATATCGCCGTTGGCCAGGTCGTTGATGTATTTCGACGAATGGAAATAGCGGATGTAGGGACGCACCTTGCCCATCAACTCCTCGACCTTGGCGAGGTCGTCGGGACTGGTCGATCTCGGGTCGATATGCAGATAGTTGAGCGCCATCGGGATGACTTCGGCCGGCGCGTCGATCATCGCCACCCCGCAATCCGAGAGCTTCTTGACCACGTCGACATCGAAGACCATGGCGAAGGAATTCGTCGGCGCGTCCGGCAGCCGCTGCTTGACCGCGGCGACGTTGTAGCCGATGCCGTCGGTGACGGCCATGTAGGGCACGGCATGCTTGTTTTGCGGGTCGGCGCCCCCGATCAGCGAAAGGGCTTGCGGATCGATCTTTGCGTGGTTTGCGAGTTTCGACCCGTCGAGCTCCAGGAAAGCCCCGGCCTTCACCTGGTTCTTCAGGAACGGATAGGCCGAAGGATAGACCACGTCATATCCCGAGCCGCCGGTGAGCAGCTTTGTCTCCAGCACCTCGTTGCCGTCATAGACATCGTAGCGGACCTTGATGCCCGTCTCCTTCTCGAATTTCTCGGCCGTGTCCGGCGCGATATAGTCCGACCAGTTGTAGACGTTGACGACTTTTTCCTCATCCGCCGCGGCCGTGCCGGCGATGCCGCAGGCAAGCCCGGCGACCAGGATTGACGGGATCAGGGCGCGCATGGTTGTCCTCCTTCTTGCTTCAGGCTGGCGCTGACGGATTGCGCAGCCTTCGTTCTGCTTTCGCCCCCCGGTTCGGCCGGCGGGCTTGGTCCCTCAACGTCGTTGCGGCGCATAGACCGGCAAGGTGATGCAGGCGACATTGCCGCCGCCCAGCAGGATCTCGCGCGAGTTCTCGATGCCGACGATTTTGTGGTCGGGGAACAGCTCGGCCAGCTTCGCCTTCGCCTTCACGTCGAGATCGGAGCCGAACTCCGGCACGACCACGACACTGTTGCCCGGATAGTAGTTGATGTAGCTCGCAGCGATCCGGTTGCCGGCCGGGCGCGCCCAGGTCGAATCGAGCCGATCGACGCTTTCGCTTTCTTCCGGCGTCATCTCGATCGGCAAGGGATGCGGCAGGCGATGCACCTCGAGCGCGCGGCCACGCGCGTCGCGGGCCGAGCGCAGCACCTCCTCGGCCTCGCGCACGATCTCATATTGCGGGTCATCGCGATCGTCGGTCCAGCTCAGCACGACCACGCCCGGCCGCACGAAGCAGCAGACATCGTCGACATGGCCGTCCGTCTCGTCGAAGGCGAAGCCGCGCGGCAGCCAGATGATGGTGTCGACGCCGAGATAGTCGCCCAGTTGCCGTTCCACCTCGGCCTTGCCGAGATGGGCGTTGCGATTTCGATTGAGCAGGCACTGCTCCGTCGTGATGAGCGTGCCCTGGCCGTCGCACTGCAGGCCTCCGCCCTCGGCGATCAGCGGCGCGCGATAGCGATCCATCCGCTCGATTTCGAGCACTTTTCGCGCCGCCAGGTCGTCCAGGTCCCAGGGCGCGTAGAGCCCGCCGTCGAACCCGCCATAGGCGTTGAAGGTCCAGTCGACGCCGCGCACGGAGCCTTGATCGTTGACGACGAAATTCGGGCCGCTGTCGCGCAGCCAGGAATCGTTGGTGGACATCTCGACCACCCGCACATGGTCGGGCAACCGGGCCCTGGCGTTCTGCCACTGTCGGCCGGATGCCGCCACCGTCACCGGTTCGCTTTGCGCGATCGCCGCGGCGACATTGGCAAACAGCGTCTGCGCCGGCTTGGCGCCAAGGCGCCATGTGTCAGGCCGCTCGGGCCAGATCAGCCAGCAGCCCGATTTGGGCTCGAACTCGCCGGGCGCGCGAAATCCGTCCTGTTTCGGTTTCGTCGACAGGGTACGTGGCATTGCGGGATCACCGGAAATGAAAGACGACATTTGCCCGGATCAGACGTTTTCGCGGCATCGTCCGTCAATGTCCCATTTGGGATAGAGGCGCGCCGCCGGCGAAAGTCGTCCCGGCAGTTTTGCTTCCGGAAATTGCGCCGAAACAAAGAGATGGGCCGGTTGACCGTCCTCGAAGCCACGAAGCGCTCCGAGCCTGAACGGCGGCAGGGATAAATGCGATTGCCTTCCTGGCCGATCGAGGCAAATCTCGGCCAGGCGGCGGATGCCGAAGCAGGAAGCAGTGGACGAAAAGGACAGGCAATGGACGCGACCGCACTCAAGGCCATGCAGGCGCCGCTGAAGGAAGCCTATCGCGAGGACGCCGCGCGCGCACTGATCACGCTAAGGGCGAGAGGCTCGCTCGACGACCAGTCGATCGCCTGCAAGGTGGAAACGGGCAGGGCGCTTGCCGTGGCTGGCCTTCATCCGGCCACCGGCGGCTCGGGCCTCGAACTGTGCTCGGGCGACATGCTGCTGGAGGCGCTGGTCGCTTGCGCCGGCGTGACGTTGAAAGCGGTGGCGACGGCGTTGGAGTTCAAGCTCGGCAACGCCACGGTCGAGGCCGAGGGCGACCTCGATTTTCGCGGCACGCTCGGCGTCGCCCGCGACGCGCCGGTCGGCTTCCGCGAGATCAGGCTGAAATTCGACCTCGACACCGACGAGCCGCAGGAGCGCGTCGATTCGCTCATGAAGCTCACCGAGCGCTATTGCGTGGTGTTCCAGACAATCAACAACAAGCCGGCGTTGAGCGTGAGCGCGGGGCGTTGAAACTGCTGATCTCCCCCCTTGTGGGGGAGATGCCCGGCAGGGCAGGGGGTGTGAGGGCGCGCCGACGCCCCTCCGGTCGTCATCCTCGGGCTTGACCCGAGGATCCATGCCGTGACCTTCGACGTGAAGTGCCGCGGTGCAGAATTCTGTAACCGCTGCAACGCTTTAGCCTCACGGCATGGATCCTAGGGTCTGCGCCGCGTCGCTTCGCTCCTTGCTTCGCCCTAGGATGACGAAGCAGAAGTCGCGCCCTTCAACGAAAGAGGAGAGATCAGCCCCCCGCTACTGCGCCGACGGCGTCTCCGCGTCCCCTTCATCCGTGAACGGCGAGGCGCTCGGCACGCATTGCACGGCCCAGCCCTGCGGCGTCGGCTGCTTCTGATATTCGGTGACGGCGTTGGTGCATTGTTCGCGGGTGTCGAAGGTGCTGGGCAGCACCACCATGCCGCCTTGCGGCCCGGCGATCACCAGATACCAGACCAACGCTACGCTAGGAGTAGCAGCCATGGGAATTCCTCGCTTTGCTCGAATGTCGGAGTCGGACCGATCCTAGCAACTCCCTTGGGACGGCGAAAGCAGGGCGGCGGCACACGCTTTCGCCGCCCCGTTCACAGACCCGTGAATGGGTCGGTCTGGCTTCGGGCTCACTCGGCCGCGAAACAGTAGAACAGGCCGTCGCCGCCGGTGCCTTTGAGCGCCTCCTGACTGCAGCCGCCGCGCGAGGCATGCGAGGAATTCCACGACTTCGCCGCCGCCGAATCGTCGAGCCCGGTGCGGTCGTGATGGCCCATCATGGCGGCGCCCTCGACGCCGCTCATCGTCCAGTCGCCGCAGGTCTGGTCGGCGATCCTGGTGCCGTCGGGCTTGGAGCCGGTCAACATGTCGTGACGGTTCGGCGTGTCGCCGCGGCCGTTGATCACCTCGCCCTTTTCGGTCAGCGCCGTCTGCTTTGTGATGCTGTTGGCGTCGCTGTGCAGCGAGGCGATATCGTCGGCGATCTTGTCGCCCTTGGCGTTGAACCACGGACCCTTGCCGATGCGGTCGCGCGCGTCTTCCGTGCTGGAGGAAAGATAGGCGTGCCAGGTCTTGCCGGTCACGCCGGCCGCTTCCGCGAGCGAGGCGCAATGGGCATCGGCGCCTTTCAGTCCGCCGAGATCGGCGCCCTTGCCGGAACCGACACTGGTGACGAAGAAGCTCATGGTCTTGTCTTGCGAGAGGGCTACGCCGGCTGTGGCCGCAAGCGCCGCGGCAATGACCGTGGCGGCAAGCAGAGTGGGTCTACGCATGTCGGTCCTCCGGTTTTCGAATGTCCACATTCGAAGAACGTTGCCTGAGGCCTGTTTCATCCGCGTGGCGGTCAGGTTTGTCCGAACCTATTCGGGCGGGCGGTAGGCGACGAAGCGGTTGTGCTTGGCCTGGAAGATCAGACCCGTCTCTTTCAGCTCCGGGCTTGCCAGAGGCACGATGCGCCTGGCGATCTCGGACGGATGCGGCAGCGTCTCCGGATCCTCGCCGGGCATGGCCTGCGCGCGCATTGCCGTTCGGGTGGCGCCCGGATCGGCGGCGTTCACCCGCAGCGGCAGGGTCTCGGTCTCATGCGCCCAGGAGCGCATCATCGTTTCGACCGCGGCCTTGGAAGCGGCATAGGGCGCCCAGAAGGCGCGCGCCGAATGGGCCGCGTTGGACGACAGGATGATGGCGCGGCCGGCGTCTGAGAGCCTCAGCAGCGGATCGACCGAGCGGATCAGCCGCCAGGTCGAGGTGACGTTGATGGTCATCACCTTCTCGAATGTCTTGGCCTCGACATGGCCGATCGGCGAGATCACGCCGAGCACGCCGGCATTGGCAACCAGGATATCGAGTTTGCCCCAGCGCTCGTGGATGGCGCCGCCGAGACGGTCGATGCCGGCCATGTCGGTCAGGTCGAGCGGCACCAGCGTCGCCTGGCCCCGGCCGTCCGCCTTGATCTGGTCGTCGAGCTCTTCCAGTCCGCCCACGGTGCGGGCAACCGCGATCACATGCGCGCCGGCCGCGGCCAGTTCCTTGGCGATGAAATAGCCGATGCCGCGCGAGGCGCCGGTTACGACCGCCACGCGGCCGGAAAGGTCGAGGGTCATTCAGGAGTTTCCGTGCGCTGGAGCAATTCCAGGAAAAGTGTGTAACGGTTTTCCGTCCGGAATTGCGTCAAAAACAAACACTGCAATTCCAGGAAAAGTGTCCAGCGGTTTTCCGTCCGGAATTGCGTCAAAACAAATACTGCGATTACGCCCCGCCGCTCGCCAGCAGCGACAGCGTGCGCACATTGTCATGGCCTTCGAAGTCGAGCAGGCGGGTGGGGTACTGTCCCGTGAAGCATGCGTCGCAGAATTGCGGCTGGTCGTTGTCGCGGCGTGCCTCGCCGACGGCGCGGTAGAGCCCGTCGATAGACAGGAAGCCGAGTGAATCGACGCGGATGAACTCCGCCATCTCCTCGACCGACATGCGCGAGGCAAGCAGTTTCGACTTTTCCGGCGTGTCGACGCCGTAGAAGCAGGACGCGCTGGTTGGCGGCGAGGCGATGCGCATATGCACTTCCCTGGCGCCGGCCTCGCGCACCATCTGCACGATCTTCTGGCTGGTGGTGCCGCGCACGATCGAATCATCGACCAGCACCACGCGCTTGCCCTCGATCATGCGACGGTTGGCGTTGTGCTTCAGCTTCACGCCCATGTGGCGGATCGAATCGCCCGGCTGGATGAAGGTGCGCCCGACATAGTGGTTGCGGATAATGCCGAGCTCGAAGGGAATGCCGGCGGCCTGGCTGAATCCGATCGCGGCCGGCGTGCCGGAATCCGGCACCGGCACGACGATGTCGGCCTCGACCGGGCTTTCCTGCGCGAGTTCGGCACCGATGCGCTTCCTCACATCATAGACGTTGCGGCCTTCGACCGAAGAATCCGGCCGCGCGAAATAGACATATTCGAAGATGCAGAAGCGCGTCTTCTGCGGCTCGAACGGGAACAGGCTCTCGATACCCTTCGAGGTGACCACCACCATCTCGCCGGGCTTGACGTCGCGCACGAAGCGGGCGCCGATGATGTCGAGCGCGCAGGTTTCGGAAGCGAGGATCCAGGCGCCGTCGAGATCGCCAAGCACCAGCGGGCGGATGCCGAGCGGATCGCGGCAGCCGATCATCTTCTTGGCGGTCATCGCCACCAGCGAGAAGGCGCCCTCGACCTGCCGGATCGCATCGATGAAACGCGAATTCAGGTCGCGCTCCTTGCTGGTCGCGACCAGGTGCAGCAGCGTCTCGGTGTCGGAGGTCGAGGAGAAGATAGAGCCCTGCTTCTGCAGCGTGCGCTGCACGGTGAGCGCGTTGGTGAGGTTGCCGTTATGGGCGACCGCCAAGCCGCCATCGGCGAGTTCGGCGAAGAAGGGCTGGATGTTGCGCAGGCCGGCGCCGCCGGTGGTGGCATAGCGCGTGTGGCCGATGGCGCGGTTGCCTTGCAGGCTGTCGATGACGCGCTGTTTGGTGAAGGTGTCGCCGATCAGGCCGACATGGCGTTCGACATGGAACTGGGTGCCGTCATACGAAACGATGCCGGCCGCTTCCTGGCCGCGATGCTGCAGGGCGTGCAGCCCGAGTGTGACGATGGCTGCCGCGTCCTGCCGGCCAAAAATGCCGAACACGCCGCATTCGTCGTGGAAATGGTCATCGGCCTCGGCGGAAAGGACATTGCCTGCATCTGCCGTTGAGTCTGCCATCTGGTGCTCAAGCTCCGCTAAAGCTGCCATATAGGGCGATCTCTCGCGGAACGCAACGCGCACCATCAGGCATTCACAAACAGGGACAAGCCGCGTCGGCTTGCCCGTAATCAGTTTGCCGGCGCTGGAGCGGGAGCCGGGGCAGGCGCCGGAGCCGGCTCGTTGTCGGCCGGGGCGTCGCTCTCGCTGTCGTCGGGCGCCGGCGCGTTGTCGTCGCCTGCCGGCGGCTCGGCCGCGGGCTGGTCGGTGGTCGCGGGCGCGCCGGCCTGCGGCGTGCCCTTATGCGTGTATTTGTTGACCAGTTCCTCGGTGTTTTCCGGCAGCACGCTTTCGAGCTTGGCGCCGATCGTCTCCAGCAATGGCCGCGACTTGGCGTTGGCGACCCAGGCGGGCGCCTTGGCACCGGCCAGCCAGTTGAAGAACATGAGCGCCACCGCGACCACCAGGATGCCGCGCGCCGCGCCGTAGAGGAAGCCGAGCGTGCGGTCGAGCGCGCCGATGCGCGAATCGATGATCCAGTCGGCAAGCTTCATGGTGATGACGGAGACGACGATCAGCGCGATGAGGAAGACGACGCCCGCCGAAGCCGCCATCGCGATCTTGTCATTCTCGACATAGGGCTGAACATAGGGCAGGACCGGCTTGTAGAAGAAGAATGCCGCCGCCGCCGCTGCCGCCCAGGAAACCACCGAGAGCACTTCGCGGGAGAAGCCGCGCACCATGGCGAGCATCGCAGAGACCAGGGTGAAGCCAACGAGGATTCCGTCAAGCAGCGTAATCGGCATGGTTCTCGCCCCACTTCCTGTCTTACGGCCCGAGGAGCCGCGTCACTCCGCGTCATCGGCACGGCCGCGCCGTGAGCCGGCTATGCGCGCCACAAGGTCGGCAAGCTCGGTGGGCTGGAAAGCGCCGGCCCCGATCCCCCCGGCCCCATTACCACCGACAAGTTCCTCGCTGCCGAGTGGCAGCACCGCGCTTCCAAAGCCCAGCTTTTCGGCTTCCTTGAGGCGCTGCTGCGCGTGCGCGACCGGCCTCACGGCGCCCGATAGGCTGATTTCGCCGAAATAGACGCAATCGGCGGGAAGGGCAAGACCGGTGAGCGACGAAACCAGCGCGGCGGCGACCGCGAGATCGGCCGCCGGCTCCGAGATCCGGTAGCCGCCGGCGACATTGAGATAGACGTCGTGCTGGCCGAAACGGACGCCGCAATGCGCCTCGAGCACGGCGAGCACCATCGACAGCCGCGCGCCGTCCCAGCCGACGACGGCGCGGCGCGGCGTGCCGAGCGAGGAGGGCGCGACCAGCGCCTGGATCTCGACCAGCACCGGCCTTGTGCCTTCCATGCCCGCGAAAACCGCCGCTCCCGGCGACTTCGCGTGGCGTTCGCCGAGAAACAGCTCGGATGGATTGGACACCTCGCGCAGGCCCTTGTCCGACATTTCGAACACGCCGATCTCGTCGGTCGGGCCAAAGCGGTTCTTCACCGTGCGCAGGATGCGGAAGTGGTGGTTGCCTTCGCCTTCGAAGTAGAGCACGCCGTCGACCATGTGCTCGACGACGCGAGGGCCCGCGATCTGGCCTTCCTTGGTGACATGCCCGACGAGCACGATCGCGGCGCCTGTGGATTTCGCGTAGCGGATCATGGCTTGAGCGGCCGCGCGCACCTGGGTGACGGTGCCCGGCGCCGAATCGGCAAGGTCGGTCCACAGCGTCTGGATGGAATCGAGGATGACGAGGTCTGGCCGCTTGCCGTCGGCGATGGTGGCCAGGATGTCCTCGACATTGGTTTCGGCGGCGAGCTCGACCGGCGTCGAGGCGACGCCGAGGCGCTGTGCCCTGAGCCTGATCTGCGCCACCGCTTCCTCACCCGAGACATAGACGATGCGATGGCCCTTCGAGGCGAGCGCGGCGGCTGCCTGCGTCAGCAGCGTCGACTTGCCGATGCCGGGATCGCCGCCGACCAGCAGGGCCGAGCCGCGCACGAAGCCACCTCCGGTGGCGCGGTCGAGCTCGCCGATACCGGAAACGATGCGCGGCGCGTCCTCGATGTCGCCCGACAGGCTGGTCAGCACCACGGCGCGGCCCTTGCGCGCGTTGCGCGTGTTCGCCGGCCCCGAGCCGATGCCGCCGGACGTGCCTTCCTCGACCAGCGTGTTCCACTCGCCGCAGGCATCGCATTTGCCGGCCCAGCGCTGATGCACCGATCCGCAATTCTGGCAGATGAACTGAACGCGCGATTTGGCCACGCTGTTACCTTTTTGGCTCTGGGCGGACGCCGCGATCCTTCGCGCCCCCCTCTGTCCTGCCGGACATCTCCCCCTCTAGGGGGGAGATCGGCAGTTTCGCCGACGGCGCCCATCCTGCAACGTTGGTGATTGGCGAAAGCAGACGCGACATCTGATCTCCCCCCTCGAGGGGGAGATGTCCGGCAGGACAGAGAGGGGGGCGACGGAGTGAGACGTTGGCCAAAACGCTACTCAAACCTCTCCGGCAGATGATGCTCTTCAGCCAGATCGGAGAAGCGCGTGAACTCGCCGTGGAAGGCGAGGCTGACGGTGCCGGTCGGTCCGTGGCGCTGCTTGGCCACGATGCACTCGGCCTTGCCGCGCGCCTCGTTCATCTCGTTTTCCCACTTGACGTATTCTTCGGTGCCGAGCTTCGGCTCGCGGTTCTTGAGGTAATATTCCTCGCGATAGACGAACAGCACCACGTCGGCGTCCTGCTCGATGGAGCCTGATTCACGCAGGTCCGAGAGTTGCGGGCGCTTGTCGTCGCGGCTTTCGACCTGACGCGACAGCTGTGACAGCGCGATGATCGGCACGCCGAGTTCCTTCGCCAAAGCCTTCAAGCCCGTGGTGATCTCGGTGATTTCCTGCACGCGGTTCTGCGAGGCCTTGGCGCTCGATCCCTGCATCAGCTGGATATAGTCGATGACAATGAGGTCAAGGCCACGCTGGCGCTTCAGACGCCGCGCCCGAGCCGACAACTGCGCGATCGAGATGCCGCCGGTCTGGTCAATGAACAGCGGGATCTTCTGCATGGTCTGCGAGCAGGCGACGAGCTTTTCGAAATCCATTTCTGTGATTTCGCCGCGGCGGATCTTTGATGACGAGATCTCGGTCTGCTCGGAAATGATACGGGTGGCGAGCTGCTCCGACGACATTTCCAGCGAGAAGAAACCGACGACGCCCCCATTGGCGGCCTTGAAGCTGCCATCGGCCTGCTGCGCCGGGACATAGGCCTCGGCGATGTTGAAGGCGATGTTGGTGGCCAGGGACGTCTTGCCCATGCCGGGGCGCCCGGCGAGCACGATCAGATCGGAGGGCTGGAGGCCGCCCATGCGGCGGTCGAGATCGCGCAGGCCGGTCGAGATGCCGGACAGATGGCCGTCGCGCATATAAGCGGCATTGGCCATGTCGACGGCGGTCTTGACCGCATCGTTGAAGCTTTCGAAGCCGCCGTCATAGCGGCCGGTTTCGGCGAGCTCGAACAGCCGCCGCTCGGCGTCCTCGATCTGGTCGGAGGGCGACATGTCGACCGGCGCGTCATAGGCGATGTTGACCATGTCCTCGCCGACGGTGATCAGCGCACGGCGCGTGGCGAGATCGTAGATGGCGCGGCCATAGTCGGTTGCATTGACGACGGTGACGGCTTCGACGGCAAGGCGCACGACATATTGCGCCACAGTCATGTCGCCGACCTTCTCGTCGGCCGGCAGGAAGGTCTTGAGTGTGATCGGCGTTGCGATCTTGCCCATGCGGATGAGCTCGGCCGCAATCTCGAAGATGCGGCGGTGCAGCGGCTCGTAGAAATGCGCCGGCTTGAGGAAATCCGAGACACGGTAGAAGGCGTCGTTGTTGACGAGGATTGCGCCGAGCAACGCCTGCTCGGCTTCGATGTTGTTCGGTGCCTCGCGATAAAGCGGCGTTTCCGCCGCGCCGAATTTCAGTGCCGCCTCTGCCATGATATCCCCGATTTCGATCCCGCCTTATCGATATCAGAACGGGAAGATTCGGTGCTGACCTTTCTGCATCACTATGCGGCCAACCGACCGTGATTCACGTTGTTCACAGGAACGGCGAACCGTCCACAGGACAGTATTCCGGTGGCCCGATTCCGGTTGACTCGGCAAGGGACTATTCTTAGTTGCAGGATCGGAACGAAGCAAGAACAATTTGTTCGGTAAGATGGTATGGAAGGTGCTCCTACCGGGCGGCCGGCGGTTCCGTTCGCCTAGCCGTCGCTAACCTTTGCGATTGGCCTAAACGTTTGTTTCGTCGTCATTCTATGGCGGAGCAAGGAGCGAAGCGACGCGGCGCAGACCATAGAATCCATGCCGTTACCTATAAGCGATGCAGCGGCGCAGAAGAGACCTCCCTTCTGCACCGCCTTCATTCTTCGCGCCACGTCGCGGCATGGATCCTCGGGTCTGCGCGCCGCTGCGCGTCGCTCCGCCCGTGGATGACGAAGTTCGGGCGCTTCGGCCAATCTCCAAAGTTGCGGTTCCGCCAACGCATCGACGCCGCTACCTTCTGGGCGTGTACGGCTCAGCCCACCGTGTCGCCCCAGTCCGCCCGCCGCGCTGCCTTGAACACCTCGCCGTCGCGCTTGCTGAACAGGCGCTCGCCGGCGCTGCCGTCCGGTTGGCAGAGTTTCAGCACCACCTTGCCCGAGCCGCCTTTCGGCGGCGCGATCACCCGTGCCGGGCGGGCCGGCGCCGGCTGCCGGGAGACGGCCAGGTAGATGAACTTCTCGTCCTCCCACGGCACCTCGGCTTCCTTGACCAGGCGATGCAGGCGCGAACGGGCGACGCGGCGCGCGAAATGGCACCAGTCGGGCGGCGCGAGCGGGCAGGGCGCCGCATGCGGGCAGGGCGCCAGGACATGCGCGCCCGCCGCGATCAGTTGCTGGCGCGCGGCAAGGATGCGCTGCCAGCCGGCGGGCGTGCCAGGCTCGACGATGAGAAGCGTGTCGGCCGTAAGCCCCCAGAGGCGGGCGATGAGCTTCGGCAGCGAAGCCGGCGCGATCTCGTCCAGCACATAGGCGGCGCTGACGAGGTCGGCGGGCATGACGCCGTCGAGATCTATCGTCGCGTCGCCGGCGATCCATTCGGCGCGGGCCGCGATCGCGCCTTCCACGAGCGACTGGCCGACATTGCGCACGGCAGCGCTTGCCTCGACCAGCACCGCCCGTTCCAGTTCAGGCCAGACGTCACTCGTGGCCCAAAGCATGGTGCCAGGTCCGGCGCCGATATCGAGCAGGCTCACAGGCGCGAAATCGGGGCTGGCTGCGCTCAACGCCTCGAGGCTGGCGCGGACGGCGGCATAGGTGGCGGGCAGCCTTGTCGCCAGATAAGCCTTGACCGCCATCTCCTCGCCCATATGCAGGCGGCCGTCGCGCAGCTCGGCGCGGTAGCGTTCGGACAGCGTCCTTGCCGCCTGCCTCAGCGCCGGCAGCGGCACTTTTTCGAGCAGGCTGTCGACGCCTTGGCGGAGCGGGGCGGGGAGTTCCATTTCAGTTGGCCAGAAGATTGATTGATATCATCCGCCGAAAGTAAGCAAGCCAGCTATCCCTGCCCCCTTGAGAAGAAGAGTAGTTGCCCCGTAAGCTCGAAGTAGGAAGTCGGCGGTGTCGGAGACGTCCTTGATCAAAGCCGTCTTCTCGTAGAATTTCTTAATAAAAGCTCCAGTCTTTTTTAGAACTGCCTCAGCGTCTGGCGCTGTGGTCAAGTCAGGAAAACCTCGCTCGAGAGCGAGGTAGGCACCGATCACATCTCGAAGTGATTCAACTGTGTATCCCCATCCAAGCCACCCAACGCGCTCAAGCCTAAATCTCACCTGTCTAGTCCCGTCAATCAGAGCTTGTCGAATGAAATCTTGCTCCTTCAGCTGATGCTCCTGAAGCCATCCTTCAAGCTCATCCAGCATCGCTACGAGTTCGCTCAATTCCTCGCCATTCAATTTTGGAAACGAGATCTTCTGGCGAACTTGCGGGGATAGCATCTTAATCGGCTGGATATTCTCTCGCTTCAAGCGACTCAGGCCGGGTCCATCCTTGGTCCAGCGATTACTCAAAGAAGCCTTGCTGAACGCAAGCTTGGCCTGATTTACATGGGTTTTAGCCTCGTTACGGATATCTTCATCAAGTTCTATCTCGTCAATTAAAGCGATAAGGTAGTCTGCTCGCTCTATGATGCAAAATATAATTTGATAGAATTCCTTAGACCATGGCTCAACACCAAATTGTTCGGCCATATGGACGTCGCCAGATGATTTGTCCGAAGGGGTAGAAAGTCGTTCGCATATTTCGGCGAATTCTCGGGCAGGATCTGTAAGAGTTGGCATATGACCCATCTGCTAAGAAGCTTTTCAGGTGAAATGTATACGAATTTTTCTATCCTGGAAGGTGGTCAAGAAAGGGACCAGGCTAATGACTGCGCGGCGCAAGCAGGATGACCGAGGCGCCGACGATGCAGAGCGCCGCACCCGTCAGGTCCCAGCGGTCGGGGCGCACGCCTTCGACCAGCCACAGCCAGCCGAGCGAGGCGGCAATGTAGATGCCGCCATAGGCGGCATAGGCGCGGCCCGCAGCATCCGTGTCGACCAGCGACAGCAGGAAGGCAAACAGCGCCAGCGAGGCGAGACCTGGGAGAAGCCAGAGCGGCGATTTCTCCAGCCGCCACCACGCCCAGAACGAAAAGCAGCCGGCGATCTCGGCCAGCGCTGCTGCGATGTAGATGAGGTAGGTCATGAAAAAGGTCTCGCGAACGAGACCTTTTTCGTGGCGTCACGCCGTAATGGCAAGCGGCAATCGATGCCGCGTCTATTCAACCTTCTTGCGGCGGGTCGGCTTGGCGGGAGCTGGCGCGGCCGGCTCCTTGTGCCCGATGTCGCGCAGCTCCAGCGCCTTCTCGCATTTGGCCATGTAGTCGCGCGTCATCGGCAGCGTGTCGTTCTTCTTGGCGATCTGGAACTGGAAGATCACTAGGTCCTGCCAGCGGAAGGCGGCTTCCGAGGCGGCGAGATAGAACTCCCACATCCGGCAGAAGCGCTCGTCATAGATGGCTTTCGCCTTGTCGCGGTTGGCGGCGAAACGCTCTCCCCAATGCTTGAGCGTATCGGCATAATGCAGCCGCAGGATCTCGATGTCGGTGACGACAAGGCCCGACTTCTCGATCGCCGGCATCACTTCGGAAAGGGCCGGGATGTAGCCGCCCGGGAAAATGTATTTGCGTACGAAGGCGCTGGTCGCCCATGGCACGCCGGAACGGCCGATCGTGTGGAGCAGCATAACGCCGTCCGGCTTAAGCAGCGTCGCCGCCTTGTCGAAGAAGGTGCGGTAATGGTTGACGCCGACATGCTCGAACATGCCGACCGAAACGATGCGGTCGAAGCGCTCGTTGATGTGGCGATAGTCCTTGAGCTCGAAATGCACGCGGTCCTGCAGGCCTTGCGCATGCGCGCGGTCGGTGGCGACGCCATGCTGCTCGGTCGAAAGCGTCACGCCCTGCACGTCGACGTCGAAGGCCTTGGCGAGATAAAGGCCGAGCCCGCCCCAGCCGGAGCCGATGTCGAGCACCGTCTGGCCGGCCTTCAGCCTGAGCTTCGCGGCGATGTGGCGCTTCTTGGCCAGCTGCGCTTCGTCCAGCGTCATGTCGGGTTGCTCGAAATAGGCGCAGGAATACTGCATGTCCTCGTCGAGGAAGAGCTTGTAGAGCTCGCCCGACAGGTCGTAGTGGCGCTGCACATTGCGGCGCGAACGGGCGGCGGTGTTGATCTGCTGCAGCCGGCGGAAGGCATGTCGCAGATTCTCGATCGCCTTCGACCAGGACACGTCGATGCCGCTCGAGCCCATGTTCTGGAACGCGATGCGCATCAGCCCGAGAACGCCACCCTCGAGCACATCCAGCTCGCCGTCCATATAGGCTTCCGGCACCGCCAGCATCGGGTCGAAGCTGATGGCGCGCTCGGCATGCATGGTCTTGATGTGGATGTGCACCGGTTCGCCGCTGCCGTCGCCGAACTTGTGCGTCGTGCCCTTCGGCCCGGTCACCTTCAGGTCGCCGGCCCGCACCAGGCGCTCGAGAACGTGTTTCAACAGGATATTCATGACCAAATGTCCCCTCAGTCGGATCACCCGGTAATCGGACTGGAATGCCAGAACGAAAGTGCCACAGCGCGTCGCCCGCGTCCAATCGACGCGCCACGCTGTAATGTGCACAAGATATAGGGTGTCGAAAAGTTCCTTTTGGCACAAAAAAGCCCGGGTCGGAGACCCGGGCGTTGGTCCAGAAATCCTGGACGTCTGCTAAGCGAAGCGATGCTTCGGAGGATGTGCCGGTCAGGCCCAGCGGTCAGGCGTTCTCTTCGCCGCCTTCGAACTCAGCGTTCGGGTCGAAGAAATTCTCCGGCCGGGCATTGTCGTTGATGTCGTCGCCATAGATGGCCTCGGCGGTGGTCAGCGTCTCGCCCTTGGCCTGGCGCTCCGCCTCGTCGGCCGAACGGGCGACGTTGAGCGTTACGGTGACCTCGACTTCCGGATGCAGCGCGATCGCCACGTTGGAGAGGCCGATGGTCTTGATCGGCTGGTTGAGCTCGATCTGGTTGCGGTTGACGGTGAAGCCTTCGGCGATGAGCAGATCGGCGATGTCGCGGGTCGACACCGAGCCGTAGAGCTGGCCGGTCTCGCCGGCCGAGCGCACCACGATGAAGCTCTTGCCGTCGAGCTTCTCGGCGACCTGCGTGGCTTCCGACTTGCGCTCCAGGTTGCGGGCTTCGAGCTGGGCGCGCTGGCCCTCGAACTTCTTCTTGTTGGCTTCGTTGGCGCGCAGCGCCTTGCCCTGCGGCAGCAGGAAATTGCGGGCGAACCCGTCCTTGACCTTCACGGTCTCGCCCATCTGGCCGAGGCGGGAAATGCGCTCGAGGAGAATGACTTCCATGGTTTCGTTCCTTCGTCTGTGCGCTGACCTTTCGATCGGCGCTGAATGAATTGGAACAGGTCAGGAAGCTCGGTGCGGCGTCGCCGCTCTTGTCGCTGTCCTGCCTGTCTGGGCAGTTAGGGGCCACCGGCCCCAACTCGGGATTTAGCTTCAAACCTTCGCGGCGCCCGTCGCCGTGAGGTGGATGCGGGCGGCAAGCGCCCGCATCCAATGTCAGGTCTTAGCGAACCACGTAAGGCAGCAGGCCGAGGAAGCGGGCGCGCTTTATCGCCTTGGCGAGCTCGCGCTGCTTCTTCTGGCTGACGGCGGTGATGCGCGACGGCACGATCTTGCCGCGCTCGGAGATGTAGCGCTGCAAAAGACGCACGTCCTTGTAGTCGATCTTCGGAGCGTTGGCGCCGGAGAACGGGCAGGTCTTGCGGCGGCGATGGAACGGGCGCCGGGTCGGGATCTGATTGATGTCGACCATTATTCTGCACCCCCTTCAAAGCCTTCGCGCGGACGGCGCGGACCACGATCGCCACCGCCATCGCGGTCACCACCGAAGCTGCGCGGCGGACGGTCACCGCGGTCGCGGTCGCCGAAGGAGCGCGGGCCACGATCGCCACGGTCGCGGTCGCCGAAGCCGCCGCGCTCGGAGCGCTCTTCGCGCTTCTGCATCATCGCCGAAGCACCTTCCTCATGCGCCTCGACCTTGATGGTCAGGAAGCGAAGGACGTCTTCCGACAGGCCCATCTGACGCTCCATTTCATTGAGCGCGGCCGGCGGGCAGGTGATGTCCATCAGCGTGTAGTAAGCCTTCCGGTTCTTCTTGACCCGGTAGGTGAGGGACTTCAGTCCCCAGTTCTCGATCCGGCCGACCGATCCGCCATTCGCCGCGATGACGCCCTTGTACTGTTCGACAAGCGCGTCAACCTGCTGCTGCGACAGGTCCTGCCGGGCAAGAAACACATGTTCGTAAAGAGCCATTATGTCTTTCTGCCTTTCTTCGTTTCTCCGACCGGCCCTCGCGGCTAAGCCTCTGCAACTTGTCTGACCCGGTCGCAAGGAGCGGGGAAGAAAGGAGCATCACGAGACGGTCGAGAGCGGAGACACGGGAGGCAGGAAGCGCATCTCGCTTCGTGTCGCGACCTTCGAAAAGGCCACGGCCCTCCGTTCAGCCCCCAGCAAGGACCGGCAGATTGCGCGGGTCTATATAGCAATTTCGCGGGAAGGCAAGGCCGGGAGGACGCCCGCACGGCTCCAGAGTGTCGCAGCCGTGTCAAAAGCGCCAATGCCGGCCGGAGCCCGATTTTATCGATTTTCCAGTAATCGGGCTTTAACCACCCCATAAGGTTGTATCCGGTTGTAACCACCCGTTTATCATGAAAAGCGCATGAGAGGCACGCGAGCCGCAAGGCGGCAGGAAATCGAGCAATTCCAGGGGGTAGGGGATGCTTCTCAGGCAGTTTTGGCGCTCGAGGCGCGGCAATTTCTCGTTGATGCTGGCGGTGGGCGTGCCTGCCATGCTGGGCGCGGTGGCCTTTGCCACCGATGTCTCCACTCTGATGCGAGCAAAAAGCAACCTGCAGAACGCGCTGGACGCCGCGAACCTCGCCTCCTCGCATCTCGGCGATGCCGAGACGACGCGCGCCGGTGCTTTTGACAGCTATTTCCAGGCCAATGTGGCCAGCCACAGCGAACTCTCGAACGCCAAGGCCACGCTGACCGTCGACAGAGGCGTCAACTTCGTCAAGACCAAGGCCACCGCCTCGGCCGACGTCAATCTCAACTTCGCGTTCCTGTTCGGCGCCGAAAAGCACATCAGCGTCGACGCTTCGGCGGTCGAATCCAACAACCAGCTCGAAGTGGTGCTGGTGCTCGACAACACCGGTTCGATGGCCGGCGCGCGTATCACCGCGCTGCGAACCGCGTCCAAGTCGCTGCTCGATTATCTCGAGGCGGTCAAGTCGCCGACCCGGTCCGTGCGGGCCTCGCTGGTGCCCTTCGTCACCGCCGTCAACGTCAACGGCCCCGAATTCGATCCGTCCTGGATCGACATGGACGGCAAGTCGTCCAGCAACGGCGTCAACTTCCCGGTCATCGACGGCAAGCGCCCGAACCATATGGCGCTGTTCAAACAGCTCGGCCAGAAGGGCGGCTGGAACAACACGGGCTGGAAGGGTTGCGTCGAGGCGCGGCCCGGCGCCTTGAACATCGCCGACACGCCGCCGGACCCGTCGAAGCCCGATACGCTGTTCGTGCCGTATTTCGCGCCGGACGACCCAGACGTCGCCAGGAAGCCGTCGGCCTCTTACGGCAATTCTTCGACCGGCTACAACAATTCCTATCTCGACGACACGATAGACAACAGCAAGCTGAACCAGAACATACTGGGCATCGACCTTAGCGGTCTCGTGACCGGCCTCGTCAACGCGCTTCTCAGCGCGGATTTGAAGGTCATCGGAAAATATGTCGCCTCGACCACGAAGATAATCACCGAGGCCGGGAATACGATCACTATCGGCCCGAACCGCGCCTGCCCGACGCCGATCATTCCGCTGACCGACGACTTCGACAAGCTGCGCCTGGCGGCGAGCCAGATGAGCGAATGGAACGGCTCCGGCACCAACGTCTCGGAAGGTCTCGCCTGGGGCCAGCGGGTGCTGTCGCCGCAGCCGCCCTATACCGACGCCGCCCCCTATAAGACGGCGGGCGTCACCAAGGTGGTGATGCTTTTGACCGACGGCGAGAACGTCGTCTACGGCGCCTCCAACACGCCGCAGAAATCGGACTACACCTCCTATGGCTACCTCGCCAGCGGCCGTTTCGGTTCGAGCAACCAGACGACGGCGGCGCGCAACGTCGACGGCTGGACGAAGAATGTCTGCGCACAGCTGAAGAGCCAGGGCGTCCAGATCTATACCATGGTGCTGCAGGCCGATACGGCGGCCAACCGCTCGCTCTACAGCGCCTGCGCTTCCGACCCGAGCGACTATTACGCCGTCGAGGACCCGGCCAAGCTGCCCAACGTCTTCCAGAGCATCGCCAACAAGTTCTCCAGGCTGCAGCTCACCAACTGACGAGGGTTGGGGCCGCGGCATGGGAACGGTCGCGCCACGACCGTTTTCGTTCTCGTCATCTGTGCGACGATCGGCGCTCGACGGGCGTTCGCTTGCCAGCTCCGATTAATCAGCTCGTATGCGCGACGAGCTTGTCCACCGTCTCGGGGAAGAAGTCGGGCGCCGAGCGCCGCTTGCCGAACATCATGTCGTATTGGATGAGCCGGAAATCGTTGATCTTCGGATCGATCTGTTTCTGCCGCGCCCAGTCCGGCGTTGCTTCGCCCGCGGGCGTCAGGAGCAGGTTGCGGTCGACCACGCGGTAGTGTTCGCGCAGCGCGCCGAGGAAGCCGGTGTAATAGGGGTGGGTGATGCCCGCCGTGGTCAGGATATGATAGGGCAGGAAGGCTGGGCTTACCGCGCCCAGGTTCTGCACCGGACCGGAGCGGTTCGACCAGATGATCAGCGGCGTGTCGTGGTGCTCGAGCGCGGCGTCGGCGCTAGGCTCCTTGCGCGGCGCGACATTGTCCTTGAGGAAGCCGGTCTCGACATAGACGGGTCCGAGCGGCGGCAGATGGTCGCCGAAGAAGGCGATGACGGTCGGCCGCTGGCGGGCCTTCGCCCAGTCGATCAGCCGCTGTAGGCCGCGGTCGGCGTCGGCCGAGCCCTCGGCATAGGAAAGCAGCGATTCCCGCGCCCAGGAACTGATCGGCGCGTCGACCGAATGCGTCGGGTTATAGTAGCGATAGGGTTCGTAAGGACCGTGGTTCTGCAGGCTGACGGCGAACAGGAACACCGGATCGTCGCTGGCGTCGGCCTCGCGGATGATCTCGTCGGTCATCGCCGCGTCAGAGGCCAGCGGCCCGCGCTTTTCCATCGGCGGCAGCGTCTCTTCCGAGCGGAAGTCGTTGAAGCCGAAATCGGCATAGACGGCGCCGCGGTTCCAGAACCAGTTGGTGCCGGGGTGGATGGCGCGCGCCCGGTAGCCCTCGCTCTTCAGGAAGGTCGCCAGCGACGGCGTCGGGGTGCGCACATATTGCTGGTAGGGGATAGAGCCGGCCGGCAGGAAGGCGTTGGAAAAGCCGGTCAGCGCCTCGAATTCGATATTGGCGGTCATGCCGCCGAACTCGGGGGAGAACATCGAGCCGGAGCGCAGCGCCCTGACCGTCGGGATCGGATCGGGCTTGATGGTGACGCCGGGCAGCTGCGTCGGATCCCAGAAGGATTCGCTCATCACCACGATGATGTCGGGCTTCTGGTCCGGCACCGAGGCGGCGACCCCGGGACGCGTGATCGCGTCCAACACCTTGTCGGTATAGCCGGGCGGGGCCGAGACATGCGCCATCGGCACATTCATCGCGAAGGCGAGCGCGAAGCCGTTGGAGGCGTAATTTTCCTTCTGGTCCCACATGATCGGGATGATCTGCAGCCTGTCGCGCGTCCACGAGAAGGTGGCGTAGTCCATGATCGAGACGAAGAAGGCGAGCAGCGGTACGGCAAGCGCCAGCCGCGCTAGGCGGCCCTTGCGGCTGAGGATCGGCACCCGCCGGCGCCAGCTCCGCCAGCCATAGACGAGCAGCGTCAGGCCGCCGACGATGCCGACCGCCAGCATGACGGCCGTCCACGGCCGCTCGCGCACCAGAAGCGGCAGCAGCGCCACGATCTGGCGGGCAAACAGGAAATCCGTCGGATAGAGCGGATCGCCGAGATAATGCGATTTCTGGTGGCCGACAAAGGCCAGCGCCAGCGTCAGCGGCGCCACGATCATCAGGCTCTGGTGGCTGCGCCCGAGTATGGCGTCGAGCCCCACCAGCACCAGGGCGAAGACGATGATGGTGGTCCAGCCCGGCTTGAACGGCTGCAGGAAGAAATCGACCGTACCGAAGAAATCGCCGCGTACGATCAATTCGATCGCGAACACCAGCAGGGCGGAGGCGAGAAGCGTCGCCAGACCGTAGCGCACGGTCGGCCAGGCTCGTCCCGGCAGATAGCCGGTGGACGGATCGTCTTCCAAAAACTGTGGCGCGGGTTTGGCCGCGCCTCTCCTGATCCTTGCCACTCTACTTCCCCCGGCCCACGTAACCCGCCTTCCACACGCGTCACGGTTGTGTCATCGAAATGTCACGCAAAGCTAGCGCCTGTGGCGGAAATAAGAAGAGCCAGCAAACTAAACGTGAGCGGTTTTCATCAGGTGTGATCGTCAAAAAGCCTTTCGGAACAGGGAGTCAGCACGGTTTTCCGGCTGAAATGCTCGCCGAAGAGGTGCTCGCGGGCTTGACTTGGCCCGTCCGCCTTGCTCCAGAGGCAGGGAAAACCAGCCTCTGGAGTGACTTCAAATGGCCGTCGCATTCACCTTTCCGGGACAGGGCAGCCAGGCCGTCGGCATGGGTAAGGACCTGGCCGATCAATTCCCCGAAGCGCGCCGCGTCTTCGAGGAAGTGGACGCCGCGCTCGGCGAAAAACTGTCGAAACTCGTCTGGGAAGGACCGGAAGAGACCTTGACGCTGACCGCCAATGCCCAGCCGGCACTGATGGCGGTGTCGCTGGCGGCGATGCGGGCGCTCGAAGCGCGCGGCTTCTCGCTGAAAGACAAGGTGGCCTATGTGGCCGGTCATTCGCTGGGCGAATATTCGGCGCTTGCCGCGGCCGGTTTCGTTTCGGTCGGCGACGCGGCACGGCTGCTTCGGACCCGCGGCAACGCCATGCAGGCGGCGGTGCCGGCCGGCGAGGGCGCCATGGCCGCAATCATCGGGCTGGAGCAGGCCGATGTCGAAGCGGCATGCGCGCAAGCGGCCAAAGGCTCGGTTTGCCAGGTCGCCAACGACAATGGCGGCGGCCAGCTGGTGATTTCCGGCGCCAAGGCGGCGGTCGAACTGGCGGCGAAGCTGTGCACCGAAAAGGGCGCCAAGCGGGCGCTGATGCTGCAGGTTTCCGCTCCTTTCCACTCGGCGCTGATGGCGCCGGCCGCCGATATCATGCGGGACGCGCTGGCGGATGTCGCGAAATCCGCGCCGGTAGTGCCGGTCGTCTCGAACGTGACGGTGACGCCGACCAGCGACCCGGGCGAGATCGCCCGCCGCCTGGTCCAGCAGGTGACCGGCCGCGTGCGCTGGCGCGAGACGGTGGAATGGTTCGGCGCCAATGGCGTCGCGACGCTTTACGAGGTCGGTGCAGGCAAGGTGCTGTCCGGCCTGGCGCGCCGCATCAATCGCGACATCGCCACCGGCGCCATCGGCACGGCGGCGGAAGTCGAGGCGGCGCTGGCGGCGTTGGGATGACCATCAAAGCTTGAATTTTCAACCCCAATGCGATATATGAATACATGTATTCATCGGGGGTCCCTCATGCCGACATCCATCCGTCTGGCGCCTGAGATTGAAGAACGATTGGACTTTCTGGCCGCCAAGACCGGCCGCAGTAAAGCCTATTATCTACGTGAACTCATTGAACGTGGGCTCGAAGACCTGGAAGACTATTATCTCGCTGCCGAGGTGCTTGAGCGCATCAGGCGGGGTGAGGAGGATGTCGTAAAGAGCGAGGATTTCTGGCGTGGCCTGGACGCTTGAGTATGCTCGTTCGGCTCGCAAGTTTGTCGAAACACTAGATCCGCATACACGAAACCGTATCCGCGAATTCATCGAAAATCGACTTGCCTATCTCGACAATCCGCGTGAGCTAGGCAAACCACTTAAAGGCCCGTTGGCGACATTCTGGAGGTACCGAGTTGGGGACTACCGGATTGTCTGCGATGTGCAAGACACGCGGCTGGTGATTCTTGTCGTGACGATCGGCCATCGCGGCGACGTCTACAGATAGCCCGGCAGCTGACCTGTCCGATTTGAAAGGAAGTAAAATGTTCGAACTGACCGGCCGCAAGGCGCTCGTCACCGGCGCATCGGGAGGCATCGGCGAGGCGATCGCCAGGGTGCTGCACAGCCAGGGCGCGATCGTCGGCCTGCACGGTACTCGTGTGGAGAAGCTGGAGGCCTTGGCGGGCGAGTTGGGCGACCGCGTAAAACTGTTTCCAGCGGATCTGACGAACCGCGACGCAGTCAAGGCGCTCGGCCAGAAGGCTGAAGCCGACCTCGAGGGCGTCGACATCCTGGTCAACAATGCCGGCATCACCAAAGACGGACTGTTCGTGCGCATGTCGGACGCCGACTGGGATTCCGTGATCGAGGTGAACCTCACCGCCGTGTTCCGGCTCACCCGCGAGCTGACCCATCCGATGATGCGCCGGCGTCATGGCCGCATCATCAACATCACCTCGGTGGTCGGCGTCACTGGCAATCCCGGCCAGACCAATTACTGCGCCTCAAAGGCCGGCATGATCGGCTTCTCCAAGTCGCTGGCGCAGGAGATCGCCACCCGCAACATTACCGTCAACTGCGTCGCCCCGGGCTTCATCGAATCGGCCATGACCGACAAGCTCAACGACAAGCAGAAAGAGACGATCATGGCGGCGATCCCGACAAGGCGCATGGGCACCAGCGCCGAGGTGGCGTCCGCTGTTGCTTATCTCGCCTCGAACGAGGCGGCCTATGTCACCGGCCAGACCATTCACGTCAACGGCGGCATGGCGATGATCTGACGGGGCGATGGGCTGACCGACCGAGGTCGGCCGCGCCTGTGAAAACAGCCATTTCGGCTTGGACGGCCGCTATTTTTCGTGTAATGCGGCCCGCAACCCGGCGGTTCGGGCAAAAACCGGTCCTGTGGCGTTGCGTTGCCCGCAAGACCATCTTTCAGCTTGATTAGCGGCATTCCGCCCGCTAACGAAGATAGACAACATAAGACGAGGATTGCCCAAATGAGTGACACCGCAGAGCGCGTCAAGAAGATCGTCATCGAGCATCTCGGCGTCGATGCCGACAAGGTGACGGAGCAGGCGAGCTTCATCGACGATCTGGGCGCGGACAGCCTCGACACGGTCGAACTCGTCATGGCGTTCGAAGAAGAGTTCGGCGTCGAGATTCCGGACGATGCCGCGGAGACCATCCTGACCGTCGGCGATGCCGTGAAGTATATCGACAAGGCCTCGGCCTGAATTCTTTCGCAGGCATTATCGGGGAGGACCTGCGATGAGGCGTGTCGTCGTCACGGGCCTTGGTCTGCTTTCGCCGTTTGGCATGGGCGTCGAGCACAGCTGGCGGGAATTGCTCTCCGGCCGCAGCGCTTGCCGCCGCGTCACCGAATTCGAGGTGGACGATCTTGCCTGCAAGATCGCCCACATCATCCCGCGCGGCGACGGCTCCAACGGCACCTTCAATCCAGAGGCCGTGCTCGAGCCGAAGGAACTGCGCAAGATCGGCGAGTTCATCCTCTATGGCATCGCGGCCGCCGACGAGGCGCTGGCCGATTCCGGCTGGAAGCCGCAGACGCATGAGGAGCAGTGCGCCACGGGCGTGCTGATCGGCTCCGGCATCGGCGGCATCGACGGCATCGCCGAAAACGCGATGATCCTGAAGGAACGCGGGCCGCGCCGCATCAGCCCCTTCTTCATCCCAGGACAGATCATCAACCTGGTCTCGGGCCAGGTTTCGATCCGCCACGGCCTGAAAGGCCCGAACCATGCGGTGGTCACCGCCTGCTCGACCGGCGCGCACGCCATTGGCGACGCGGCCCGGCTGATCATGTGGGGCGATGCCGATGTGATGCTGGCCGGCGGCGCCGAGGCGCCGATCACCCGGCTGTCGATTGCCGGCTTCGCCGCCTGCCGCGCGCTCTCCACCGACCGCAACGATACGCCGGAAACGGCTTCGCGTCCCTATGACCGTGACCGCGACGGTTTCGTCATGGGCGAGGGCGCCGGCGTCGTCGTCCTGGAAGAGCTCGAGCACGCCAAGGCGCGCGGCGCCAAGATCTATGCCGAGGTTACCGGCTATGGCCTGACGGGCGACGCCCATCACATCACCGCGCCGGCAGAAGACGGGGATGGCGCCTTCCGCTGCATGACGGCGGCGCTGAACCGGGCGAAGCTCTCGCCGGCCGACATCGACTACATCAACGCGCACGGCACCTCGACCATGGCCGACACGATCGAGCTCGGCGCGGTTGAGCGCCTTGTCGGCAATGCCGCCTCGAAGATTTCGATGTCGTCGACCAAGTCGTCGATCGGCCATCTGCTCGGCGCCGCGGGCGCCGCGGAAGCGATCTTCTCGATCCTCGCCATCCGCGACAACATCGCGCCGGCGACGATCAATCTCGACAATCCGGAACGCGAGTCGGCGATCGATCTCGTGCCGAACAAGCCGCGCCAGCGCCAGATCGATGTCGCGCTGTCGAATTCCTTCGGCTTCGGCGGCACCAACGCCTCGCTCGTGTTCCAGCGTTACAACGGCTAAAAGATCCCAGGGAAGCGTGCATAGCCGTTTCCGACCGGGATTGCCCAGAGATAGACAACCAACCGGCAGTCCCGCCACCTGCCGTCATTTTTGCCAAATTCTCCCCTAGCTTTTGGCCGGGGGATTCGTTGCAGATCAGACGGTAGGGCGCGCCATGAGCACAAATCCTGGGAGCACAAATCCGGGCGGCGACGGGGAATTCGGACGCCAAGGCACAAAGGGGCCGATCGTGCCGAAGACCGCGGCCGAGGCGCTGCGCCCGGAAGCCGGCACGCCGCCGCCGTCGAAGCGCTCGCGCGCCTCGCGCAGCCAAGTCGTCGTGTTCCTGAATTTCTTCCTTTCCGTGGTCATCCTTGCCGTGCTCGCCTCGGGTGCCGCGCTCTATTTCGGCATGCAGGCTTTCGTCGAGCCCGGCCCGTCCGCCAATGGCGACACCTTCCTGATCAAGCCGAACACCGGCGTGCAGGAGATCGCCGACCAGCTGGAACGCCGCAATCTGATCGGCGATGCCCGCATCTTCCGGCTCGGCGTGCGCGCCACGGGCAATGAATCGGCGCTGAAGGCTGGCGAATACGCCATCAAGCCGCGCGCCTCGATGCGTGACATCATGGAGCTCTTCAAGAGCGGCAAGTCGGTGATGTACTCGCTCACCATTCCCGAAGGGCTGACGGTCGAGCAGGCGCTGCAGCGCGTCGCCGATCAGGAAGCGCTGACCGGCGATATGCCGCCGGCCCTGCCGCCGGAGGGCAGCATTGCCACCGACACGCTGCGCTTCACCCGCGGCGCCACAAGGCAGCAGATGGTCGACAAGCTTATCGCTGACCAGAAGAAACTGGTCGAAGACGTTTGGTCGCACCGCGCGCCCGACCTGCCGATCGCCAACATCGACGACTTCGTCACGCTCGCCTCGATCGTCGAGAAGGAAACGGGCAGGAGCGACGAGCGCTCGCGCGTCGCCGCCGTCTTCCTCAACCGCCTGGCCAAAGGCATGCGGCTGCAGTCCGACCCGACCATCATCTATGGCCTGTTCGGCGGCAAGGGAAAGCCGGCGGACCGGCCGATCTACCAGTCGGATCTCGACAAGCAGACGCCCTACAACACCTACATGATCAAGGGCCTGCCGCCGACGCCGATCGCCAATCCGGGTCGCGCGGCGCTCGAAGCGGTCGCCAATCCGTCGAAGACCGACGACCTCTATTTCGTCGCCGACGGTAATGGCGGCCATGTCTTCGCGACCACGCTGGAAGAGCACAACCAGAACGTCGCCCGCTACCGGGCGCTGCAGAAGAAGCAGGCGGATGCCGCCGCCAAGGCTCCTGGCCAGACGACGGCGCCGGCCGCTCCCGATGGCGGCGCCGACAGCGGCGATGCCGGAGCCAATGGCGGCAGCGGCGAGAACGGCGACGCCGGCGGCGACGCCGCGCAATAAGCGCATCGCTTGAATCCAATCCGCCTTGAGCCTTCCGCTCGCGTCCTTTGACGCGAGCCGCTATTCATGTTTTGAGGGGATATCCGCCGCCGCGCCATCGGGCCGGCGATTTTTGGGGTGCGCGGCGCCGGGCAAGATAGGCCAGGGCCCGCGACAGGGGATGCACAATGAGCCTGCAAAGCATGACCGGTTTCGCACGGTCCGTCGCCGAAAGCGATGGCACCTCGATCGCCTGGGAGGTGAAGTCGGTCAACGGCAAGAGCGTCGAGGTCAGGCTGCGGCTGCCGCAGGGTTTCGACCGGCTTGAGACCGCCGTCCGCCAGACCGTTCAAAAACGCTTCGCGCGCGGCAATTTCCAGGCGACGTTGACGGTCGGCCGCGCCGCCGCAAGGCAAATCCAGCCAGTGGTCAACGAAGCGTTCCTCAAGGACCTGGCAGGGCTGGCCAAGCGTTTGCAGGAGCAGTTCGGCACCGAGCCCGCCACCGCCGACGGCCTGCTCTCCCTGCGCGGTGTGCTCGACATTCCCGAAGCGGTCGAGACGGAGGAGGAGCGCGCCGCCCTCGATGCCGCGATCCTGTCGGCGCTCGAGGCAGCGCTCGCCGGCCTCGAACAGGCGCGCCTCGGTGAGGGCGCAGCACTTGGCGCGCTGCTTGCCGGCCACATTGATGCCATCGAGGCGCTGACGCTGAAGGCAGAAGCCGACCCCTCGCGCGAGCCCGCGGCCATCCGCGAGCGCATCGCCGAGCAGGTGCGCCTCTTGATGGATGCTGCGGCCAATCTCGACGCCGTCCGGCTGCATCAGGAAGCGGCCTTCCTTGCCACCAAGGCCGACATCCGCGAGGAGATCGACCGGCTGAAGACACATGTCGCTTCGGCGCGGGCGCTGCTCAAAAGCGGCGGCGCCGTTGGTCGCAAGCTCGATTTTCTGGCACAGGAATTTAACCGCGAATCGAATACGTTGTGCTCGAAGTCGAACGCTGCCGCGGTTACCGCGATCGGGCTGGAGCTCAAGGCGGTGGTCGACCAGTTTCGCGAACAGGTCCAGAATCTGGAGTGACGGGATGGTTGTCAAGGAGCCGACGGCCGCCAGGGATCTGGGGTCCCGCATCCGCCGCCGCGGATTGATGCTGGTGCTGTCGTCGCCGTCGGGCGCCGGCAAGTCGACGATCGCGCGCAATCTGCTGGAAAGCGATGGAAGCCTCGAGCTTTCGGTCTCCGTCACCACAAGGCCGCGCCGCGGCTCCGAGATCGAAGGCGTCCACTATCATTTCCGCACCATGCGCGAGTTCGAGCGGCTGCGCGATTCCGACGCGCTGCTCGAATGGGCCGAAGTGCACGGCAATTGCTATGCGACGCCGCGCGAGCCGGCGGAAATCGCGCTGGCCGAGGGCCGCGACATGCTGTTCGACATCGACTGGCAAGGCGCCCAGCAGCTCAAGGAGAAGATGCGCGCCGACATCGTCTCGATCTTCATCCTGCCGCCGTCGATGAAGGAGTTGAAAGCGCGCCTGAAGCGCCGCGCCGAGGACCAGGAATCCGTCATCGAGACCAGGCTGAAAAATGCTCGCCTCGAGATCGAGCATTGGAAGGAATACGACTTCGTCATCGTCAACGACGATCTCGACCGCGCCTTCGCCGAGGTCCGCGCCATCGTCACGGCGGAGCGTCTTCGCCGCGACCGACGGCCCGGCCTGTTCGACTTCATTTCGGGATTGTTGGACGAGAAGACGGGGTGAGGCAGGCCTGATAAGCCGGATAAATAGCGTCAGCCGTCTGCAAGATCGTCCGGCCAACGCTGTGCTCCGTGAAGCACACGCAGAATCCGAATCCTGTTCTCGACTAGCTGATAGACCGCGACATACGGCGTGCCGACGATGACAAGCTCTCGTGTTCCTGCAAGCCTGCCGGTACGGCCGCTCTCGGGAAAGTCACGGAGACGCCCTGTCGCGGCGACGATCCGTTCGTCGACCACGATCGCGGCGGCAGGGTTGTCTGCCTCGATATGCGTGAATATCCCGTCGCGATCCGAGAGCGCGAATGCCGACCAGACGATCTTCAAGACCTAGGCTCATTGACCTTGCGACGGGCTACGGCGCGTCTTTCGGAAAAATGCGCCTCGACTTGATCGTCAGGAATGTCAGCTCGGGTGTCATTCAGCGCCTCGCGCACCTTGGCGCGAAACCACGCATCGTACGCCTCACTGTTTGCGACCAGATCGATGGGCAGCACACCCTCGTTGGCGGTTCGGGTAAGAAGTATCCGCACCGCATCTGAAACCGTAAGTCCCATACTTTCGAGCACCGCCGAAGCCCGATCCCGGATATCGGCATCAATACGCGTCTGGACGAGTGCGTTTGCTGGCATTGGCAATCTCCTTGATTGTCAATGTAATGCGCTTGAATGACAAATGCCAGCCATTCCGTACCTGATTTGCAGGCTGATGGAGAGCCTGAGACGCTGAGTACGGAGCTGGGACTTCCTTGCCTTTCCTCTTGCCGTCGCACTGGCCGGCTACAGCTACACCGCGTTCGTCAACCTGACGAACTCTTCCACGCTCAGCGTTTCCGCCCGCCGCGTCGGATCGATGCCGGCCCGCGCCAGCAGCGCTTCGCCGCCAAGGCTCTTCACGCTTTGCCTGAGCATCTTGCGGCGCTGGCCGAAGGCGGCCTCGGTGACGCGGCCGAGTTTTTTCGCATCGACGGGCAGGGGGGATGCGCGTGGCACCAGATGCACCACGGAGGAGGTCACCTTCGGCGGCGGCGTGAACGCCTGCGGCGGCACGTCGAAAGCGATCCTCGCCTCGGTGCGCCAGCCGGCCAGGACGCCGAGCCGGCCATAGGCGTCGCTGTCCGGAGCCGCTGTGATGCGCTCCGCCACCTCGCGCTGGAACATCAGCGTCATCGACTGGTAGAAGGGCGGCCAGTCCGCCACCGTCAGCCAGCGGATCAGAAGCTCGGTGCCGATATTGTAGGGCAGGTTGGCGACGATCTTGACCGGCCCGCCGTTCGCCGCCCCGGCGAGTACGGCAAAATCCGTCTTCAGAGCATCGCCGGGAATGACCTCGAGCCGGCCGGGATAATGACTGGAAACCTCGGCCAGCGCTTCGAGGCAGCGCTCGTCGCGCTCGATGGCGATCACGCGCCGCGCGCCGTTGAAAAGCAGCGCCCGCGTCAGTCCGCCTGGACCGGGGCCGACCTCGATCACCGTCGCTTCGCCGAGATCGCCGGCGGCGCGCGCGATCTTGCCTGTCAGGTTGAGGTCGAGCAGAAAATTCTGCCCGAGCGCCTTCTTGGCTTGCAGGCCGTGCCGCTCGATCACATCGCGCAGCGGCGGCAGTCCGTCGATTGTGGTGCGCCCGCTCAATGGATCCTCACGCGGCGGCGGCCTGCCGTCCGCTGTCGGCCAGCCGGCGCGCCAGCCTCAGAGCGGCGATCAGGCTGTCGGCGCGTGCGATGCCCTTGCCGGCGATGTCGAAGGCGGTGCCGTGGTCGGGCGAAGTGCGGATGAAGGGCAGGCCGAGCGTAACGTTGACCGCCTCGTCGAAGGCTAAAGTCTTGGCCGGGATCAGCGCCTGGTCGTGATACATGCAGAGCGCCGCGTCATAGGAAGCGCGTGCGCGCGGATGAAACATCGTATCGGCCGGCAGCGGTCCGATCGCGTCGATGCCTTCCGCCAGCAACATCCCGACGGCGGGAGCGACGATTGCGGCATCCTCCAGGCCCATCGCGCCGCCTTCACCGGCATGCGGGTTGAGGCCGGCTATCGCGAGCCTCGGCCGCGCTATGCCGAAGCGGCTTTCGAGATCGGCGGCGGTGATGCGCGCGGTGGCGACGATCAGCTCCGTCGTGAGCACCTTCGGCACTTGAGCCAAGGCGATGTGGATGGTCACCGGAACGGTGCGCAGGTCCGGTCCGGCCAGCAGCATCACCGGCGTCACATCCCTGCCGGTGTGGCGCGAGGCCAGATGCGCCAGATATTCGGTATGGCCGGGAAAGCCAAATCCGGCGTCATAGAGCGGCTTCTTGGCGATCGGGCAGGTGACTATCGCCGCGGCGCGGCCGGCGAAACAGTCGGCGACGGCGCGGTCGATGGCTTCGATCGTGCCGGCGGCATTGGCCGGGTCCGGCTCTCCCGGGCTGTCGACATGGCGCGCATCGAGCGGCACGACGGGCAGCGCGCGGGAAAAATGATGCGCTGCCTGTCCCGGTAGCGTCTCGGCAATCGTGATATTTGCGCCGACGAGGCGGGCGCGGGCTTCGATCAAAGCGGGGTCTGCAAGCAGGTAGAAAGGCGGCACGCCGGCGCTGTCGCCAGCCTGCCAGGCGGCGATGGCGATCTCGGGCCCGATGCCCGAGGGATCGCCGACGCTGAGCGCCAGCGGCGCATCGGTCCTCTGCCCGCTCATGCCAGCTCGCTCATCGCTTGGGCGAACTCGTTGCTGTGTCGAGGCACGCTTGTCGCTCTAGCGTTCGACGATCTTGGCCTTCTGACGCAGCTCGGCGACATATTTCTTGCTGAGCTCGTCGGCATCCTTGTCGTTGCTGCCCTCGGCCTGGAACACCATCTGCGCGGCCTTGTCGTCGGAAACCTCGCGCGAGGAGCAGACGCCGATGAATTCGACGCCGCGCTCGGTCTCGCGGGTCGGCGTCGCGCCGCCGGCCTTGGTCGCTTTGATCTGCTCGGCCCAGTCGGACGGCAATTGCGGCGCCAGAACACGGCCGAGATCGCGCACGGTGACGTCGAGCAGGCCCTTGGCGAAGTCGCGCGTGGTGTTGCAGCCGCTGAAGCGGGCGCGCATGGCGTCGGCCTCGCGCTTGCGTTTGGCGAGCGTGGCGGCGCGCTCCGAGGCCGGCACCACGAAGATCACCTGCTGCAGCATGTATTCCGTCGCGGTCGGCTTGGCGCCGCCCTTGTCGAGCATGCGCCGCACGGCGTCCTGCTCGGTTACCGAGCCGCCTTCGCCGGAGCGGTAGCGCGCGCTGAGCGCCTGGTTCCAGGCCATCTGGGCGCGGATGAATTCCTTGAAATGCTCCTTGGTGACGCCCGACTGCGTCATGATCGCGTCGAGCTTCGCCAGCGGCATTTTGTTGCCTGAAGCGAAGCGCTGGTAGGCGGCGTCGACTTGCTGGTCGCTGATGCGGATGCCGAGCCGCTTGGCTTCGGCCAGCCGCAGCGTCTGGTCGATCATCTCCTCCTTGGCATCTCCCTTCTTGTGCTGCAGCTTGAAGAAGGCGGCACGATGGGCGATGTCGCCGGAGGTGATCGGGATGCCGTTGACGACATACTTGATCTCCGCGGCGAAAGCAGGCTGCACGAGGGCCGTGACCGAAACCGAGGTCGCCGCCACCAGAAGCGCCAATCCCGCTGAAAACAGGTATTTCCTCATCTTACCTTCCCAATTTTCCCCACTACGACGGCGCCGCGCGTCCTCCAAACGCCTGCGCGATGCAGTCGACCCCATGCTCGTCCTATGCGGCGAAACGATGTCGCCGGCGCATGGCCTTGATAATCAGGTCCATTTTCGAAGAAACACGCTTCAAATCAAGACCAAACCCCATCGCACCCCCAGCCGACGCACGGCTCGGACGCCGCGCGCCTGCCGCCTGGTCACTGGATGGTGTCGACCGCGCTTGTTGACGAACCGAAATCGCCGAGCGTGCGGAACGACAGGTTGAAACCGATGTTCTGCGACACTTCCTTGGTGACGGTGTCACGCGTCTGCGAATACGTCATGATGTACGTGAAGCAGGAATCGTTATAGGCGAAGCCGACACCGTCCTTGACCAGCACATTCGTCTCGATGTCGTAGGTGCCAGTGCCGAACAGCCGCCAGTTCTGCGCCAGATGCGTCGAGGCGCCGAGCGTGAGTTCGTGGCGGTCGGTGGTGAAACCATAGAGCGGCTGCGCTTCGATGAAGGCATATTTGGCGCTGAGCGATATCGGCAGGCCGGAATAGGCGGCCTTCACTTCGGCACGCCTGACCTCGAAGGTCTGTTCGTCGAAACGCCCGCTCAGCGAGCCGGAGAAACCGCTAGGGCTGTTGAAGCCGACCAGGCCGACATAGTCCGAGGTCCGTTTGTCCAGGCCGGATTCGGCCCCGACATTGACGAGATCGGGCGCGGCAAAAGAGTTTACGCCCGCGAGCTGATACGACTGGCCGAAGATAGCGTTCGTGGCCCAGCCATTGTCATAGGCGCCTGAATAGCGGAAGCCGACATTGGCGCGCGTGCCGCCTTCTATGCGGTCATAGCCGGAGAATTTATCGCGCTCGAACAGCGTGGTGGCGTCGAAGACGAAGCTCTGCGCGTCCTCGTTGGGAATGGCCAGTCCGCCGACATATTGTTCGTTCGGGCGCACGAAGACCTGCGCGGTCGGCTCCAGGATGTGGCTGGAGCTGGTCATCGAGAACAGGAGCGGCCAGCGCGCCTCGAGGCCGAGGGTGGCCATGTAGCGGGCAAGCGACGAGCGCATGTCGACGTCCTGGCCGAGATTCGATCCCATCTGGTTGACGGCATCGAGCGAGGCCGAATTGGCGTTGACATAGCCGGCATCGCCGCGGAAGGCGAGCAACGGCGTCAGTTGCAGGCCGCCTTCGGTGGTGAAGGTGCGCTTCCACTCGGCTTCCGCCGTCAGCCGGCTCGACTCGCCTTCGATGCCGCGCACATTGTTGATCGAAGTCGCATCGCTGGCATCGGCGAGCACGGCGTCCAACTGGTTGCGGCTGATCACGCGTGCGTTGACGTTGAACGACAACTGGCCGCCGGCCACCGACGTGTCGGGAATATAGGCGTAGTCGAACGACGGCAGCACCCAGGGCTGCTTGGCAGCGCGCGCCGTCGGATCGCTGGAGAGCGTATCTTCCTGCACCTCGAAGCGCATGGCGCGGACATCGAAATAGTTGCGGTCGCTCAGGCCGGTCAGATAGATCGACGACTGGTGGACGAGGTCGTTGTAGCCCTCGATGTTGTAAGTGCGCGAGAATTCCTTGTCGGTCTGGAGCAGCACGTCCCAGCCGAAATTCCAGCGCTCGTTGATGGCGAACTGACCCTTGGTGCCCATCATGCCGCGGAACTTGTTCGGATCGTCGGCAGACCCCGAATTCACATTATGGCCGGCGGAATCGATAAACGCGTCGGGATCCTGCTGGTTGATGCCGGCGATCTTCAGCGTGTACTGGCCGTTGTTGAAGCGCTGGCGCCACTCGGCCTCACCGAGGAAGCCCTGCTTGGTATAGCCGCTGCCGGTGACGGTCAGGTCGTAGGTTGGAGACAGCGCGAAGTAATAGGGGACTTTGACGCCGACGCCGAGATGGCTGTTGTAGGTGACGCCGGGGATCAGGAAGCCGCTCTTGCGCTTCACCGTCGGGTCGGCAATCTCGAAGGCGGGCAGGTAGGCGAGCGGGAAGCCGAAGAACTCGAAATTCGAGTTCTCGAAGCGGACCGTCTTCTTCTCGCCGTTCCAGATGATCTTGCGCGCCTTGACGCGCCAGGTCGGCGCTTTGTCCGGCTGGTCCTCGCAAGGTTCGCAGGCCGTGTAGACGCCGTTGTGGAAGGTGGTGAGCACGCCGCCCATGCGCTCGGCGCTCTCGGCGGCGAAATAAGCCTTGTCGATCGTCTCGACGCGCAGCGCGTTGAGAAAGCCGTCGGCGAAGTCGTCGGTGATGTCGATATGGTCGGAATTGACCTTGGTGCCGTCGCTGTTGACCAGTTCGACGGCGCCGCTGGCGACGAGGCGCTTGGTGTCGCGGTTGTAAACCACACGCTGGGCGACCAGCTTGTTGCCGCCATAGTCGATCTGCACACCACCGACGGCCGTCACCGTATGCTTGTCGTTGTCATAGACAAGCGTGTCGGCAGCCAGCAGCATCTGCGTGCCGGACGGGACGGGCTTGGCGACAACCTGCTGCGCCAGCGCGGGTGCCATCGGCACCGCGCAAGCGAACAGACATGCCAAGGCGGTCGCCCCATAGAGGCGTGCCAAACCGGCCTGCCTATGGCTGCGCAAAACCGCCTCCCTCACTAGCCGTCTTCCTTGTATAGCAGAAACGTCACCCCAAAGAACATAGCCACGACAACCGGAACCCATGCAGCCACCACAGTAGGCACGAATCCGGCGACACCGAATGCCTTGACCAGTACCGAGACGACATAAAGCAGAAAGCCGGCCACGACGCCACCCAGAATCATCGTTGCCGATTGCCCCATTCGCGCAAATCGCATTGAAACCGTTGCAGCAATCAGCGTCATGGCCACGAGCAGGAACGGCAACGCCACCAGCGAATCAAATTGCATGGCGAAGGCGTTTGCCTTCAGTCCGAAGGAACGGGCGACCTCGATCTTGCGTGGCAATTCGTAGAACGGGATGGTTTCCGGGCGCGCCAGGCGTTCCTGCACGAATTCCGGCTTGAGATTGGTCGGCACCTTGTCGGTCGCAAGCGCCTGGATATTGCCTCCCTTGAAGACCTTGACGTCCTGCAATTCCCAGTAGCCGTCGCGCAGGAAAGCCTTGGCGGCATCCTTGCGCTCGGCGATATTGCCATGCTGATCGAGGACGAAAAACACCGCGTCCGCCATCTCCAGCCCCTGATTGAGGATGGCGCGGGCGCCGATGATGGTGTCGCCTGATTCGGTCTTTTGCCTGAGCCACGGCGTGACATTGGTGGTGACGGCATTCGACTTGCCGGCCCGCAGGTCGTTCTCCATCTGCTCGGACCAGGAAAAGCCATGCGCGGCGATCGGGTTGATGATGGCGACCGACAGCACGCCGAACATCAGCGCGCCGACGCAGCAGGGGAACAGGAATTGCCAGGCCGAGACGCCGGCCGAGCGGGCGATGACGAGCTCATAGCGGCGGTTGAGCGACACCAGCGTCGCCATCGCCGAGAACAGCCCGACGAACGGCACCGTCTGCAGCATGATCATCGGCATCCTGAGCGCCGAAATGGCGAAGGCTGTGCCGTAGGTGAAGCCGGGCAGGCCGGTCGTGCGGCCGGAAAGCTCGGTGAAATCGATCAGGAACACCAGCGCCAGCAGGCCCAGGAAGAACCAGAAGGTGATCGAGACGTAGCGGAAGAAGAAATAGCGGCCCAGCGTCCAGCCCATGGTCAAGCTCCCTGGCCGGAGGTGCGCCGGGCGAGCCAGAGCTTGAATGCCGTCCAATTGTCGCTGCTGCGCTTGGCAAGGCCCGTCAGCCAGTCGGCCCAACTGACAGGCAATTCCATGCTGCGCGACGAAACGATGAACCAGATCGAAACCGCGGAGGCGACGATTGGTATGCCGTAAAGCAGGTAGACATAGTACCCGACCTTGTCGGCCTTGCCCGCGGCGAAGAAGCCCAGCCATCGCACGAAAAGCGCGATCGCGATCGCCGTGATCAGCGGATTGACGCGCGCCTCCCGGTGCGAGCGCGCATCGCCCGCGACCGCAAGCGCGATCAGCGCGAACACAAGCGAATAGGACCATTCGGCGAAACGCTGGTTCAGTTCCGCCCGATAGCTCCCCGGTTCGCGTTGGAACATCTTGTCGTTGGGATCCGGGTTGAGCAGATACGCCGTCGTCCGGTCCTTGGGCAAAAGCGTGATGTCGTTCGCAGCCGACATGAAGGCCGACATGTCGAAGGCATAGGAGGTGAAGCGGATGACGGACAGGTCGCCGGTCACCGACTTACGGTTGATGACGCCGTCATTCATCATCAGCACCTTCTCGTCGCCCTTTTCGACGATGCTGCCGCTCTTGGCGTAATAGGTCAGGCTTGCGCCTTCCTCGCGCGAATCGGCAACGAAGATGCCGCCGAGCCGGTTGCCGGGAAGCCGTTCGCCGACCTGCAGGTAAAGGCCCTCGTCGATCTTGCGGAACGTGCCTTCCTGGATGATCAGCGACACGAGGTCGGCGCGCGAAGCCGCCACCAGCTGGCGGTTCTTCTGCCTGGCGTAGGGGTCTATGGCGTTGTCGACGATGAAGGAAAAGGCGCAGGCAAAAGCCGCGAGCAGCAGGATCGGCCGCGCGATCGTCCAGCGCGAGGCGCCCGCGGCGCTGAGCACCGCCAGCTCCGAATCGGTGTTCATCGCGCTCAGTGTCTGCGCCACCGCCACCACCAGCGCGAACGGCACCACGATCGGGATGATCGAGGGGATGATGAGCGCGGCGACCTCGAAGAAGGTCAGCGCCGACTGGCCGTTGTCGGTGACGAGGTCGATCTTGGCCAGAACCTGCGTCGTCCACACGATTGCCAGCGTCCACACCAGCGATGCGAGGAACATCGTCAGCGCGCGGCGCATGATGTAGCGTTCAACGACCTTCATGAAGGCCTTTCTCGATTTTGCCGAACGGCATCATGCCCGCCGACAAGGTAGTCATCCGGCGGCGCCCGTACAACTGGCTCATAGGTGGCTCGCTCCGGTTCTTCGCCCCACGTCGCGTACCCTGGCGCGGCGGAGTCTCCGCGCCAATGGATAAGAAATGCAAAACATCGATGGTTAACAGCACATTACGGCAGCAAGCTAGGGTCGTGCCGAGGCGAATCCTTTGTCTATGGTGGCGCTGATATAGACAGCGATTCCGGCCAAAGTCTTGCCAAATGGCTGAAAACGACCAAATGTCGCGCACGCTTGCCAAACCCCTCGCTCGCTCAATAACACCTTTTGCCGGCACCTTCCGGCCATCCCCGAAAGCAGGACCTGATGACGTCGAGACCTTCCGTTTCTTTCGCCAAGTTTGCCGCGCCGAAAAAAGGCAGTGTCTTCGTCTTCGTGGCCGATGGCGGGGGGCTCGGCGAAGCGGCGAAGGTCTGCGATCCGGCCGGCGCACTGGCACGCGCCTTTCCGGTCGCCGATTTTTCCGGCAAGTTCGCAAGCTCGGCCGAGGTGCTGGCGCCGGAAGGAACGTCCGTCGACCGGCTGGTGGCGATCGGTGCCGGCAAGGTCGGGAGCCTCGACGACAATGCCTGGCTGAAGCTGGGCGGCGCCGTTGCCGCGTCGCTGCGCAAGGCGACCGAGGTGGCCGTCATCCTCGATCTGCCGGACCTGCAGCCCGACGGCCGTCAGGCGGCAAGCCTCGCCGCCGGCATCCTGCTGCGCAGTTATTCCTTCGACAAGTACAAGACCAGGAAAGACAAGGAAGACGGGCAATCCGACACAAAGGCGGGCAAGCCAGCCAGGATAACCATCCATTGCGTCGACCCCGCGGCCGCGAAGAAGGCGTTTGCGGGTGAGGAGGCCGTGGTCGACGGCGTGCTGCTTGCGCGCGATCTCGTCAACGAGCCGGCCAATGCGCTTGGGCCTGTCGAATTCGCCGAACGCGTCAAGGCGCTGGGGCAGCTCGGCGTCGAGGTCGAGATACTCACTGAAAAAGAGATGAAGAAGCTCGGCATGGGCTCGCTGCTCGGCGTCGCGCAAGGTTCGCCGCGCGGCGCCCGCGTGGCGGTGATGCGCTGGAACGGCGGCAAGGCCAAGGACGCACCGCTCGCCTTCATCGGCAAGGGCGTTACCTTCGACACCGGCGGCAATTCGATGAAGCCGGCTTCCGGCATGGAGGACATGAAGGGCGATATGGGCGGCGCGGCCGCCGTCACCGGCCTGATGCATGCGCTGGCCGCGCGCAAGGCCAAGGCCAATGTGGTCGGCATCATCGGCCTGGTCGAGAACGCCGTCGACGGCCATGCCCAGCGCCCCGGCGACATCGTCACGTCGATGTCGGGCCAGACGATAGAAGTCTTGAACACCGACGCGGAAGGCCGCCTCGTGCTCGCCGACGCGCTCTGGTACGCCAACGATCGTTTCAAGCCGAAATTCATGATCAACCTGGCGACCTTGACCGGCGCCATCATGGTGGCGCTCGGCCAGCATTATGCAGGCTTGTTCTCGAACAATGACGAGCTCGCCGGCAGGCTGTTCGGCGCCGGCCAGGCCAGCCAGGAGCGGCTGTGGCGCATGCCGCTCGGGCCCGAATACGACAAGCTGATCGATTCCAAGAACGCCGACATGAAGAACATCGGCGGCCGTTATGGTGGCGCCATCATCGCCGCGCAGTTCCTGCAACGCTTCGTCAAGGACACGCCCTGGGCGCATCTCGACATTGCCGGCACCGCGATGGGCGCGCCGTCGAGCGAGATCAACCAGTCCTGGGGCTCAGGTTTTGGCGTGCGCCTGCTCGATCGGCTGGTGCGTGACCATTACGAAGGGTAGGGCGTGGCCGACATCCTGTTCTACCACTTGACTGAATCGACGCTCGAGGAGGCGCTGCCGGGCCTGCTCGAGCGCAGCGTCGAGCGCGGCTGGCGCGCGGTGGTGCAGACGGGCACGGAAGAGCGCCGCGACGCGCTCGACCAGCATCTGTGGATCTTCCGCGACGATTCCTTCCTGGCGCATGCCACCGACCGCGAGGCCTATCCTGCCGAACAGCCGGTCCTGCTGACCACGGGCGAGGCCAACCAGAACGCCGCCCAGATCCGTTTCCTTGTCGACGGCGCCAGTCCGCCCGAGCTTTCCGGCTACGAACGCGCCGTCTTCCTATTCGACGGCCATGACGCCGCGCAGCTAGAAGCCGCGCGTGGCCATTGGAAGACGATGAAGGAAGCCGGCCACGCCGTGACATACTGGCAGCAGACGCCCGACCGTCGCTGGGAGCGCAAGGCTTAGCTCGGAGGCGGTTCGCTATGCCTGCAGATGCTGCCACAACGCCTTGGCCGCCGGTCCGTGCGGTTTGTCGCGCCGCCGGACAGCGGCGACAGTCTCGGTGCGGCCGGGGATATGCCGGCCGGCGATCGAGAGCAGTCGTCCGTCGCGCAGCTCATCCTCGATCAGCCATCCCGGCAGATGACCCCAGGCGAGCCCGTGCAGGATCAGTTCTTTCTTCATCGCATGATCGGGCACGGAGCAGGAATGCGCCCCGTCGAGGACGAAGAAGTTTTCCGATGAGGGACGCCGCGCGGTGTCGCGGATCACGCATTGGGTAAAGGGCCGCATCGCTTCCGGCGTGACGTCATGCCCGATTTCGAGCGGCAGGAACCCGGGCGCCACCACCGGCATGAAGGCGACTTCACACAGATCGATCCGCTCGAGGTGCGGGTCGGACGGGTTGGCGCGATGGAAGACGAGATCGGCCTCGCCGTCCATCAATCGCTCGACCGGCCCGCTGATCGCTTCATAGTCGAGATGCAGGCGCGTGCGCGGCCGCCCGGCGAAGAAGCGGCTGAGCAGGCCGAGTATTCCGGGTCTCGGGCAGACGTCGCCAATGACGACGCGCAAAATGGTTTCCTCGCCGCTCGCGAGCTGGCCGGCATAGTCCTTCAGATGCTCGACTTCGCGCAGCGCCAGTTGCGCGCGGCGGTGGAACAGGCGGCCTTCTTCGGTGAGGTTCACCCGGTATCCGCCGCGGTCGAGCAGGGTCAGGCCAAGCTGCTCCTCCAGCCGCGCGACCGCGGCGAAGATAGAGGGATGCGTCCGGTGCAGCGTCTGGGCCGCGGCCTGGAAGCTGCCGCCTGTCGCGACGGCATCGAAACATCTGAGATCGTGAAGCTTCAAATCGTCCATAGTCGAAAAATCCTACAGAGATTGTCAAATCATAGTAATTTTCTTCGATGATCGCCAGTCTTAGCTTTGCCCCATCGAAAGCTGCGGGAGCTACCCGCCAACCACGATGAGGATCAAATGACCGACACACTTCACTTCACGGCGGGCGATGGCGCCCGCATCGCCTACAGGTTGGACGGTCCGGAGGATCGGCCGGTGCTGATGCTCTCCAATTCCATCGCCACGACGTTGCATATGTGGGATGGCCAGGTTCCGGAACTCGCCAGATCCTTCCGCGTGCTGCGCTATGATTTTCGCGGCCACGGCGGCTCCGACGCGCCGGCCGGCGCCTATTCGCTCGACCGCCTGGGCCGCGACGTGCTGGAACTGCTCGACTTTCTCGGCATTGCTCGCGTGCATTTCCTCGGCCTGTCGCTTGGCGGTTTCGTCGGCCAGTGGCTGGGCATCCATGCGCCGGAACGCATCGATCGCCTGATCCTCTCCAACACCTCGCCGCATCTCGGTCCGGCGTCCTATTTCGACGAGCAAATAGGCAATGTGCTTGCGGCAAGCAACCTGTCGGCCACGGCGGACATGTTCATGCGCAACTGGTTCCCGGCTTCGATGCTGGCCGCTCAAAACAGGACGGTCGAGCCGTTCCACGCCGCGATCCTGGCCATGTCGCCACAAGGGCTGGCGGGATGCTTCGCCGCGGTCCGCGACGCCGATCTGCGCCGTCCGATTTCCTTGATCACCGCGCCGACGCTGGTGATCGGCGGCGAGGACGACAAGGTGACGCTGGCAAGCCACAGCGAGGCGATCGCGGCGACGATCCCCGGCGCCGAGCTTCTGCTTCTGCCCGGCGTCCATCTGCTCAATGTCGAGCGTCCGGCGGAGTTCATGGAGGCGGTGGTGGGATTCCTCCGGAGCCGATGATCCGGCAGTGCGGAATGAGTTTGGGAAACGTCGCCTCAAATCGCTTTTTGCGCTAGATAGGGCCGAGCTCATGCGGCGGGGGGAGAATGCGGATCAGGATCGTCGGAACCGGCAGGGCGGTACCGGCTGAGCGCCTCACCACGCGCGCCCTGGAGGCGAAGCTGAGCCTCGGCGAGGGCGTGCTGGAAACCGTCACCGGCGTCGTCGAGCGGTATGTCTGCAATGCCGAATCGCAAATCGATCTCGCCTGCGCCGCGGCCACATTTGCGCTTGCCGATGCCGGCATCGAGTCCGGCGCCGTCGACCTGATCATCGGCGGCTGCGGCGTGCCCTACCAGCCGCTGCCGGCGACCGCGCCCCTGGTCATGCAGCGCCTCGGCCTGGCGGACGGCTCGGCCGCGGCTTTCGACGTCAACAGCACCTGCCTTGGCTTCCTTACCGCTTTCGAGACTGCCGGCCGCATGATCGAGGCCGGGCAATGCGAGACGGCGCTGGTCTTTTCGTCCGAAGTCGCCTCGCGCGCCTTGCCGTGGGGCGACGCGCCGGAAATCGCCGCGCTCTTCGGCGACGGCGCGGCGGCGGCTGTGCTGCGCAAGGCCAAGCCAGGTGAGGGCAAGGTGGCGGCGAGCCTGATGCGCACTTATCCTTCAGGCTGGGAGGCTTGCGGCATCGGTTCGGGCGGCACGCGCTTCGATTTCCGCAAGGAGCAGGAAGCATTCGCCGCGCACAGCCTGTTCCACATGGACGGCAAGGAATTGTTCCGGCTCACCGCGCGCCACTTCAACGGCTTCGTCGATGCTCTGCTCGATCGCGCCGGCTGGCGGCATGACGATGTCGACCTCGTCGTGCCGCACCAGGCGAGCCCCTTCGCGCTTGCCCACATGGCGCGCCAGACAGGCTTTGCGGCGGAAAGACTGGTCGACATCTCCGCCCGCTTCGGCAACCAGATCGCGGCCTCCATACCTTTCGCGCTGGACGTCGCGCGCCGCGAGGGCCGTGTCGCGCCGGGCACGAAGCTGCTCTTCCTCGGCACGTCGGCCGGCGTCTCCTTCGGCGGCATGGCGCTGGAGGTCTGAGGCGATGGCCGTGCTCGTCACCGGCGCCAGCGGTTTCTTGGGCTCGCATGTGCTCGAGCGGCTGGCCGCGTCCGGCACGCTGGCGCTCGGGCTCGGCCGCGATGAAGCACGCTGCGCCGCGCTCGAGCCCGCCGGCCATCGCATCATCCGCCACGACCTGACCGAGCCGCTCGACGGCACGCTCGATCCAAGGCTCAGCAGGGTCGAGCGGATCATCCATTGCGCGGCGCTCTCTTCGCCCTTCGGTCGCCTCGCGGATTTCGAGACGGCGAATGTGACGGCGACGCGAAACCTCGTCGATTTCGCCAGGCGGCAGGGCGTCAGCCGCTTCCTCCACATCTCCAGCCCGTCCGTCTGCTTCGCCTTCCGCGACCAGGTTGGGCTCAGCGAGGACGCGGCTTTACCGGAGCCCGTCAATCACTATGCCCGCACCAAGCGCGAGGCGGAGAAAATCGTGCTCGGCCAGCCCGCCATCCATCCGGTGGTGCTGCGGCCGCGCGGCATTTACGGCGCGGGCGATCGGGCGCTGCTGCCGCGGCTGATCAAGGCCGCGAGGAGCCGGCCTTTGCCGCTGTTTCGCGAAGGCCGGGCGGCCATCGACCTCACCCATGTCGACGATGTCGTCGACGCGGTGATGGCGGCGCTCGCGGCGCCCAGGGAGGCGGAGTGCCAGATATTCAACATTTCCGGTGGCGAGATGCTGCCGGTCCGCCGCATCGCCGACGAGGCCTGCAGCCGCGCCGGTCTCAAGGCGCGCTGGCGGCCGACGCCGCTGATGCCGGCGATGCTGGCGGCGGGCGTGATGGAAGCGGTGGCGCTTCGGCTGCCCGGTCGGCCCGAGCCGCCGGTCACCCGCTATGGGCTTGGCCTCTTCGCCTATGCGCAAAGCCTCGATCTTTCCAAGGCGAAGCGGATGCTCGACTGGGCACCGAAAATCTCGTTCGGACAAGGGCTTGACCGCACGTTCGCCGATGAGGCCGGGTCATGAAGATCGTCTTCGCCAACAGCGCTTGGGTGAGCGCCGCCGAGCGATTGATCCTGCGCGGCGGCGGCTGGCAAAGTGTCAGGCTGCGCGTCCGCTACGGACTGATCTTTCACCCGGCTGCCGGGCCGGTGCTCATCGACACCGGTTACACACCGGAAGCACTGAGCGACGATCGGCGCGGCCGGATGCTGCGGCTCTACGGCGCGTTGCTCAAACCGCAGCTCAACGCCGAGGAGCAGGTCCTGCCGGTGCTGCGGCGCTTCGGCCTGTCGCCCGATGATATCCGCACAATCATCGTCACCCATTTTCACGCCGACCACGTTTCAGGCCTGTCCCTGTTCCGCAACACGCGCTTCATCGCCAGCGATGCCGCCTGGGCGCGGGTCAAGGCGCGCGGCCCGAGGCAGAATCTGCGCCATGGCGTCTTCACCGAACTGTTCCCGGCGGATTTTGAGGCGCGGCTGGAGGGCCTGTCCTCGAAGCAGTGGGTCGAGGCGCGCGAGGATGTACCCGGCGGCGCCGATCTCTTCGGTGACGGCAGCGTGATCGCGGTCGATCTTCCTGGACATGCCGATGGCCAGTTCGGCCTGTTGTTTGCCGGGCTCGATCGCCCACTACTCTACGCCGTCGATGCGCAATGGCTGCTCACAGCCCTGACCGAGAACCGCACGCCAGGCTTCCCGGCCACTCTGATCGCCGAGGATGCCGCGGCAATCGAGCCGACCAGCGCCATGCTGCGCCGCTTCCTCGCCACCGGTGGCGAGGTGATGCTTTGCCACGATCCCGCGCCGACATCCTATGATCTCGCGCCGGAGGCCGCATGAACGGGCTGGCGGAAGCGGCAGGCTCCTTCGCCCTGACACGTTGGGTCTCGCGCAAGACCCGGCCCGGCTTCGAACGCTGGCAGGCGGCCGCCTTGCGGCGCTTCCTCGACCGCGACCTGCCGCGCGCGCCCTTCTACGGCAAGGCGCCGGCGCGCCTCACCGATCTGCCGGTCATCGACAAGGCGCTGCTGATGGCGCGCTTCGAGGATTTCAACGTCCACGGCCTCACCGCCTCGCTAGCCTGGGCAGCCCTGGCGCGCGATGGCCGGGCTGGCGCGCTCACGGTCGGCGCAAGCACCGGCACGTCGGGCAATCGCGGCCTGTTCGTGATTTCGGAAGCCGAGAGATATCGCTGGCTGGGCGCGATCCTCGCCAAGGCGACGCCCGATCTTCTGTGGCGCGGCATGCGCGTCGCCGTCATCCTGCCGCAGAACACCGGGCTTTACGACAGCGCCCGCAAATCGCGGCTGATCAAGCTCGCCTTCTTCGATCTGACGCTGGGACCGGAAAGCTGGCGCGGCGCGCTCGAAATGTTCGACCCCACGATCATCATCGCGCCGCCAAAGATCCTGCGGCATTTCGCGGCCGAGAACTTTGGGCTTCGGCCGAAGCGCGTCTTCTCCGCCGCCGAGACGCTCGACCCCGTCGACCGTCCGGTGATCGAAGCCTTCTTCCGGCTGCCGCTCGACCAGATCTACATGGCAACCGAGGGCCTTTTCGCCGTGACCTGCCGGCAGGGCGGGCTGCATCTCGCCGAAGACTCCGTCTTCTTCGAATTCGAGCCGGCGGGTGAGGGGCTGGTGGCGCCGCTGGTGACGGCCTTCCGCCGCCAAACCCAGATTATGGCGCGCTACAGGATGAACGACCTGTTGCGCCTCTCGGACCAGCCGTGCAAATGCGGTTCGCCGTTGCGCTGTGTCGACGAAGTTGTCGGTCGTATGGACGATGTCTTCCGGCTTGGTTCGGCGGACGGGCCGATCCTCCTCACGCCGGATGTGCTGCGCAACGCCGTGCTCAAGGCCGATCGCCGCATCGATGATTTTCGCCTCGTCCAGATCGGGCCTGACAGGGTCGAGCTCGGGCTTCCGCCGACGCTCGCGGACGATGCGGCGGCTGCCGCTCGTCAAGCGGTGCAGACATTACTGGACACACGAAAGGCGGTCGTCACCGTCACGCTCGTCCGCGCGCCGCTGCCGCTGGAGACAGGCCGTAAGCTGCGCCGTGTCGAATGCCGCCTGGAGCAGGCGCGATGAGCCGCGCCGCGACGATGAACAGGCCCGCGCAGCAGGCCGACCGCGTCGAGAACAAGCCGGCAAAAGTCGAGGCTTTCGTGAGGCTTTTCAACGAGATGCCGGTGCGCAATCTCATTGCCAACCTCAAGACCAAAGTGGAGGTTTTCGAAGTCGCCGGCCGCGTTTTTCCGCTGACGTTGAACGAGAGTGAGGCGCCCAACTGCTATATCTGTTGCCCGACCAGCGCCTATATCGATTACGCGATGGACGAGACACGCAACTTCGCCGCCCGCCCGCTGCTGCGGCGCGCGCTCAACGTGCTGATTGGCGCCTGCGCGCCGCTGGTCGGGGCAAGCGGCCTCGACCATCAGGCGCAGCTCAACAACTGGCTCTATTCGACCAATCCGGTTCCGCTGCTCGACCGGCCGGCGGTCGCGGCGCTGCGCGCGGCCCTGGCCGCGCGTTTTCCCGATCGCGCTATCGTCATCCGCTCGCTGAACGATATCGCCGATCCGGCGACCATTGCCGCCTTGAAGGCCGAGGGGTTCCGCATGCTGGCGGCGCGTCAGATCTACATCTTCGCCGACCGCAGCGCGGCGCCGGCGATGACGCGCGACATGAAGCGCGATCGCGCCCGCCTGCGCGCGACACCGTTCGAGTGGGTCGGCGATGGCGATTTCGCCGAGGCCGACTATGCCCGCGCCGAGCAGCTCTACGATATGCTCTACCTCGACAAATACACGCCGCTCAATCCGCACTACACCGCCCGCTACATCGCCGAGATGCACCGGCGCGGCATCATCAGCCTGGCGGGGCTGCGCAGGCCGGGCGGCGAGCTGGTCGCCGTCACCGGCCTGTTCGAAAACGGCGGCACGCTGACCCAGCCCATCGTCGGCTACGACACGGGCCTGCCGGTGGCCGATGGGCTTTATCGCATGATGATGGCGGTGGCGCAGGACCACGCCACGGCACGCGGCCTGTTCTTCAACATGAGCGCCGGTGCCGCTGGTTTCAAACGGCGGCGCGGCGCGGTCGCCGCGATCGAGTACAACGCCGTCTATGCCGGGCATCTTCCGCTTCGCCGGCGGATAGCGGTCCGCGTCATGGAGACGGTGCTGGCGCTGGTCGGCATTCCCCTGCTCAGGAGGTTCGAACTGTGAGCGAGCGCCGCGGGGAGGATCATTGGCAGGCGGTGGCGTTGTCCGCCGACATCGGCAGGCGGCCGAGGCGCATCCTGTTCGACGGTCAGCCCGTGGTGCTGTTCCGCTCGGCGCATGGCATCGCCGCGTTGTTCGACCGCTGTCCTCACCGGCTGGTCGAGCTGTCGACCGGCAAGATCGTCGGTGGCGAGATCGAATGCCCCTACCATGGCTGGCGTTATGACGGCGAAGGCCGTTGCACCGCGATCCCAGGCCATGTCGGCGCCATGCCGCATTACCGCGTCCGCCGCTACGCGGCGATCGAGCGCGACGGCGTGGTCTTCATCTCGTCCGGCGCGCCCGAAGGCGAACCTTACCTGCACTGCATGCAGGGCAGGGACATCATCGTGCGGCGGGTGCGCTCATCGACCCAGTCGACGGTGATCGACGCGGCGGAAAACATCCTCGATGCCACCCACACCCACTTCACCCATAAGGGCCTGCTGCGCGGCCTCACCTCCAAGCGCCACCTTGTGCGGGTCGAGGTGACCGGCGGCGAGGGCTGGGTCGAGGCCAGCTATTCCGGCGAGGACCGCCAGCAGGGTCTGATCAGCCGGCTGCTGGAAGGTGAGCGTGCGAAGACCATCGGCCGCTTCCGTCATCCCGGCATCGCCGAACTCGAATATTGGGGCAAGGACGGACTGGTTTTGGCCACCACGTTCCATCTTCGCCAGGCAGACGAGCGCACCGTCGAGGGCATCGGCTGGCTGATCGGCCGGCGCCAGGGCCTGCTCGGCGAGCTGAAGGCGCTTGCCTTCAAGCCGCTCTTCACCATCGCCCTGCATCAGGACCGCCGTGTGTTGAAATCGGCCAGCGACAACGCTCGGCTGCCGCCGCAGGCCTTGCCAGTGATCGGCCCGCTCGATTTCCTGCGCCGCGATATCGCCGCGATCATGGAGGGGAAGATGCCGGGGGCGGCGAGCGAGTCGAGGGTGTATGAGATCGAGCTTTAGATATAAGCTAAGGTGCGAGGAGCTGGAGATAGTGCGATGCCCCTTGAGACGACACGCTTCGATATTCTTGATTATCTCAAGACCCCCGAAGACCGCCTGGCTTTTATCGAGACGGCATTTGAGGATGGCGAGTCCGTCGGTGTCGCCCATACCCTAAGCAGTGTGGCACGCTCTATCGGCATGAATGCCGTTGCAAGAAAAGCTGGAATGACACCGGAGGCGCTTGACGAGGCTTTGAGCGACAGCGACCCACCGCTCAGTACATTGCTGGCGGTGCTCAAGGCGTTAGGCCTACAGCTTTATGTGAAGCAGGGTTGATACGACGGCAACGTTGCATTCCTTCACACCCCCCTCTGTCCTGCCGGACATCTCCCCCGCAAGGGGGGAGATTGGATGTCGCGACCGCTTTCGCCAATCATCGACGTTGCAGGAAAGGCGCCGTCGGCGGAGCTGCTGATCTCCCCCCTTGCGGGGGAGATGGCCGGCAGGCCAGAGGGGGGTGCTGTCCCGCCGACGTCACCGATTCGTCCCGTTCCACTCGATATCCCGCGTCGACGCCGACTGCAGGCTGATCCCTTGGCGCAACGCCACGCCCGCGATCTCCGCTAGCGCCGCCCATTGCGCCCTGACCGGCGCTGAATCGCCAGGCCAATCGAGCAACTCCTCGCCCTCGCGCATCGCCTTGCGAAAGTGGGCGAGGCCGCCTGAACGCAGCGCCGCCGGCAATCCATAAATCCACATCGCGAGTTGCACTGTTTGCGGCGCGGTGACGTCGGGCGTGACTTCCGGACCCTCGCCGAGCGCGGCATCCACGAAGCGCGCCGGATCGCGGAAGAAATGCAGGCCGCTCACGGCGCGCGGGTTGCATTCGAGCGGCAGCACGCGGCCATCCGCCTCGCGCATCAGGTCGAAGGAGATCTGCCCGGTCCACGCGGTGCCCGCGACGACGCGCTCGACAAGCTCGCGCGCGGCCGCGTCCTCGACCCGCTCGAAGAAGATGCCGGCACCCTTGCCGGCGCGATAGAGTGAGCGGTAGAGCGCCAGCGCCTTGAGCTGACCGTCGCGCGCCACCGCATAGGCGCTGATCTCCTCGCCCTCGACGAAACGCTGCGCCACCCAGGGCATGGCGGGCGAGGGCGCGATCGCATCGAGGAAATCCGGCGTCGGACGCAGCAGAACGTGGCTGGCGAAGCGCGACCAGACCGGCTTGAACACCAGGTCGCGCGAGCGGCCACGCACCGCCTCCAGATCGTCGCGGGAATTGAGAAGCGTGGTCTCCGGCACCGCCAGGCCAAGCTGTTCAGCCAACCGGATGAAGCCGTGCTTGTTGTGAACCTGCGCCAGCAACCCGAGATCGGGGGCGAACACTCTTGTCGGCATGGTCCTGCCGCGCCAGGCGAGCGCAAGGTGAAAGACTTCCTCGCAGGTCGGGATGACGAGGCCGATGCCCTCAGCCCGTATCAGCGCCTCCACCGCGTCGGCATAGCTCCGCGGCTCGAAGCGCGGCGGCGGCAATCGATGATAGCGCGCGCAGGCCTTGCTCGCCGCCGCGATGGGCCGTGCCGGCGTGTCGGCCAGGATAACCCTATGACCCGCGCCGTGGAGAAGGCGCGCCAGATGCAGCGCCACCGGCGCGCGTGCCCCGGTAATCAGCACTGTCTCGTTAGCCCCCGGCATCAGCTCATACGGTCATTTCAGCCGCGACGACCGTTGCGCGAAATCGCCGTGCTCGGCAATTGCGCTATTTCGCGCCGACAGAGATGCGTGTTTCCGTGTGGGGAGAGATTAGAACTTCGCCTTGAAGCGTTTCACCTTCCTGCTGGCGTAGTCGCCATTGCGCAGGTCCGATTTGCCGTGTCGGTCCCTGAACTCATACCAATCTCCGTTGGCAGATTTGCGCTGGTAGATCACCTTGCCGGCCTGGCGATGCTCGAAGCAGCTCAAGGACGTCTTGGCGCCCCATGAGCCGTGCCAAGTTGCCCGGAAACACAGCTTGCCGCTACCGGGGATGAACCAGATACCCTCGCCGTAGCTCTTGCCACCTTGAGTGGACCAGGCCGTGAACTGCCGTTTCTGCACTGCAAAATATGCCGCGCCGTGATTGCCCCAGCGCCAGGAACGGTTCTTGTAGAGCTGATAGACGCCTTCGTCAGAAACGGCGGCGGCCTTCGCCGCCTTGTCGTCGATCCTGTTCGCGGCCTTGGCCATTGCCGCACCCTGCAGGCCGACAACAAAAACGGAGCAGGCGAGCGCCGCTCCGACAAACTTCCCCACTGCACTTTTCACGATTTTACTCCGCGGACTGATTACGCAACACTGTTCACCCACCACCGAGCCAGCTCGGCGGCAACCCACTTTAACACCTTTAGCTGGAGCCCGTCCCCACCTGACCGGGACGGGCATGCTTGCCATGCCCTATGGCAGGACGTGCTGCGTCACCCGCCAGTCGGGTAGCCCATAGCCTCCCAGCCACGGCCACACTTCTTTCTGGTTGAAGTAGACGACCGAGGTCAGGGCTGGGAACTCCGCGTAGGACTTGCGGGAATCATCCGCCCATTTCGAAACATAGTCCTGCTTGCCGACATAGCCGAGCTCGGCCACGACCACAGGCTTGTTGAACTTGGCCACGCGGTCGTAGCCCGGCTTCAACGTTTCCTCGAAGGTCCGGTCGCGGCCGACTTCGTCATTGTCCTTCTTCTGCAAGCCGAACACCGACAGGCCGATGACGTCGACGTAGTCGTCGCCGGGATAGTATTTTTCAAGGCCCTCGATACCCTTGGGCGACCACATGTATTTTGCTGCGGGCGCGGCCTTGCGGCAGAGATCAACCTCGCGCTTGTAGGCGGCGATCCAGTCCTTCGGCGCCCAGTTGGCCCAGGTAAAGCGGCCATTGGTGTCTTCCATTTCCTGGGCCCAGCGGATGGTGACCGGGCTCTTCATCTGCCCGACCAGGTTGCAGATCGCCTGCATGTTGGCGTCGTATTTGCCGCCCAATATGCCGTTGCGCAATTCAGGCGGTGTGATGCGCCAGTCCTTCGACCAGGTCCACGGCTCGATGGTGATCAGCAGCGAGCGGCCGCGTTGCTGCGCATAGGCGTCCGCCAGCGGCAGCGTCGACAAATCGACGTCTTCCCAAGGCAGGAACAATTCCTCGATGCTGGCCGACTTGTCATTGCTGAAATCGCCGTAAGGATCGTAGGAGCCGAACGCCGACGCGGCCGAGCTCGTCTTGATCGGGTCCGTCCCGGCCGGCGATCCGGCCGATGCCGGTAAGGCCACGCCGAGAATGAGCGCCGACACAAGCGCGGTTGCTGTGGAGAGTTTCATATCCGCCTCCCATGGCTTCAACATCCCGCCGGACCTTGAAGCTTGCCACGACGTGCCGACCCAAACCGGCACGCAAACCCAAATATCGGTCTGCCGACGTGAAATGCGGGTTTTCTGAGCGACTGGGACTGGCGCGTTTCACGCTGTGCCGTCCACTATTGCGGTCTCCCAAGCCCTATACCTGGACTTTGAGACGATGTCGCCGCGATACTCACAAATTCGCGTCAACGTTACGATATTAACCCTTCCTCATATAAGAGCCTATGCTCGATCAGAGTCAAGCGCAATTAACCGTTACTTAACCTTATCGCCGCCGGCATGGTTAATAACGGAGATAGTCTGCCGCCCGGCGTGGGGATGGTGCTTGTTCAAAGCCGGCAAAGGTTGGCCGCCACGGCATCGCCCGGTAGGGCAAAAGGGTGTGGAGGCAAGGGGTTAGGTTAACCAGTTCCCAATAAGCTTGGTTAACGAAAGACTAATTTTGTTGACTCTGCATTAGCGCTCACTGATTCTATGGCGGGGTAAATGCGTTCGGCCGGCTTGGTCGGGCGAGCAGGGCGGCGGGTAGTATGGGCGTATCTGCGGATGCCGTTGTTGTCGGCGGCAAAACGAGGTCATTGGACCGGGCTGCCGAGGTTTCGACCGGACTTGGCCCCAAGGGTCCTTACCTTGTGCCTGTTCTTACCCCCCGCCAGGAACTGTTCTTGCGGCTGGGCCTCGGTTTCTGGTTCGTCACGCTGATCATCTTCTGGTCCTGGTGGCTGCGACCCGCGCATATCGACCATGTCGGGCCCTTTGCCTTCGCCACCATAGTGTTGGCCTGGCTCACCCTGATGCCGATGTATTTCCTGCTCAACGTCCATGCCTCGAGGAAGTCGTCGAAGCTGCACACGATCCCGAAGCGTTCGCGCGTCGCCATGGTGGTCACCAAGGCGCCGTCCGAGCCCTTTGCGGTGGTCCAGCGTACGCTGGAGGCGATGCTGGCGCAGGACTATCCGCATGACACCTGGCTTGCCGACGAGGATCCCGGCGAGGAAACGATTGCCTGGTGCGACGCGCATGGCGTGCTGATTTCGACGCGCCGCGGCCGCGAGGACTACCACCGCAAGACCTGGCCGCGGCGGACCCGCTGCAAGGAAGGCAATCTGGCTTTCTTCTATGATCACTACGGTTACGAGCGCTACGACTTCGTCGCCCAGATGGACGCCGACCACGTGCCCACGCCGACCTATCTGAGGGAAATCCTCTATCCATTCGCCGACCCCGGCGTCGGCTATGTCTCGGCGCCCAGCATCTGTGACAACAATGCCGACGAAAGCTGGGCGGCCCGTGGCCGACTGTTCCCGGAAGGCATGTTCCACGGCCCCTTGCAGTCCGGCCACACAGGCGGCGGCGCGCCACTCTGCATCGGTTCGCACTACGCCGTCAGGACGCGGGCGTTGCGCGAGGCGGGCGGCCTTGGCCCGGAACTGGCCGAGGATCATTCCACCTCGATGCTGATCAACGCCGCCGGGTGGCGCGGCGTGCATGCCATCGACGCCATCGCCAACGGCGATGGCCCGCAGACCTTCGCCGATCTCGTCACCCAGGAATTCCAGTGGTCGCGCAGCCTGGTGACGATCCTGCTCGAATACACGCCGAAATACTTCGCCAAGCTGACGCCGCGGCTGAAGTTCCAGTTCCTGTTCTGCCAGCTCTGGTATCCGCTGTTCGCGGTCTTTGCGCTGATGATGTATGTGATGCCGATCTATGCGCTGTTCACGGGGCGCAATTTCGCCAACGTCATGTATGCCGAATTCGTCTTCCACTATGCGCCGAATTCGGTGGCGCTGGTCGGGCTGGTGATCATGCTCAAGGCCTTCGGCCTGTCGCGGCCGACGACGGCAAAGACGCTGAGTTGGGAAGGCACGCTGTTCCTGTTCTTCGCCCGCTGGCCGTGGGTGCTCTGGGGCACGCTGTCGGCTGTGCGCGACTATATCACCAGATCCTTCGTCGATTTCCGCGTCACGCCGAAGGGCAGCGGCCCGAAGCAGCTGCTGCCCGCGCGCGCTTTCGCGCCCTATGTCGTGCTGGCGATTGGCGCGGCCCTGCCGGTGCTGCTGGTCAAACATCCTTTCGATGCCACCGGCTTCTACTGGTTCGCCGCCTTCAATGCCTTCCTCTATGGCCTGCTCGTCACGGTGATCATTGCCAGGCATGTTCGTGAGAACGGGATTTCGCTGCGCGCCAACGCCGCGAAACTCGCCCTGCATGCTTGTCTCGCGCTGATCGCGCTCGGCGTCCCGATCGCGGGTTTCTACGATCGCGGGCTTGAGGGTATCTATGGGTTGCAGCAGGGGGCCGGCGGTTTTCGCATCGTCAGGATCGCCTATGTGATATCCGGCGCCGGCATGGGCGACATCGGCTCGCGCAATTTCTATTTCGAGCCCGGCTGGGACAACAACTCCAGGTAGCTCGTTGGCACGAGGGCCGATGAAAATGCATAACCAGTCCGTGGACAAAATGCGCTTTGCCCGCGCCAGTTCGATTGTCGTCTTCACCGTGCTGTTTGCGTGGCTGCTTCTCGGTGCTTTCCGAAGCATGGTCGTCGACCCGCAGACAACGCTTCAAGGGTTTCTGAAAGCGGTTCCCCTCGGGGTGGCCTCAAGCTACCACGACCAGATTTTCCTCGCGAGCCTGACCGCGGTCGCTCTGTCGTGCCTGTTTGCCGCGAAAGCCAGCCGATGGGCAACTGGCGCTATCCTCGCTCTGTTCTACTCTGCGCTGGTCGTCTCGATCTGCTGGGGATTCGCAAACATCAATCTGGTCAAAATCCTGGGTGAGCCGTTCACCTTCCAGTGGCTGGTCTACGGCGATTTTCTCCAGAATGAGGACGCCAAGAATGCAATGGGGGATGCGTTCAACCTGTTCGATCTCTCGATCATATCCATCTCGGGGCTGTTGACGCTTGCCCTCGGGCAGGCGGCCGCCCGACTTTCACTCAAGCTTGCGCCGATGATCCAACGGGTCGTGCTTGCCGCGGTCGTCGTGTGTTTCGGCGCCGCGCTCTACAGCACGCGCTCCTACGTGACGGCGGAAGCCCTGCCGGCCGCGAAGATCGAGAACCCGATCGTCCATTTCGCGGAATCGGCCATGTTCAACGAGACGCCCGTCGTCCTGACCATGAAGACGAGCACCGACAACACCGATGTCGCCACGGTCGGTGAACGTCCGCCCGAAACATCGCGCTTCAAGGCGCCTTCACCGAATTCGATAAAGAACGTGCTTGTTTTCATGATGGAATCGGTGCCCGCGCGATATGTGGAGACCTTCGGAGGCAAGTATCCTGTCACGCCGACCATAAAGAGATATGCCGATAGATCGATTCGCTTCGACAATATCTATGCGAATGCGCCGTCCACCAATTATACGTTATTCTCGCTGTTTAGCTCGATGTACAACGACATTTCGTACTACGGAATGACGTACAGTCACCCATACCTCCGGCTAGATTCTATCTCCAATACGTTGTCGACAAGCGGCTTTCGCACGGCCTTCTTCTGGAGTGCGGATTCACGCTTCCAGCGCGTCGATGAGTTCCTGCTCAATAAAGGTCTTGACGTCGTCCAGGATTTCAGAGGGCAGAAGTGTGCCGAGCCTACATTCAAGCTCAGTACGAAGGAATGGAAGAATTTCGACTACATCAGCGACTTCTGCTCCGCGCAATCGATCTCCGACTGGATGAATGCCGATCCGGAGAAGCCGTTCTTCGGCATCATGTTCACGGCGATGACCCACTACCCCTACATCGTCAACAATCCCATGTTCTCGGCGCGCGCACTCTCATCCGTATCCGGCACTGAGACGCACTATGCCGACGACGAGAAGTTCAATGCATATCTCAATGCGTTGAAGATAGGCGATGCAGCACTCGGAAATGTCCTCGATTCCCTCGATCGGTCCGGCAAGCTGGATTCGACGCTCGTGGTCATCTTGGGAGACCATGGCGAGGCGTTCGGCGAACATGGCACCTACGTCCATGCCAGCGCGCTCTACGACGAGAACGTCCATATACCACTCATCATGATCAACAGGCATCTGTTCCATGGCGACCTCGATCATTCGGTCGGCGGGATCATCGACATCGCGCCCACGATCCTCGACATCCTTGGCCATCCGCTTCCGAAGTCATGGCAGGGCCGCAGTCTGTTCAGCGAACAGCGCCCGAACAGGACATTCTTCTTTGCGCCTTGGAACGGATATCAGTTCGGCTATCGCCAGAACGACAGCAAGGTCCTCTTCAATTCCTCCACTGGGAAGCTCGAACAATATGATCTCAAGTCCGATCCCGGTGAAAAGGCCAATCTTTTCACCGGTGACGTGGGCGCCCGCGACGCCTTGATCCAACCGATCGCACGATGGGTGCAGTCGCAGAGGCGTCGAGTTGCCGACATGGTTGCCTTCCAGAAGAAAGACACCTCACGTTGCGCCGCTACCAATATCGAGTTCGACGCTGCCGGCACGAACTATCGGGGACCACCGACGCTTGACGTCCTGGTCAACGGCAAGGTCATCAGCCGGTTGGATGTCCCGGGCAAGGAGAGCACGGCATCGACACCCCAAGCCATCGTCAAGGAGCTGCAGGAGGCTTCCTCCCATACCACGCCATTTGACGTCGATATCAGCAGCGTGCCGGATCCCCAGAGGATCGAGCTTCGCTTTGTAAACGACCTTTGGGCCGGAGACGCAAAGGGCGGTGACCGCAACATTTTCATCAAGGATGTCAAAATAAACGGACAAGTACAGGCTACCGCCAAGCTCCATATCGAGGAGAAAGATGCAGGCTCCATCGACGACATCGGAGCCAGCCTCTACGGCAATGGTGCGATATGGTTCGATGGTCCGTTCGTCGAGGCCTGTCGCTAGAACAATTGTTCGCGCAACGGCCGGGTCGCCTTGCGCAATAGTTCAAATTTGAATCGTATCCGATGTTGCGCCGCAAGATCGCGCTCATCATGTCGTTTGCGCGAAATTTAATAAGTACCGTCTAATATTAAGCCACGATGCGGATGGCTTCTGGCCGTTCGCGCCGCGCGAAGGCCAAGGAAAGAGAAGTATATCCGCGCTGAAGAAACGCCTATTTCGTGGCAGGGGACGAGAATGAATAATTTCATGAATGCAGAAGTGACTATCGGCAAAAGGTATGCTTGCGCCATTGTCGCCATTGCACTGGCCTCGATGGTGTCCGGTTGCCAGAGCATGGACACGATGAAGACCAGTTCGGTCGGCATCACCCCGGCAGCCCACATCGCCGCCAAGAAGGTGCGATACCTCAAGCAGCAGCGCTTGCATCGCGTTCACCGCAAGTCGCTGACGCAGATGTCCAGTGTGATGCGCATCCGCGAGGAGGCCTATGCCGCCTTCGTGCGGCCGCAGCGTGCTCGCCTGCCCGTGCCGGTCAAGATTTCCTACAACATGGGCGGCGTCGGTCCGCTGCTTGGCCACTCGCCGTGGATCTGCGGCCCGAGCGGCTTCGGTCAGCGCTCGGCCTGCCGGGCGCGCTAAATTAGGCCGGGCAGTTTCGCAGCCCCGGTGTCACGACGTGATCGTGGCGCACGGGCACGGTTCGCCGTCAGCGTGCCACCTCTTGCCCTCCGGTCGCCCGCGCGTTGCGGTGCCGGCGGACGGGCGGTGGGAAATCATTTCCGGCGCGGCGTCGCCTTGACGGCCGCCGGCTTGCTCGGCCAATGCCAGCCGTCGCCTTCGCCATGCGAGGGCTGTGGCCGCGCCACATAGGCGAGCGCGCCATTGGCCTCGAGATAGACTCTCGACAGCATTTCGGCGAGCACGCCCGACGTCACCGCCTGCAGCCCGGCGATCACTAGGAAGAAGCCGGTGATGAGCATCGGCCTGGTGCCGATATCCTGTCCCCAGAAAACCTTGATCGCAAACAGATAGGCAAGGATCAGCGAGCCAAGCACGCCGAGCACGATGCCGATGCCGCCGAAGAAATGTCCGGGCCTGGTGCGGTAGCGCAGGAAGAAGAACATGAAGACGAGGTCCAGCACCACGCGGAAGGTGCGCGAGATGCCGTATTTCGACTGGCCGTGGATGCGGGCGTGATGCGTCACCACTTCTTCGGAGATGCGGCGCGGCGTCGTCACCGTCGCGAGCCACGCCGGGATGAAGCGGTGCATCTCGCCATAGAGCCGCACGCTGCGGATGACGCTGCCGCGGAACACTTTCAGGCTGCAGCCATAGTCCTTGAGCTTAACGCCGGTGACGCGCGCGATCAGCCTGTTGGCGATGCGCGAGGGCAGGCGCCGCATCCAGAACCCTTCCTTGCGGTCCTTGCGCCAGCCGGCGACCAGGTCGAGATCCTCGGTCAGCAGGCGATAGACCATGCGGGGAATGTCGAACGGATCGTTCTGCAGGTCGCCGTCGAGCGTCGCGATGACGTCGCCGCGCGCGACGTCGAGGCCGGCCTGCATGGCGGCGGTCTGCTTGTAGTTGCGCACCAGCTCCACGCCATGCACATGCGGCCCATATTGGGCCGCCAGCCGCCGGATCTCGGCGGGAGTGGCGTCGGTGCTGCCGTCGTCGACCAGCACCACTTCCCAGGGCTGGCTGTAGTTTTCCATCGCCTGATGGATCCGCACCAACAGCGGCTCGACATTGTCGGCCTCGTTGTACATCGGGATGACGATGGAGAGCTTGTGTTCGGGCATGACGGCGCCCTCGGGCAATCCGGAAGCCGGAATGGGAAGCACGTTCATGGCGGTCATTTCCTTGCCGGTCCCGCCGTCGGGGTTTCCGGCAGCGTCGATTTCGAGGGAAACAGCCAGGCGATCGCACCGGTTGCGACCGCCGAGCAGAGGATGAAGAGATGCAGCGCCAGCGCCGCCTGCAGGCCGTCCTTCATGGCGATGCCGGAATAAAGCAGTGCCGCCGCCGCGCCCGCCTCATAGGTGCCGAAGCCGGCGACGCCCTGTATCGGCAGGATGGCGGCCGCCTCCGCACCGACAGCACCGGGAAAGGCGGTCTGGAACGAGGTGTTAAGCAGCATGGCGAGCAGCCAGCCCTGCACGCCGAGCTTCAGCGCCCAGTTGGCGATCGTCCACCACCAGCCATAGCGCGAGCGTCCCGTCGCTTCGGTGAAGATGTCGCGCAATTTGCCGAACTTCGAGACGACCCCGCCGCCGGCCGTCCAGTTATGCGGCCCGCGTGCCCAGCGCGGCAGATACCAGGCGACGGCGATCAGCGCCGCGATGCCGGCGGCCCTGAGCGCCGGATGCAGGCCCGGCCAGACCAGGCAAGCCAGCACGCCGACGACGAAAGCGTCCTGCAGCCTGAACCATAGGAGCGAGGCGCTGGCGCGCGTGATCGATACCCCGAACACCTGGCGCAAGAGGATCGGGAAGGCCGTCTCGCCGCCGCGGAACGGCACGACGTTGATCATCGCATTGTGGATCAGGATGACGCGAAGCACGGCGCCGAAGCGGCCGTTCACGTCGTCGCGGAACTCGTCGCAGACGCGCAGCGCCCTGAGCACATAGGTGACGAACAGCGCCGCCGCGACCGCCGCGAAAGCGCCGGGCGTGATGCTGGCGAAGGCATCGCCGACCATCTTCCAGCGTTGGTCACTGGCAAGCCACGCCAGCAGCGCCAGAGTGACGACTATCGATATCGCTCGCTTCAACCAATTCTCCGATGGCGCCACCGCCGCGTTGGTGCGGCTTGTCCGGTGGCTCGACAATTCACGCCTTTATCGCGGATTGCTTCGCCGGCGCGCCTTGAGCGGCGCGCCGTCACGGGGCGCGTGATCCTATAGACCAGCATCGTATCCGAATCCACAAGCTTGGTCGCAGTCTTGCCAAGGTGGTCGATCATCCCGTCATGATGTTTTACGCCAGCATCGATGGATCAGGCAGCAACGACCTGTCGATCATCGCCCAAGGCATCAGCGCATGGGCGAGCGCGGCCGCATGCGCATGACCTCGTCCCAGCAGAGCGCGGTCAGCCTGTGCAGCGAAAACACCGTCACCATGTCGAACAGCGGGCGTCACCTGTCATCTAAGGCCGCGCCTCTGGTCGAAGTTGTTTTGACGCAACACATCGCCAAACAGCGTCACAACAACACAGGATTGTAATATCCGTGGTCAGCTAACGGTGTGCGGCGACCACTTAGACTTGGAATGAGTTGACATCGCAACGCGCGCCGCTGTTAATAAGTTCAAGGGCGCTGACCGCGCCGCCATCGGGCCGACAGGCCCGGGCATCGTGACGGATCGCGGAAAGCCCGAAGAAACTCTTCCAGATCATGATTCCTCGACCTGGCCTTGTCAGGGTCGAGAGGGGGCTATGGATATGCGAGCAATCATCGTGACGACAGCCAGGACCACTTTGCCATCCAAACCGGGTTCGGTCGCGCCGGGCAGGGGCGGCAAGCCTATCAGGCGCGTTTGGACGGTTTTGCTCATGGCCGTCTGCGGCCATCTTGCCTTGTTCAGCACCGCCGAAGCGACCAAGAGCAATGCGCCTGTCGAGGTGGCCGCCAAGCCGGACATCGCTCCGACGGCCTTCGAGTTGCAACTGCTCTACGCCGATCGCACTTGGAACTGGGAAAATGGCGCGGCCTATTTCGGGATGGATCGACACCTCCAGGCATGGACGGCTGGACAGGACTCATCCGCGGTCGCCGAGGGCCGCTGGCTGGTGACCGACACCGGCAAGATGTGCATGGAGCTTGCCTGGAGATCCAAAACATACAAGACCAAGCCGCGGCGCACCTGCTACAGTCACCGTGTCGAGAACGGCAATATCGAGCAGCGCAAGGACCCGGACGGCGCCTGGTACGGTTTCAAGCACGCCAAGGACGATCCCGCCGACGAACACAGGAAGTTCGAGGCGGGCAACACCAAGGGCGCGCAGTTCGATGAGACCCGCAAGCTCATCGACACCAAGGGCTAATGCATGCCGCTCAGCGGTCTGGGGCAACGACATGCATCAAAACAAAGACTTAAAGCGCGTCGCCTGAATCCGGTTCAGCGTGACGCGCTTTAGAGCAATTCCAGGAAAAGTGTGATCGGTTTTCCGTTCGGAATTGCGTAAAAACAAAGAGATAAAGCGTTTCGCCGTTTCCGTGAAACGGTGAAACCTTCTAGGGTCGAGGAAGGCGCAGGGTGAGCCCCGGGACCTCCAAAAATGGTGGCTCGCTGAGCCGGCCTTAGCCGAACTCAGCGAGCCCACGCCCCGACACATTACTCACAGGGCCGACCGCCGGCCTTGCGGGCCGGCGTTTCTGATTGACGTTCGCGCCACGCGGCACGCGCAATGCGCGCGGTAGGGCGGCCGAAGCGCCGGAATTGAGCAAGGCCGGGCCGAGCCCGAAGAAGGGGGCGGCCGTCCTGACGATGGTGTCGATGTCGGAAAGTTGTGCCACAAAGCCCAGCTGCTCGCGGGCAAGGCTGGGGTCGGCGAAAAGCCCTGCCGGGTCGCCAGGACGGCGCGCCTTGTACGTGACCGGGACCGGCCGCGATGCGATCCGCTCGACCGCCTCCATGATCTGCCTGATCGAGACCCCGCGGCCGGTGCCGAGGTTGGCCGCAAGGCTTTTGCCGCCGGCCTCGAGATGCTGCAGGGCCTTGAGATGCGCCCGGGCGAGGTCGCTGACATGGACGTAGTCGCGCACGCAGGTGCCGTCCGCGGTCTCGTAGTCGGTGCCGAAGACCTCGATCGCCTCGATCATGCCGGACGCCGCCATCAATACCCTGGGGATGAGGTGGGTTTCCGGCGTGTGCCATTCGCCAAGCTCGCCGTCGGGGTCGGCGCCGCTGGCGTTGAAGTAACGCAGGATTGCGTATTTCGTGCCGTAAGCCGAGGCATGGTCCCTGATGATCTGTTCGCCCATCAGCTTGCTACGGCCGTAAGGGCTGATCGGGTTCTGCGACGAGGTCTCGCGCACGGGCAGCGTCTCGGGCATGCCATAGGTCGCGCAGCTGGAGGAGAAGATGATGTTGCCGATGCCGTTCGCCCGCGTGGCCTCGAGCACGGCGATCGTGCCGGCGACATTGACCGAATAATAATCCGCGGGATCGCTGACCGACTCGCCGACATAGGCAAGCGCGGCGAAATGGATGACCGCCTGCGGCCGGTGGATGGCGATGGCTCGCTCGAGCGCGTCGCGGTCGCGGATATCGCCGACCACCAGTGGGCCCCAGGCCACCGCCTTCTCGTTGCCGCGGCTGAGATTGTCGTAGACCACGGGCAGATAACCGGCCGCGGCCAGTTGCTTGCAGGTATGGCTGCCGATGAAGCCTGCGCCGCCCGTCACCAGGATTGGGCGGCCACTCATAGCGCCAAAGCCTCGCCGGAGGACAAATGGCCTCCGCGGGAGGTCCCGGGCTGCTGGCGGCCCAGCAGGGCTTCGAAATAGCCGGCGGTGTAGGCCAGCCCCTCGCTCAGCGCGATCTTTGGCTGCCAGCCGAGCTGTTGCTCGGCAAAGGTGATATCGGGCCTGCGCTGCCGGGGATCGTCGACCGGCAACGGCCTGTGCACGATCCGCGAGCGGGAATTGGTGTAGTCGAGGACGAGTTCGGCCAGTTCCATGACGGTGAATTCGCCGGGGTTTCCGAGGTTGACCGGATGTTTCGGCGCCGCCGGCGACCGCATCAGCCGCACGAACCCTTCGATGAGGTCGTCGACATAGCAGAAGGAGCGCGTCTGCGTGCCGTTGCCATAGACGGTGATATCGTCTCCGCGCAGCGCCTGGACGATGAAGTTGGACACCACGCGTCCGTCATCGGGCTGCATGCGCGGCCCGTAGGTGTTGAAAATGCGCGCGACCCGGATATCGAGGCCGTAGGTTCGCGAATAATCGAAGAACAGCGTTTCGGCCGAGCGCTTGCCTTCGTCGTAGCAGGCGCGCGGGCCATGGGTGTTGACGTTGCCGAAATAGCCTTCGGGCTGCGGATGCACCAGCGGATCGCCATAGACCTCGGAGGTCGAAGCCTGGAATATCTTGGCGTTGTGGCGCCGGGCGAGTTCCAGAAGGTTGATCGCCCCTAGCACGCTGGTTTTGAACGTGTGGATGGGATCGGCCTGATAGTGGGGCGGCGAAGCTGGACAGGCAAGGTTGTAGATCTCGTCGACGGCGATATCCATCGGCAAGGTATCGACAACGTCGTGGCTGACGCAGGTGAAAGAGGCGTCTCGCGCGATGCCGGCTAGATTGTATCTTTTGCCGGTGTGGAAATTGTCCAGGGCGATGACTTCATAGCCGTCCGAAAGCAGCCGCTCGCACAAATGAGAACCCAGGAACCCCGCTCCGCCGGCGACCAGGGCCCGGCCACGATCGATACTCTTTCGACCCGACCGGACTGGTTTCAGAACTTTGATGACCTTATTCATGGCAACCTCGTACGCACACACGCTACCGCTCCGGGACGGGCCTTGCCCGACCAGGTCACAAAGGCGATTCCTCCGCATATGCGGAACCGCCTGCACTGATGTGCGTCGTAAGTTTCTGAGTTTTGCGGGGCTTGTTGCTCTACGGCTTGTCTCCGCCGCTAAGCGTCCCTTGCGCCCCTAAGTCGCGATCCACGAGTCGGTTGCCACCACCGCAGACTGCTCGCCCAAATTGCACACCCAACACATACAAAGATATACCTGTGTCGAGGGTAGTCAACTAAATTAGCGTTTCGTTAACCTCGCAGCTTAGCGAGTGGTTAACCGTGAAGGGTGTTCACCTGGTTCGTTAGCGATGAAAAGCTGCTTCCAGGCCGCCTTGTGACCGGAGCCGCGTTCCATCGAATTGCGCAAGCATGTCGGGAGAGGCCTTCGGCCTCATGCTCCGAGCCTCGAAGCAACACCACTAAGACGCGTGGTCGAAATTGTCTCGTCGTGTCTAGATGTTCTCGGCAGGCGCCCCGGCACTTCTAGCGAAGCAATGCGATTGCTGTCCAAAGCCGCTCGGGCCGCAGATAAAAGCAGCGTTCCCAAGATAAGGGTTGACCCTTACCACGGGGCGAGACAGGTTCTTTGTCAGGGTGGGTCGGGTTGGTTTCAAGTCGATCAAGGCGGCGTTGCCGCTTTGCGATACGTTGAATGTAGTCGACTGGCCGAAGTTGAAGTATTGGCAACCGGAAGTTGCCACCAACGTTCCCAAAACAAAAAGACGGGGCAGGGCCTTGGTCGGCATGCGAAAATTCTTGTTGGGGTAGGGCCGGCTTAAGCCGCGATAAGCCATGGGCATGAAGTAGTATCCCCTCAGCAAGTGGCGCTTATGTTCGAATCATTGATCAGCCACCCACCCAACTCATTATGGCAAAGCTGGTTAATTTAGCGATAGCTGTTTTGAGCTCTTCCACGGATTTTCTGTTGCCGCAAGAGGGTGGGACGCTTGAAGAGCGGACACGGGGCTGGCCGCGGCCAGAAAAAATGGCCCGCGTGGCCGCGGGCCATTTCGTCATCTCCGGTGTCTGGCGTCTGAGCCCTTACTGCCCGCCCATCTCTTTCTTGAACTGGTCGAAATCGACCTGCATGCCGTTGAAGATGGTGCTCCAGTGGCGCGTCAGCGCCGACATGGCGACGGCCTCCTGGATCTCCTGGTCGGTGGCGCCGGCGTGCTTGGCGTTCTCGGTGTCCGACCAGATGCAGTAGCTGCACGGGATCTGCGCCGCGACCGCCAGCGAGATCAGCGACTTTACCTTTGGTGTCAGCGCTGTCTTGTCGCTGAGCTCGATGGCCTTGACCTCGGCCCAGGCGCCGGGCAGACCGGCTTTCGGGAATTGTTTCACGAAGCTCGGCACGCCGCCCATCGTCGACTGGATATCCTTGAGGGCGGTGTCGTAATCATCGGCCCGGGCCGGCGCGGAAGCGAACACTGTGGCAAACACGCCCGCGGCGGCGATGAGCGAGGCGGAACGAAGGCAGGAATGCACGGTTGAGACGATGCGAATGACTGACATGATGTTCTCCTCTGGTTTTTGTTAGCCTTACGATGTAAGGTATGTGGAAGATGAACCTTACAGTGTAAGTTGTCAAGCGCAGCCATGGATGCATCGAGCAAAAAAAAGCGGCCCCGCGGAAAGCTGTCCCGCGAGATGATCGAGGACGCCGCCTTCGAGGTGATCGAGCGGGAAGGGCTTTCCGGCTTTTCGATGCGCAAGCTCGCCGCCAGGCTCGGCTGCGAGGCGATGAGCATCTACCACCACTTCCCCTCGCAGGCGCATCTCTACGAGGCGCTGGTCGACCGGCAGATGAGCGGGCTCGTCATTCCCGACGACAGCCTGCCCTGGCGCGAGCGGGCCCGCGTCGGCATGCAGGAGTTCCGCCGCGTCGCCACCGAGCATCCGGCCTTCGCGCCGTTCATCGTCGTCTACCGCATGAATTCGCCGCCCTGCCTCGCCAAGCTCAACGCCATCATCGGCCTGTTCGAGGATGGCGGCTTCGGCCCCGAGCTCAGCGCCCGCCTATTCCGCGCCGCCGGCTATTATCTGATGGGCGCGATCCTCGACGAGACGGCCGGCTACGCCAAGGGGCCTTCGGCGGTCACCACCGTCAGCGCCGAGCAGTTGGCGCGCGACTATCCGAGCGTCGTGAAGGCCGGTGCCTATTTCGGCACCGGCGGCTTCGACAAGACTTTCGAGCTTGGCCTGGAAATGTTTCTGGACGAGATGGAGCGGGTTCGCGAAGCTGCCCGAGACAAAAACCGCTCGTAAGGGCGGCAGCCGCCAGCCGAAAGAAAACAGCCAAGGGTTTGAATGCGCTTCCTCTCAGTCCTTCTCCTCATCGCCGGTGCCGCCATCGGCATCTTCTATCCCTGGGCGATGAGCAATTTTTCCGGCCATGCGATCGGCATTTACCGCGTCTATGAGGGCGGCCGCTTCCGGCCCGCCACCGTGCAACTCGCCGCAAGCGACGCTCCGGTGCGGGTGCTGGTCGACTTGACCGCGCGGGCCGAGCGCGTCGCGGGCCAGCAGCGCACGGTGCTGACGCTGACCGCGGCGAGCGGCGGCCGCACCGCGCTGGCATCGGCGCTCTCCTTCAATCACACCGACAATCCGCGCCAGGCCAGCCCGCAACTGCCCGACAAGATCTTTCGCGACGCGGCCGGCGTCATCGATAAGGTTACGCCCGGTCCTTACGTCTTCACCGTCGGCCCCGGCGATGCCGACGGCATCGACATGCGCGCGGTCGATCTCATCCTGCGCGCCGGCACCGGCTCGATCGACGAACGCGCGCAGCCGGCAGGCTATACGCTGATGGGTGTCGGCCTTGCCGGGCTGGTGCTGTCGCTGCTCTTTGGGCGCCGCGGCGGCGGCCGTCCGCAAAATCCCAATTCACAGCCGCCGCCGCGCTGGGGCCGCAACGGTTCGCCACGAGCATGATGCCGAAAAGTGTGAAGCGGTTTTCGGTCGACATCATGCTCCTTAGAGGTCGGCGCGCATGAACTATCGCCACGCCTACCACGCCGGCAATTTCGCCGATGTCGTCAAGCATGCCGTGCTCGCGCGCCTCGTCGAATATCTCAAGCAGAAGGACAAGGCGTTCCGCGTCATCGACACCCATGCCGGCATCGGCCGCTACGATCTTGCCTCGGTGGAGGCCGGCAAGACGGGCGAGTGGCAGGGCGGCATCGGCCGGCTGGCCGAGACGACGCTCGAGCCAAAAGCGGCGGTGCTGCTCCAGCCCTATCTGGAGGCGGTGCGCGCGCAAAATCCCGGCGGCGGCCTCAAGCGCTATCCCGGCTCGCCGCTGATCGTGCGCCATCTGCTGCGCAACCACGACCGGCTGACCGCGATCGAATTGCACCCCGCGGATGCATCTCGCCTGAAATCGGTTTTCGCCGGCGATTTCCAGGCAAGGGTGATCGAGCTCGACGGCTGGCTGGCGCTCGGCGCGCAGCTGCCGCCGAAGGAAAAGCGCGGCCTCGTCCTCATCGATCCACCCTTCGAGGAGGAGGGCGAGTTCTCCCGCCTCGTCGAGGGCCTGCAGAAGGCGCATCGGCGCTGGCCGGGCGGCATCTATGCGCTCTGGTACCCGATCAAGGATCGAAGGGCGGTGACCGCTTTCCGCGCGGCGCTGAAGGATACCGGCATCCCGAAGCTGCTCGACATCGCCTTCGAGATCCGGCCTGCCTCGGACGAGCCCAGTCTCGATGGCAGCGGGATGGTGGTGGTCAATCCGCCCTACACGCTGGAAGGCGAATTGAAGCTCCTGTTGCCCGCCCTCCACAAGGTGCTCGCCGTCCGGCAACCGTCGCGCTGGTCGCTCGAGTGGCTGGCGGGCGAGTAGGGTCGACCGCGCCGCTTAGAGCAATTCCAGGAAAAGTGCGTAGCGGTTTTCCGTCCGGAATTGCGTAAAAACAAAGACTTAGAGCGGTTCGGCGATTCCGTGAAACGCTCTAAGCCAGCGCCGTCGGCGTCACACCGGTCAGCCGCCGGCTTTCGCGGATCAGATGCGCCTGGTCGGCATAGCCGGCCTCGATGGCGAGCAGCGCGGTCGAGGCCTCGCCCTGCTGCCGCTGCAGGCGCCGGAAGCGGTGGAAGCGCAGGATGCGGTCGAGCGTCTTCGGGCCATAGCCGAAGGCGCCCTCGAAGCGGCGTCGCAGCGTCCGTTCGCTCATATGCAACTGGCGCTGCAGGAATGGAACCAGGGGCGTTTCCGGCGACAGGCCCTCGTCGAGGACACCAAAGGCCCGATCCATCTGCGGGTCGAGCGCATTGCCGCCTTCGGTGCGCATGCCGACCGTCTCTTCCAACTGCCGCAGCATGGCCGGCAGATCGGTCGCAGCCTTGATGCGATCCGACAGTTCGCGGGCACGCGTGCCCCATAATTCCTGGAGGTCCAGCCGCCCGCCGACGATTTCGCTGGCCGGCACGCCGAGCCAGCCGGCGGCCGCGCCTGGCCGGAAGCGGAAGCCGACGATCACCGCGCCGGCCGGCGGCGTCTCGATCTGCGGCTCCTTGTCCGGTCCGGCCACGCGGAAGCGGCCGTCGATCCATTGCAGGTCGATCGTCGCGTCAGGCGTGATGACGATGGGCGGAACGGCGCGCTCGTCCATGCGGTGGACCCAGATCGCCGAGAAGGCATCGGCCAGGCCTTTGCCGGCGGGCCGTTCCCGGAAGAAACCGGTTGTCTGCGCCAGGACCGGTTGCATCTCTTCTCCGATCTGCTCCGGCGGATGCCGGGTCGGTGCGGGTCATTTGGCCGAAATCTTCAAGGCCGGCCATGTCATCCATGGCAAAACAGACGCAACCTGATGGCGCCCATCGGCGCGTTTGCCAACCAGGTCCGATTTCGGACGTTGGTTTCGAATATAGAAAGGAGTGAGAGAAATGAAAGCTCGCATCACTGTATTGACGCTCGGCGTCGATGATCTGGAGGCCTCGCTCAAATTCTATCGCGACGGCCTCGGTCTGCCGACCGAAGGCATCATCGGCCGCGAATTCGAGCATGGCGCCGTCGCCTTCTTCGATCTCGCCGGCGGCCTGAAATTCGCCATCTACGAGCGCGCCAACATCGCCTGGGATGCCGCGGTGCCGCAGAGCGGCCGCAGCCCGACCGAGCTCACCATCGGCCACAATGTCGGCAGCGAGGCCGAGGTCGACGCGGTGATGGCCGAGGCCGTCAAGGCCGGCGCGCGCGTGGTCAAGCCGGCGCAGAAAACCTTCTGGGGCGGCTATGCCGGCTACTTCCAGGATCCCGACGACCATCTGTGGGAGGTCGTCTACAACCCGGCCTTCGTCCCCGAGGACTGAACAGAGCGACGCACGTCGTCGAAAGGAGGCCGCCATGCCTGTTCAAACCGTTCAAGCGCTTGGCGCTCTGCTCATCGGCGGCGTGTTCGTCTTCGCCGGCACCGAGCATTTCCTGAAATTCGGGGCGATGCGCGACTATCTAGCCGCGCAGAAATTTCCGGCTCCGGCCTTGATGCTGGCCGTCGGTTCGGCTGTCGAGATCATTGCAGGCTTCCTGCTTGCTGTTGGCATGGCCCGGCCCTTCGCCGCCGGGGCGCTGATCATCTTCACGCTGGCGACGAACCTCATGCTGCTGCGTTTCTGGGCCAGCGAGGAACCTGAGCGCCAGGTGCTGCGCAATGCGTTCCTGATCAACATCGCCGTCATTGGTGGGCTGCTGCTTGCCGGCACCATCTCAATGCAACTCAATTAGCCGGCGACTTTCGGAACGAAGTTTTGCGGGAACCATTGTTTTGCCGCCCGCTTGACCGCCGCCGAGCGAATCCGCACAGTGCGTGCAATCGATCCTGAGAGGCTGTCATGACTCGCTTCGCCCATTCCGCTCTTGCCGCGCTGGTTGCGCTGTCCACTCCCGTTGCCGCGCCGCTGGGCTTCACCCAGGCGGCTGAGGCCGCCGATCTGTCGACCTACAGCGGCGATGATGGCAGCGTCTGCGGCGAAAGCTGGGTGCTGAGCAAGATCACCGACCGCTTCTCCTACCAGGTGCATCACGTGCCGCATCTGCCTGACGTCGCGATCACCGATTTCCGCAACATCCGCCAGCATCGCTACGAGCCGGCGAGCGACGAATGGCCGATCGGCCGCCACTATTGCCGCGCCACCGTCAACCTGTCGGACGGCCGCGACCGCTCGATCTTCTACCTGATCGAGGAAGGCCAGGGCTTTGCCTCGATCGGCGACAATGTCGAATTCTGCGTCTCGGGTTTCGACCGCTGGATGGTCTACAACGGCCGCTGCCGCGTGCTGCGATAAGGGGAGAGGCGCTACCGCTGAAGCTGCCAATCTCCCCCCTTGCGGGGGAGATGCCCGGCAGGGCAGAGGGGGGTGCTGTCCCTCCAGCCTTGTTCGTTTGGCTTTTTACCAGCGACGACAACGCCCTTTGAACGGCGGTCTCAAAGCTCGGCGATCCTTCACACCCCCCTCTGTCCTGCCGGACATCTCCCCCGCAAGGGGGGAGATCGGATAATTGTGCTGGCCTCAGCCGATCGCTCCAGCCCGCGCCAGCAGCAGCTCACGCTCCCGCTCATTGCCGGTCAGCGCGGCGGCGCGGCGGAATTCGGCACGGGCTTCCTCTATCCGTCCGAGCTTGGCCAGAAGGTCGCCGCGCACCGTGGGCAACAGATGCGTATCCTTCAGGCGCGGTTCGTCCCGCAGCGCATCGGCGATCGCCAGTCCTTGCGCCGGCCCGAACGCCATGCCGGCGGCGACCGCCCGGTTGACCTCGACGATGGGCGAGGGAGCAGCCAGCGCGAGCGCCTGGTAATAGGCGGCGATGGCGATCCAATCGGTGTCGGCCGCGCTCACCGCGCGGGCATGGCAGGCGGCGATCATCGCCTGCAACTGATAGGGGCCGGGCGTCGGCGTGAGCGCCATCGCGTGTTTCAGCCCGTCGAGGCCGCGCTGGATCAGCGACCAGTCCCAGCGGCCGCGGTCCTGGTCGAGCAGCAGGATCGGGTTGCCCGCTCCATCGGTGCGGGCGCTGAAGCGCGAGGCGCCGAGCTCCATCAGCGACAGCAGTCCGATCGCCTCCGGTTGCTCCGGCATCAGCGCCACCAGCAAGCGGCCGAGGCGCAGTGCCTCGTTGCTGAGATCGGCGCGCAGCCAGTCCGGTCCGGAGGATGCGACATAGCCTTCGTTGAAGATCAGATAGATCACCTCCAGCACGGCGCCCAGGCGCTCGCGCCGCTCCTGCCCGCGGGGCGGCTCGAAGGTGATGCCGGCGTCGCGCAATGTCCGCTTGGCGCGCACGATGCGTTGGGCGACGGTGGCCTCAGGTACCAGGAAGGCGCGTGCGATCTCCGCCGTCGACAGCCCGCCCAGCATCCGCAGCGCAAGCGCCGCGCGCTGCTCGGCCGGCAGCGCTGGATGGCAAGACGTGAAGATCAGCCGCAACAGATCGTCGTCGATATCCTCGTCGAGCGCAGCCTCGACGTCGGGCATCGCGCGCTCCAGCTCGGTGAGATCGACGGCCAGCTGGCGATGCTTGCCGTCGATCAGCACGGTGCGGCGCAGCCGGTCGAGCGCCCGGTTGGTGCCGACCCTCGTCAGCCAGGCGGCAGGGTTGTTCGGTATGCCGTCGCGCGGCCAGCGCTCCAGCGCCTGAACGAAGGCATCCTGCACCACCTCCTCGGCCAGCCCAACATCGCGCAGCATGCGGGTGAGCCTGGCGGCGAGCTTCGGCTGCTCGATCCGCCAGACCGCCTCGATCGTCGCAGCCGTGGTCAATCCTTGAGCTCGTCGAACCCGTCGACGACCTTCTGGACGTCCTCGGGAAAATCGTTCATCTCGAAAACGCGCCGGACCTCGATGACGTCGTTCTCGCCGGCGGGGCAGCGGCGCGCCCATTCGACGGCTTCCTCGGGCGAGCGCACGTCGATCATCCAATAGCCGCCGAGCACTTCCTTGACCTCGGCGAACGGGCCGTCGGTGACAGTCGGCTTGCCGCCCTTGAAGGAAACCCGCGCGCCCGAGGACGGCGGATGCAGTCCGTCAAGAGCGAGCAAAACGCCGGCCCGCTTCAGCTCTTCATTGTATTTCATCATCGTCGCCACGGCCTCGGCTTCTGGCCTGACGTCGGGAGCCGCGGTGGCGTAGCCGCCGGGGATCATCAGCATCATGAAACGCATCTCGAATTCCTTCGGTTCGGTTGGTTGCGATGATACGACGAACGAGGCACGGCGGAATCGACAGGCGGTGCGCAAATTATTTGCGGCGCCGGTGGTCGGTCGAAGACGCACGGTGGCGCGCAGGTCGGCGCCGGCCTCTTCTGCTTGCGCTCACTCAGGCTGGCTTGCCGCCCGATGGGTCAGGTAGCCCGGCTACCTGACAGATAAACCTCGATCAGCTCGACGAGCTGCTTCTGCAATTCCGGCGCGTCGAGCATGTTGCGGCGCGCCGCGTTGTGGATCACGCCCTCGATCGCCGAGGAGAGCACGCGCGCCATCGTCTCGGTATCCTTGCGGCGCTTGCGATACCGCGCGACGGCCGCCGCATAATGTTCGAGATAGCGCGTCTGGAACGAGGCATGAGCGGCGCGTGAGCCACGGTCGCCGGGCGCCTCGTCGAGCAGCACCTGGTGCAGCGTCGGATGGATCGAGTGCGCGCCGATCATGCCGCGCACCAGCTCGCGCGCGAATTGCCTCAGCGGCTTCTCGTCGGCCGCCGCTTCGCGAATCACCGACAGCACATGATCGAAGTGACGGCGCCGTATTGCTTCGACCAGAGCGAGCTTGTCGGGAAAATATTGATAGAGCGAGCCGATGCTGACGCCTGCGGCCTCCGCTACCTTGTTCGTGGAAAAGCCCGCCCAGCCGAGCTCGCTCAGAACGTGAGCACCGGCTTCGATGATCGCCTCGACGGTGGCGATCGAACGCGCCTGGCGCGGCTGCTTGCGCATGCGTGCGGCCGGCTTTGCAATGCGAGTAGACATGCTGGCCCGTCTCCCGAGAATATAAACAGGATACTCACATTCATTTCACCAACGCAAATGGGGCCGCGAAGATGAGTGCCAAGACCTTGCTGAAGGGCATGCTTGCCTATCAGGCCCGGGCGAATGATGAGCTCGCGGAGAAGCTTGCCGGATTGGACCCGTCGAGCAATGCCGGGGAACGCCACGCTGCGATCCGTCTTATGAATCACATCCATGTCGTGTCGCAGATCTTTGCCGCGCACTTGAAGGGCGTTGCCCATGGCTATGCGAGCGACAACACGCCGGACACGCCCGAACCGGGCGCGTTGCGCACCGCCTTGGCCGAGGTCGATGGCTGGTATCTCGACTATCTCGGAACGATTGCGGAGCAAGAGCTTGCCGAACCGGTCGCCTTCACCTTCACCGATGGCGACCAGGGCTGCATGACGAGGCAGGAGATGCTGACCCATGTCGTCCTGCACGGCGGCTACCATCGCGGCGAGATCGGCCGCATGCTGGCCGGGATCGCGGTTTCGCCGCCCTGGGATACCTACGCCGTCCATCTGCATCGCGTCGAGCCGGCGCGACGCCTGCAGCGCGGTCGCCGACCGGCGGACGTTTAATCACGGCATCTGAATATGAGCTTAAAGCTCACTTTGCGCACCGCAAGCTTTCGCCCGTTCGCCTGCCCGGTTCATCTGTAGATGTTTTTGCTGGACAAGATGAAGCGAACGCTCGGCCGGTCATTCTTTATTGTGAGCATTGCGCTCACATTCCGATATAAGGTTATGCTGTGAGCCCATGGATGATCGGGCGATAGAAGCAGCACGAAAATCTGTGCGGCGGGCCGTCACTTCGAAAGTGATAGATTCGCTCACAATTTTTCAGCGGGATGCGTTTCCCGTAACCAAAATTCAATAACTGAAAATCATTGTGTTGCTTCGCTGGCTAGACAGTCGCGAGTCAGATATGCATAGACACGCCGGGTCACTCACGACCATAGGCAAAACGCAAGGGGCATCGCATGGCAAAGACGACAACCAAGGCGCCGGCGGCGAAAGCGCCGGCAAAGAAGCCGGCAGCTAAGGCTGCCGCGAAACCTGCAGCAGTGAAGAAGGCAGCGGCACCGAAGGCAGCCGCCAAGGCTCCGGCCAAGGCAGCAGCGAAGCCGGCGGCCAAGGCGGCAGCGAAGCCGGCCGCCAAGGCTGCGGCTAAGCCGGCCGCGAAGGCCGCGGCGAAGCCTGCCGTCAAAGCAGCGGCAAAGCCGGCGGCTAAGCCTGCCGCCAAGAAGCCGGCAGCCAAGGCCGCGGCCAAGCCCGCCGCCAAGGCTCCGATGAAGGCAGCCGCCGCCAAGGCGCCGGCCGCTGTGAAGAAGGCCGCTCCGGCGAAGAAGCCGGCCGCCAAGAAGTAATCGCGTAGCTTCGCTTGGCTGGCGCAACAGGTGAGGGCGGGTGCCACCCGAGCACCCCTCTCGCCAATTCGGTGTCAGAGCGAGCGAAGTCGGAGCGCACGCTCCTCCTAAAGCTCTCGGAAATTTTGCCGCCAGGCAAAAACTTCCGGGAGCTTTTTCTTTTCAGGTGCCCGCGCCTGCAAGACGCATCGGCCAATCCGGATTGGCCGGCTGGCCGTTGCCCTTCGGACCCTGATCGGTCAACAGTGCCGTAAACAACTGGGAACCCGATCATGCCGAAACTGCTCTACGCTTCCACGTCCCCCTACAGTTCGAAGGTCCGCATGGCGGCGCTGTATGCCGGCATCGCCGTCGACCTCGTGCCGGTCAAGACGGAGGACAAGCCCGCCGAACTGATCTCGGCCAATCCGCTCGGCAAGATCCCGGTGCTGGTGCTGGAGGACGGCCGCGCGATCCATGACAGCCGCGCCATCACCCAGCATCTCAACCGGCTGTCGAAGAACGCGCTCTTCCCGCGCAATCCCGACAAGCGGCTCGAGGCGGAGGTTCTCGAGGCGCTGGCCGACGGCATCTGCGACTGCGCGCTGTCGATGGTCTATGAGCGCCGCACGCGGCCCGAGGCTTTTGTCTACCAGCCCTGGCTCGACCGCCAGTGGACCAAGATCGCCACCGCGCTCGACCTCATCAACGCCAACCCGCCGAAATTGCCGAAGAAGATCACCGCCGGCCACATGGCGCTGCGCGCCACTCTGGGCTATCTCGCGTTGCGCTTTTCCGGCCAGTGGGAGAAGGGCCGCAGCCGGCTCGTGCGCTGGGCTGCACGCTTCGACGAGAAGTTTCCGGAATTGAAAGGCAGCGTGCCGGGGTGAAGCATCTCCCTTCTCCCACAAGGAGAAGGGGAGGACGCACCACCTTGAACCCCGTCCGCTTCCATGCTTGCCTGACATCATCGAAGTCGGAGTGGTGAGCATGGCAAAGCCCTCAGCCAGCGTCGCGCCGGACCCGATGGTCGCACGCCTGCGCGCTGCCCTCGGCCGGCGCGCCTTCACCGAGCAGAAGATGTTCGGCGGCACCTGTTTCATGATCGATGGCAACATGCTGATCGGCACCTCGAAGCGTGGGCTTCTGGTGCGCGTCGGCAAGGGCGCGCATGCGGCCGCCGCGGCACATCCTCATGCAAGCCCGATGGAGATGGGCGGGCGCTCGATGGAAGGCTACATCCGCGTCGCGCCGGAAGGGACGGCAACCGACGCCGATCTTGCCGGTTGGCTCGAGCGCGCGCTGGCTTTCGTCGAGACGCTGCCGGCGAAGGCGAAGGTGAAACCGCCGAAGCGCTCGAAATGAGGACCGACTGAGGAGTTCGCAGCCCTTCTGTTTTTCGCGGACACAAAAAAGCCGGGCGCAAGGCCCGGCTTTTCCGTGTCGTGGCTTGGACGACTTAGAACTTCATACCGACGCCGAACGTGACGCGGTTGTCCGAAGACTTGACCTTGCCGACGTTGTCGAAGTTCTTGCTGCCGTAATCGGTGTAGCGGTACTCGACGCGGCCGAACACGTTGTCCGTGATCTTGATGTCGGTGCCGGCGCCGGCCGTCCAGCCGAACATACCCTTGCTCTCGCTGGAGATGCCGTCATCGATCTTCTGGTTCTTGGCTGCGAGACCGCCGGTGCCATAGAGCAGGATTTCCGGGGTCACGGCATAACCGAGGCGGGCGCGCAGCGAGCCTTCAATGCCCGACTTGGCGCTGTAGAGAGCGGTCGAACCCTTGGTGCCGTTGTAGCCGAGATCGGCTTCAGCACCGTACACGAAGTTCTCCTGCTGCCACTGATAGCCGCCGAACACGCCGCCGACGAAGCCCTTGGTCTTTGCATCGTCGCCCAACGCCTTGGCATGGCCGCCGAAGCCATAGCCGGCGCTCAGACCGACATAGGGGCCGGCCCAGGAAGCAACCGGAAGCTCGGCGACCGGGGCGGGAGCCGGCGGCTCTTCGGAAACGACGTCGGCCGCGAAGGCGGTACCAGCGAAGGCGAACAGCCCGAGCGCAGCGGCAAGCGGCGCGAATTTAAGATTGGTCTTCATGTTATACTCCTTAAGCCACAAGACACTTAGGCTTGTTTGTTCATGAAACGCCCCGGCCCGTCCGGGGGGATAAACGGGCTTGGCGTTCAACGGTTCCAAATGTCGTGCTGAAATGCGGCTGAAGCGAACCTGAACTTGGGTCATTCCCCGGCGCGAATGAGGCCGAAAGTTGACGTTGCATCTTCGCAACAGCGAATGTCAGCAGGCTAAATATGTTGCGCTGCACACCGCTTGGTTCAAGGGGTCCGGCGACATATATTGCCAAGAACGATGCCCCGAATCCGGCGGGGCGGACGCGCGTCCGGGCCGCTTCGCCACATTCCTGCCCCAGGTGGAAATGGCATTTAACGCTTGGCCCGTCATATTGTGCCGGCTTCCCGGAATCGTGAAGCCGATTGAGGATTGACAAGATGAGACAAGCCACGGCCGTCGCGCTGGTGACGGGTGGAGCAAGACGGATCGGCAAGGCGATCGTCGAGGATCTGGCCGACAATGGCTTCGCCGTCGCCATCCATGCCAACCGCTCCGGTAACGAGGCTGAGGCGCTGGCGGCGAAGATCGTGGGCGAGGGCGGCCGCGCCGCCGTGGTCGCCGCCGACCTTACCGACATGGATGCCGTCAGCGATCTTGTCGGCAGATCAGAGGCCGCGCTCGGACCTGTCACGCTGTTGGTCAACAACGCTTCCCTGTTCGTCGACGATCGTGTCGAGGATTTCGACTGGCAGGCCTGGGACCGCCATTTCGCCATCCATGTGAAGGCGCCGGCGCTTCTGGCGCAGAATTTTGCCCGCGCCCTGCCGGAAGGGCAGGAAGGGCTGATCGTCAACATCATCGACCAGCGCGTCTGGCGGCCGACGCCGCGCTATTTCTCGTATGCGCTGTCCAAATCGGCACTGTGGACGCAGACCGAGATGCTGGCGCAGGCGCTCGGGCCGCGCATCCGCGTCAACGCCATAGGCCCAGGCCCGACATTGAAGAACAAGCGTCAGGACGACGATGATTTCGAAAGCCAAGTCGAGGGCCTGATCCTGAAGCGCGGCCCGCAATTGTCCGAATTCGGCGCCACCATCCGCTATCTCTGGCAGGCGCGCTCGGTGACCGGCCAGATGATCGCGCTCGACGGCGGCCAGCATCTTGCGTGGCAGACGCCCGATGTGACAGGCATGGTGGAATGAGTCCCGCAGCTCAAAGACATGGACGCAACGGCCCCGCCGACGATCTGCCGCCCGATCTCGACCCCGATATCGAGGACGAGGCGGCGGAGGAGATCGTCGAGCCCGAAGCTTTGCCGACCGGCCCCGATGTCGCCTTCACCGCGATAGACTGGACGCCGCATGCCGGCGATGCCGACGGCATGGTCGGCGCCGAGGTGATTCAGACCTTCGTCAAGCGGCTGCCCAACCAGCCCGGCGTCTACCGCATGATGAATGCCGCCGGCGACGTGCTCTATGTCGGCAAGGCGCGCAGCCTGAAGAAGCGCGTCACCAATTACGCTCAAGGGAGGTTCCACACCGCCCGGATCGGCCGCATGGTGCGCGAGACGGCGACGATGGAATTCGTCGTCACCCGCACGGAGATCGAGGCGCTGCTGCTCGAGGCCAACCTCATCAAGCGGCTCAGGCCCCGTTTCAACGTGCTGATGCGGGATGACAAGTCCTTCCCCTACATCCTTTTGACCGGCGACCATGTCTCGCCCGGCATCTACAAGCATCGCGGCGCGCGATCGCGCAAGGGCGACTATTTCGGCCCCTTCGCCTCCGCCGGCGCGGTCGGCCGCACCATCAATTCGCTGCAGCGCGCCTTCCTACTTCGAAGCTGCACCAACTCCTTCTACGAGAACCGTACGAGGCCCTGCCTGCTCTACCAGATCAAGCGCTGCGCCGGTCCCTGCACCGGCGAGATCTCGCATGAGGGCTATGCCGAACTGGTCGCGGAAGCCAAGGATTTCCTCTCAGGCCGCAGCCAGAAGGTGAAGACCGAAATCTCGGCCGCCATGCAGCAGGCCTCGGAAGAGCTCGATTTCGAGCGCGCCGCCATCTACCGCGACCGGCTTGCGGCGCTGTCGCATGTGCAGGCGCATCAAGGCATCAACCCACAGACGGTCGAGGAGGCCGACGTCTTCGCCATCCACCAGGAAGGCGGTCAGACCTGCATCCAGGTGTTCTTCTTCCGCACCGGCCAGAACTGGGGCAACCGCGCCTATTTTCCCAAGGCCGATCCGGCGCTGGAGCCGGCGGAGGTGTTGGGTTCGTTCCTGGCGCAATTCTATGACGACAAGCTGCCGGCGCGCACGCTGCTGCTCTCTCACACGGCGCAGGAACAGGAACTGCTCGCCGAGGCGCTCTCGACCCATGCCGGCCGCAAGATAACGATCTCGGTACCGCAGCGCGGCGAGAAGAAGGATCTGACCGATCACGCCCTGCAGAACGCGCGCGAGGCGCTCGGCCGCAGGTTGGCCGAGACCTCGACCCAGGCACGGCTGCTCTCGGGCTTCGCCGAGACCTTCGGCTTGCAAAAGCCGCCGGTGCGCATCGAGGTCTACGACAACTCGCACATCATGGGCACAAACGCGGTCGGCGCGATGGTCGTCGCCGGGCCGGAAGGTTTCGTGAAGAACCAGTACCGGAAATTCAACATCCGCTCGACGGAGATCACGCCGGGTGACGATTTCGGCATGATGCGCGAAGTGATGCAGCGGCGCTTTTCGCGACTGCTCAAGGAGCATGGCGACGTCCAGCCCGGCTCTGCCGTCGAGGATGAAGCCGGCGAGGAGGATCTGATCGCCGGCAATGGCGGCTTCCCGGCCTGGCCCGACGTCATCCTGATCGACGGCGGCCAGGGCCAGATGACGGCAGTGCGCCAGATCCTGGCCGACCTCGGCGTCGAGGACCGGGTGGTGGCCATCGGTATCGCCAAGGGGCCGGACCGCGACGCCGGCCGCGAGCGCTTCTTCGTCAAGGGCAGGGACTCTTTCATGCTGCCGGTGCGTGATCCGGTGCTCTATTTCGTCCAGCGCCTGCGCGACGAGGTGCACCGCTTCGCCATCGGCTCGCACCGGGCGCGGCGCAAGAAGGAGATGGTCAAAAGCCCGCTCGACGAGATCGCCGGCATCGGCCCCGGCCGCAAGCGCGCGCTGCTTCACGCCTTCGGCACCGCCAAGGCGGTCAGCCGCGCCGCGGTCGAGGACCTCGTCAAGGTCGACGGCATTTCAGAGCATGTGGCGAAGCTGGTCTACAATCACTTCCACGAGAGCTGAGGGCTGGTCGCGAGCACGCAAGGTTGACTTGTTTTGACCACGAGCCGCAGAGGCCCGGGCCGATACAAATGCTATTTTTGCCTGGTCAATCGAATCTCGACTGTTGACCCCCTACATTGGCTTCTGATTTGAGTACGTCTGGCGGAGGAGATTTCCCGAGACGACATGGCACAGCGCGCGTTCAACCTGCCGAACATCCTTACCTATGCCCGCATCGTCGCGGTGCCGCTGGTCGTGCTGTGCTTTTTTCTTGAAGGCCATCTGAAGTCGTCCGACTTCGCCCGCTGGTCGGCGCTGGTCATTTTCCTGCTCGCCTCGATCACCGATTACTTCGACGGCTATTTTGCCCGCGCCTGGCAGCAGACCTCCAACATCGGCAAGATGCTGGATCCGATCGCCGACAAATTGCTGGTCGCGACCTGCCTGCTCCTGCTTGCCGCCGACACCGACCGCCATGGCGGCATCGCCGGCTGGTCGCTGTGGGCGGCAATCATCATCCTGTGCCGCGAGATCCTGGTTTCGGGCCTGCGCGAATATCTGGCCGCCTTGAAAGTCTCGGTGCCGGTGACCCAGCTCGCCAAGTGGAAGACCACGATCCAGATGGTCGCCATCGCCTTCCTGCTGGTCGGCCCGGCCGGCGACAAGATCTTTCCGCTGACCACCCAGATCGGCCTGGTGCTCTTGTGGGTCGCGGCGCTCGTTACGCTCTACACCGGCTACGACTATTTCCGCGCCGGCCTCAAGCACATCATGGACGAGTGAAGACAATGTCCACGAAGCTCATCTATTTCGCCTGGGTGCGCGAGCGCATCGGCAAGCCGGAAGAGGACGTCGAATTGCCTTCCGGCATCGAGACGGTCGCCGATCTGCTGCGCTGGCTCAAGTCGCGCGGCGAGGAGTACGAGAACGCGCTGCAATACCCCGACGTCATCCGCGTCGCCATCAACCAGGAACATGTCGGCCACCGCGAGAAGATTGCGGGCGCGCGCGAGATCGCCCTGTTTCCGCCAATGACCGGAGGCTGAGATGGCTGGCGCCGTCGTGCCCGCCATCCGCATCCAGCGCGAGGATTTCGACGTCGCCGCCGAGATCGCCGGCCTGACGAAGGGCCGCGCCGATATCGGCGCCGTGGTCACGTTTTCCGGCCTTTGCCGCGACGAACAGGGCGCGCTGTCGGCGCTCGAGCTCGAGCACTATCCCGGCATGGCGGAGGCCGAGATCGGCCGCATCGCCGCCGAGGCTGTCTCGCGCTGGCCGCTGCAGGGGCTCACCGTCATCCATCGCCATGGCAAGATAGCGTCGGGCGAAAACATTGTGCTGGTGGTCGCGGCCTCGTCGCATCGGCAGGCGGCCTTCGAGGCGGCGAATTTCCTGATGGATTATCTGAAGTCGCGCGCGCCCTTCTGGAAGAAGGAGCACCTTGCCGACGGCTCCCAGGGCGGCTGGGTCGACGCCAAGGAAGCCGACGATCACGCGGCGGATCGCTGGAAGAAACAAGGCGAATAATGCATGTCGCCCAGAAGTGTGCAGCGGTTCTGGGGCAACGACATGCATCAGAAAAAACTCCCGTTCGGCCATCGAACGACCGCAATCCTTTCCAAGCTTGCCGCTCGGTTTGATTTGCTTGGCGGAGCAATCTCATGCTGGACAGGATCGCGGAGTTCTTCATCTTCGGGCTGGCGCCATTGGTCGTCGGCGTGCTTGCCGTGCCCGAAGTGACCAAGGCCGGCGAAAAGACGATCGCGGGCGAGGTCACCTATCGCGAGCGCATCGCCCTGCCGCCCAACGCCGTGCTGATGGTCGAACTCGCCGATGTTTCGCTGGCGGATGCGCCGGCAACCGTGATCGCCAAGCGCAGGATAGCGCCCGCCGGCCAGGTGCCGATCAAATTCGAGATCGGCTTCGACCCCAAGGCGATCCAGAAGGGCCGGACCTATGCGCTGCAGGCGCGCATCACGGTTGATGATCGGTTGCTTTTCGCCAACGATGTCCGCCACCATGTCGATCCCTTGAACGGCAAGTCGCAGACCGTCGTGCTGAAGATGGCGGCGAGCTGAGCTTCACCAAGCGAACTCGGGCATCTGCGAAGATCAAGCCTGCGGCGGCGGTGCCGGCGTCAGGCCGTGGCGAAGCATGATCTCCATCATCTTCGCGCGGTCAGGCGGGCCGGCCATGGCAGCGTTCAACAGCGCGAAGGTTTCGCGGAAATACTCCGGTCCGATCGCCGCCGGCGTCACCACACAGAGCACCTTGGCGGCCTTTTCGCCGTTGTTGTCGAAACGATGGACCGCTCCGCGCGGGATGCACAGCGCTTGTCCTGGGCCGACATCGTGCCGGTGGCCGTCGACTGTCCAGGTAAGGGTTCCCTCTACACCGTAGATGGTTTCCTCGTAGCGGTCGTGACTGTGAGCCGGGGCGAGCAGGCGCTTCGAGCCCGGCACCGTCACCTCGAATGCCGCTATGCTTCCATTGGACTGCTGGCCCGTGAGCAGGAAGCGCACGATCACTCCGTCATGGCTGAACGTCTCGTCCGCTGGATTGATGTGGACCTGGCTGGCTTCGTCTAGCATTGCATCCTCCCATGTGGTAAACGTAATTTACCAAATGAGTAAACTCAATTTACTAGAGTGTCAATGCCGCCGCTTGATGAAAGTCCGCTGAAGAAGCCTCCCTTGATCGGCGCGTTGCTACGCGTGCCGGCGATGGCCATTCACCGCAGGCTGATCCGCGAGCTTAGGGCGTCCGGGTTCGATGATCTGACTCCGCCGCATATGGCGGTGATCCAGTATCCCGGACCGGATGGTATGCGGCCGAGCGCGCTTGCCGAGCGTGCGGCAATGAGCAAACAAGCCATGAACCAGTTGCTGAAGACGCTGGAAGGAATGGGCTACATCACCCGCGGAGCGGCACCTGGAGACGCCGGCGGAACCGTCGTCAGCTTCACGGACCGGGGCAGGGCCGCCTACCAGAAGATGGCCGACATCCTGCTCGACATCGAACGCGAATGGGCCGAGGTGCTTGGACCGAAGCGCTTCCGTGAACTGAAGGCGCTGCTCGGCGACCTCTGGGACACGCCGCTGGTTCGCTGACCTGATTGACCCTGCAGAAGCGAGCCCTTAGGTTGCCGTAAAAATGGGGATGGGGTTCCCCCGAAACCGCCCTTATGGGCTGATGACTCCTGCCAGGCGTGCCCTTGCGCGGCAGGATTTGTTTTTCCCGCCCGTATCATGCCTGATTTCGTGAAGTGATTCCGTCTGGAATCGCGTTTGGAAAGGCATTGAAGCGATGACCCTTGCGGCTTGCGCCCTGGTCCTGATCGGCGGGTTCCTCGGCGGCATTTCCCGCTTCTTCCTCTCGGGCGTGGTCGGCCGCGGTATCGGCGAGACCTTTCCCTGGGGCACGCTGGCGGTCAATGTTTCCGGTGCCCTTGCCATCGGCGCCTTCGCCGGCGCGGCGCGTGCGGTGGGCGGCGTCTTCGCCAGCGATCTTGTGCGCGACCTGATCGTCGTCGGCCTGTTCGGCGGCTACACCACCGTGTCGTCCTTCTGCCTGCAGACGCTCAACCTCGCGCTTGACGGCGAGGGCCGGCTCGCCGCCTTCAACGTCGTCGCTTCGTCGGTGCTTTGCGTGCTGTTCGTCGCCCTCGGCTTCTGGGCGATCGTCTGGGTTTCTGGGCTGGCCACCGGCATGGCGGGCTGAACGATGACGGACAGGCGAATGGCGATGCGGCTTTATCTGGCGGTCGGCTGCGGCGCGGCGATCGGCTCGCTGTCCCGCTTCCTGTCGGGCTATGTCATCGTCTCGCTGCTCGGCCTGAACGCGCTTTGGTCGACCGCTTTCGTCAATGTCGTCGGCTCGTGGATCATCATGGCCTTCGCCACGTTGACCGGGCCGGACGGGCGCATGATGGTCGGCCCGGCCGCGCGCATCTTCGTCATGGCCGGCTTCTGCGGCGGCCTCACCACGTTTTCGGCGATGAGTCTCGATACCTTCATCCTGCTGTTCGAGGGCGACTGGCCGCTGGCCGCGACCTATCTCATCAGTGTGGTCGGGCTTTCGCTCGCCGCCGCGTGGCTGGGCTATCTCATGGCGTCCAGGCTCAACCGCTTGCCGGTCGCCAAGTGATCAGAGCATGATCCCGAAAACTGGGAACCGGTTTTCGGAGAAGATCATGCTCCAACAGAGAGTTAGGATCAGGATGGCGATTCAACGAAACGTCATCCTGATCTAGGAGGAAAACATGGAACTTCCCGCGCAATGCGCGCTGCTCAGGATCTTTTTCGGCGAGGACGACAGGTCGGCCGACGGCAAGCCGCTGCATGAGGCGATCGTCATCAAGGCGCGTGAGACCGGCATGGCTGGCGCCACCGTGCTGAGAGGCCCGCTCGGCTTCGGCCGCTCCAGCGTGCTCCACACCGCCAAGATCCTGCGCCTGTCGCAGGATCTGCCGATCGTCGTCGAGATCGTCGACGCGCCCGAGAAGATCGACGCGCTGATCCCCGAGATCAAGGCGCTGACGAAGGCAAAGAGCTGCCTGATCACCAGGGAGAAGGTCGAGATCATCCGCTACGGCGACGGAGACTGACCCTGCCGGTGCTGGTCAGCCGGCGCGAAGACGGCGGCCGATCGTCGCTTCGTCGAAGGTACCCGCGGAAAACAGTCTCATGGCCTCTATCGCCAGGTCCGATGCCGCAGGGCTTCCCGCGGTGATGCCGCGCCCCTTGCAGACCTGGTCATAGACACGCTTCAACAGGACGAGATCGTCCGGATAGGCAACGCCGCTTTCAGATACATGAGGTTTGGTCGTCCACCCGAAAGCAAAGAGGCGACCCGGCCGGGCCGGGTCGCCTCTTATCTTGAAACCGGAATTATCTTCCGCTCAGCCGACGATCTCGGTGTCCGAGAACCAGTACTTGATCTCCTGCGCGGCGGTCTCCGGCGCGTCCGAGCCGTGCACGGAGTTCTCGCCGATCGACAGCGCATGCACCTTGCGGATGGTGCCCTCGGCGGCATTGGCCGGGTTGGTTGCGCCCATCACTTCGCGGTTCTTGGCGATGGCGTTCTCGCCTTCCAGCACCTGCACGATTGTGGGGGCTGACGACATGAATTCCACCAGCTCGCCGAAGAACGGGCGATCCTTGTGGACGGCGTAGAAACCTTCGGCCTCGCGGCGGCTCATCCACACGCGGCGCGATGCGACGACGCGCAGGCCGGCATCTTCCAGCATCTTGGTGATGGCGCCGGTGAGGTTGCGTCTGGTCGCGTCTGGCTTGATCATGGAGAAGGTGCGTTCGATCGCCATAGGGTCGTCCTTGTTCTGGGAATGGAAATTGGAGTGGCGGGCTCTATACAAGTCGCCCGGCGGCTTGCCAAGGGGAGGCGGCTTCTGGTCAAGGCGAGCGCTTTGCGGGATAATTAGGCGGCTGCCAACGCTCGTCGCATGGAAGTCCGGGGCGTTGCGGCAGCGGAGCCTAAGGCGATGAACTGGCCCTATCTCACACGCGGCGATATGGCTGGCCTTCTTTTCGTGGCCGTATTTTTAGCCGCTGTCGTCCTTGCCCTGCTTTTCTTCCCACACCGCGCAGAGCAGAATTTCGGCTTCGGCCCGGAATGGCAATGCGTGCGCATGGAGCAGGGCGATCCGATCTGCGTGAGACTGTCCGATAGCAATGCGCCGGACGGCGACGCGCGTGATAAGGGCGCGTCAAAGTAGACTCTAAAGCTCGATCTCGATGGTCACTGTCGGCGCGTCGCCGGCCCCGAGGCCTTCGCGCTGGCGCACCGAGGTCTTGACCGGCAACAGCAGGCTGCCGGACGCCTTGTCAGGGAAGAGCGATGTTTGCCACCTGGTTTTGCCAGTGCTCGCCGTGACACCGAGCGAGCCCCAAGGGCGCGCCAATCCCACCATCGCAGCCTTGATCCGCGTCGCGACGTCCGTCGGCACCGTCATGAAATGCCAGCCGCCCTTACCGGGATAGACCCAGATCTCGGCCTGCATCTCGTAGCGCAACATGGCAGCTCGGTGCTCGGGTGTTTAAGCCGCGGCCGCGACCTGCCGGCCGATCCCGCCATGCAGGTCGAGGCAGCGCTCGAACCAGCGGGCGACGCCGTCGTCGTCGTCGAGCAACTGGAAAGGCGATGCGATGCGCCCCCATTGCAGCGCCCCGAACACGATGTAGTCGGCAAACAGCGGCGTCTCGCCGCCGAGGAAGGGTTGATAGGTGAGCGTGGAGCGCAGCGGCTCCAGCGCGGCGCGAAACCCCGAGAGCCCGGCATCCCGGTTGGCCACGACGTCTTCCAGCCGCTTGCCGTAACGCTGCTCGCGGCTTTCGCGGAAATAGGCGGCGTTGGGCTCGTCTTGCATGTCATGCAGGTCGGTCAGCGCCACCGTCGCGACGTAAGGATGGATGGTGAGCTGCGACCATCGCTCGATGAAGCGCGCCATCGCCTTGCCGCCCTCGCCGGAAAACAGCGTCGGCCGATCCGGATAGGCCTCGTCGAGGTAAAGCGCGATGGCGAAGGAATCGGCCACCACACGCTCGTCGTCGCGGATCACCGGCACCGTCTTGGACGCGCCACCCTCGACTTTCGGCACCTCGAGGAAGCGCGTCGGCACCTTGGTGGCGGCGAGCCCCTTATGCGCCAGCGCCATCTTCGTCTTCCAGCAATGCGGACTGAACGGGCGTTGGCTGTCATGGCCGACGAGATCATAGAACAGAATGGTCATTGCGGTTCCTGCGGGTTACGAAGAGCGGGGATTCGTTGCGAGCCGGATGTAAGAATGAAACAGCATTTCATGATGTTTGCGGCCTACAATCAATGGGCCAACGGTCGCATCTACGATGCCGCTGCCGACCTCGGCGACGAGGAATTCAACCGCGACACCGGCGCCTTCTTCGGCTCGATGATGGGAACGCTCAACCATATCCTGACCGCCGATCGCATCTGGATGAAGCGTTTCACTGGTGAGGGGCACGCACCATCGTCCCTTGACGCCATTCTCTACAAGGCGTTGCCACCTTTGCACAGCGCGCGCGAGGCCGAGGACAAGCGGATCATCGACTGGGTCGGTGGCATGAGTGAGAAGGCGCTCGCCGGCCGCTTCTCCTACATGACGCTCTCCGACATGCGCACCGTCTCGCAGCGCCTTTCCCCGGCGCTCAGCCATTTCTTCAACCACCAGACCCACCATCGCGGCCAAGCGCACATGGTGCTGACCGTGCTTGGCCGGCCCTCGGTGTCGCTTGACCTGGCGCTGTTCCAGCGCTCCGAGGAAGGTCGCGCCTACGCGTGAAGGTACCCAGGCAGAAGGGGTGTCTTCAACCGGGCGCTGTGCCTAGCGAAAGTCGAACAGTCCCGCGATCGCCCCTCTGTTCGGCTGTAGTTTCAATTGAGGTTTTACACTGGTCTAGCATTCCTCTCAAATTTTAAATATTTAAATAAAGTAGCGTATATTTTTAAATCTCCGGTATATATTTCAAAAACTACAACTTATTCTTGCAAATTCGGGCGCGAAACCGGAGTGCCATCTTGCGCGTAGGTATTTATGCGCCAAGCACATGCGAAACATTAGTTTTGGCACGATGCAGCGCAGCAAATAATGAAGTCAAAGAGGAGAGTGTCATGTCTAGTATTTCTAAAAATATCGCTAGGGCTCTGTCCTGTGGATCGATTATCGTTATTTTGGCAGTTCCAGCGAATGCTGCAAGTCTCGGGCTCGGCGGCCTCGGCGGCGCGTCCGTCGGAGGTAACGGCGCCAGCGCCAATGTGGGCGGCGCAAGCGGTGCCAATGCGGACGCTTCGTTTGGTGGAAGCAGCACCAGTGCAACGGCTTCCGTCGGCGGCACCGGCGGCACCGGCGGCGCCAACGCCGCCGTTTCGCTTGGCGGTGGCCAGTCAGCGGACGCGGCCGTGTCCCTCGGCGGCGCCAGTGGCACCGGAGCCACCGCGTCGATCGGCACCAACGGCGCCAATGTCGGCATCGGCACGCTTGGAGCTTCTGCCGGTGTGGGGGTCGGTATCGGCACGCCAGGCATAGCGGGAGTTCCGGGTACCCCCGGCACACCAGCCACCATTGGTCAACAACGTGCCATCGCACAGATGTCGAGCGCTCAGCTTACGCGCATGAAGAAGCGCTGTGCCGATGTGCTGTCCAGCGAAGGGACTTACGACTCCGATCTGAGGGCGCTTTGCCTGATGATCGCGCGTCGCTGAATGCATGATCCCAGCCGAGGTTTCGGCAGGATCATGCGCCAGGTCAGAGTGCCATGCTGTTCCTGACGCCGCGAGGCAGTGCAGGTAACGGCTCAGCCGGGAGTGTCCAACAAGGCCGTGAGGCTCTACGGCACTCTCCTACCGTGTCGCCGGTCGCGGCTGACGACACGCTGACGAGAACCTCCGGCCAGTCGGAAAGCCCGCCACATCCGTGGTGGGCTTTCTGGTTTTGTGTTGGCGGCGTTGCCCGATCGGCGTGGCCGCCCGGCCTAGAGCAAGTCCAGGAAAAGTGTGAGCGGTTAGGCTCGGCGACTTCGGTGTCGCTTCCGTCGGAATTGCGTTAAAACAAGGAGATAGAGCGGTTCGCCGTTTCCGTGAAACGGTGAAATGCTCTGGCGCCGCTGGCTGAGAATTAACCAAGTTCGCAGGGCGGCGCGTGTATTAGCAGTTCGTTTGCCTTCCTCGCGGCATGATGGCCCGACGTAACGGGAGCAACGGCATGCGCATCGATTTGTCCCCGACAAGTTGGGGCAGGGTCGTGGTGGTCACCGCCGCCGGCACCGCCTTTTTCATTGCCGCCGCCTTCTTCGTCGATTCCTTCAATTTCCCCTCGCTGTCGCCGCAGGCGCTGCTGTGGGCGCAACTCACGGACCTGTTCCTGCCGCTCATCCTTGGCGGCTCCTTCCTGTTCTTCCTGATGTGGAAGATGCGCCAGCTTGCCATCACGCAGAAGGAACTCAGCATCATTGCCGCGACCGACAGCCTGACGGCGGTCTTCAACCGCGGCGCCTTCTCGATGCTGGTCGAGGCCTATCTCGATCGGGCGCGCGGCCAGACGGTCGCCGATGCCGGCGCGCTGCTGATCGTCGATGCCGATCACTTCAAGTCGATCAATGACCGCCTCGGTCACGATTGCGGCGACCAGGCGCTCAGGTTGATCGCCGCGACGATCAAGGGGCAACTGCACGGCGCCGACATTGTCGGACGCATCGGCGGCGAGGAATTCGCGGTCTTCCTGCCCGGCGCCGACGCCGCGCGCTCCTTTCTGGTCGCCGAATCCATCAGGCGCCGCATCCGCGAGGCCGAGTTTGCACCCGGCGGGCGGCCCTGGCCGCTTTCCGTGAGCATCGGCGGCACCGCCTTCAGCGGCCCGACCACCTACCATGACATGTTCCAGGTCGCCGACCGCCATCTCTACAGGGCCAAGTCGAATGGCCGCGACCAGGTGAGCTTCGAGAGCCCGCGCGGCGGACCGGCGGGCGACGCCGCTGGCACGGTCCACTAAAGCGCTTCGCGCTGAAACGGATTCAGGCGACGCGCTTTAGGTCATTTGTTTGATGCATGTCGTTGCCGCAAAACCGAGGTCACTTTGCGCGACATGCATTAATCAATTCCAGGAAAGGTGTGATCCGCTTAGGCTCGGCGACTTCGCCGTAGCCGTCCTTGCGGCCTTGGAAGCCAGGGTCAACGGTGGCTGCGGTTGAGCAGCGGCCTGTGCTGGCGGATCAACTGGCGCTCGACATCGAGATAGGGCCTGATCAGGCCCGCCGCGGTCGGGGTCGGTTCCGGCCGATGCACCACCGCGGTCAGCATGCCGTGTTCGGTGAGCACGTTCAGCCACTTCAGCGCTTCCCATTTGGGCGTCGCGCCACCACGACCGGCCAGGCTGCGGTTGATATAGCCGGGATAGGAAAGCAGGCGCTTGCCCGCCGAGGCACCGCAGGTGCCGATCCTGACCGGCTTGCCCCCTGTGGTGATCCAGGCATAGACGGCCTCGCCGAGTTCGCACAGCTTGGGGTCGGTTATCGCCACGCGGATCGACGATCTGTCCCGGCTGAGCCGCATTTCGGCTGCCGGCTTGAAACGCTCGCGATCGAGAAACATCCAGCCTCCTTGCCGCGCGTCCGCACTGACATGGGGAACGCGAACGGTCCGTGCGGTGTTTCACGCAGCGGTCGAAAAGTTTCACGGGATGTCGCGGCGCCGCGCATGCCTGCCGTCAACGGTCCGTTCATCCTTTGACGGCTAGTGTCGGTGGCTGACCTCAGCCGATCCGCGAGCGACCGTGTTCGATCTTATCGACTTCAAGGCGGTGCTCGTCATCGCCCTCATCTTCATCCCGCTCGAGCAGCTCCTGCCGCTGCATGCCGAGCAATCGGCGACGCGCCGGCATTGGCTGAACGACGTTGTCTACCTGCTCTTCAACGGCATCGTCATCAAGCTCGGCATGTTGCTGGTGGTCGGCGCGGAGATGCTCCTGGCGGAGCGTTTCGTTCCCGAAGCGCTCACCGCCGCCATCCAGTCGCAGCCTTTATGGCTGCAGGCGATCGAGGCTCTGCTCATCGCCGATATCGGCTTCTACCTTGCCCATCGCGCTTTCCATGCGGTGCCGTTCCTGTGGCGCTTTCACGCCATTCACCACTCGATCGAGGAGATGGACTGGCTGGCCGCGCACCGCGTGCACCCGGTGGACCAGATACTGACCAAGTCGGCTTCGTTCCTGCCCCTGTTCACGCTGGGTTTTTCCGGCGAAGCGGTTCTCATCTACGTGCTGATCTATCACTGGCAGTCGGTGTTCATCCATTCCAACACACGCATCAAGTTCGGGCCGCTGAAATGGCTGATTGCCTCGCCGCAGTTCCATCACTGGCACCATGCCAACGAACGCCAGGCCCATGACAAGAATTTCGCTGGACAGTTGCCCGTTCTCGACCTGATCGGGGGCACCTTGTTCATGCCGCAACGAATGCCGGAAAAATACGGTGTCGACGAGCCGGTGCCGCAACTCTACCACCAGCAGCTCGTCTATCCCTTCGTCGCCACGGCCGAACCGGCCGCGCCGATCGTCGAGGCCGCGCCCGCCGCCGCCAAGCCGGACTGACGGCACGGAAAAGCCCGCCAGGGCGGGCCTTTCCGGGAGGGTCGTCCTTTGCCGTAAAATTCAGGCGGCGAAGCCGCCATATCCGCGCGCCACCGGCTTGACCGAGACGACCGGCAGCTCCGAGGGCCAAAGCACGCCGGCCGTCACCGCGAAGGTGATCAGCGCATCGCGCGCGGCCTCGACCGAGATTTCCCCATTGCGCGCGGCCTCGCAGGCCTTCACCGCGGCGCCGTAGCTGAGGCGGCGGCGCGACGGCGGAAACTCGATCAGGAAGTCATGCATGTCGAACAGCGAGGCGATCATGCGCTTGTGGCCGGCGCCGACGCTCAGTGCGACCGGTGTGAAGAACGTCCTGTCGTACATTCGGACCTCGTCTATTGGCAGTGGAAGCGGCGGAGCTGCCGCCTCCGGTCTAGGGGAGGGACGCCCCACAACGCGGCTTGCGGCGACAGGTTCCGCGCGTGCCGATTTTTCCGTATTGGACTTGATCCGCCGGACAGGCGGCTATTTCCACATCCCGCGCATGCGGGCGCCGAGATCGACCTTGACGCCCGGCTTCTGGCGCGGGTCGTCCTTGAGCGCGGCGCTCGCCCAGGACGACTGCTCGAAGGCCGAAAGCATCGAGGCCGGGATGAAGCGGGTGCGCGAGGCATAGACATGGCGGTCGCCGCGCGCCGGCTGGTTGTGCGGATAAAAACGCTGCGGCACGACGAGATGCAGGCTGTCCTTGGCCCTGGTCATCGCCACGTAGAGCAGGCGTCGCTCCTCCTCGATATCCTCCTTGGTGCCGACGCCGAGATCGGCCGGGATGCAACCGTCGACGGTGTTGAGCACGAAGACGTTCTTCCACTCCTGGCCCTTGGCCGAATGGATGGTCGACAGGATGAGGTAATCCTCGTCGCGATGCGGCGGGCCGGCCTGATCGCTGGTGGCGTCGGGCGGATCGAGCGTCAGCTCGGTCAGGAAGCGCTCGCGCGACGGATAGGTCGACGCGATCTGTTCGAGCTGTATGAGGTCGGCCCGGCGCGTGATCGCGTCCTCATGGATGCGTTCCATATGCGGCTCGTACCAGAGCCTGATCCGCTCGAGGTCGGCCGGCCATTTGGCGCCGGCGCGCAGCCCGCTATAGATGTCGAGGAACACCGGCCAGGCTTCCGCGGTGCGTTGCGGCGGGCGGAAGCGAGCAAGGCCCAGCGTCTCGTCCAGCGACGTCGCCATCGCGTCCACGATCTGCGAGGCGGCGGATGGGCCGATCCCCGGCATGAGCTGCAGGACGCGAAAACCGGCGACGCGGTCGCGCGGGTTCTCGGCGAAGCGCAGCATCGCCAGCATGTCCTTCACATGCGCGGCGTCGAGGAATTTCAAGCCGCCGAACTTGACGAAGGGGATGTTGCGGCGCGTCAGCTCGACCTCCAGCGGTCCGCTGTGGCTTGAGGTGCGGAACAGCACCGCCTGCGCCTTCAGCGCCGTGCCGGCCTCGCGCTCAGCCAAGATCGCCTGGCAGACATAGTTGGCCTGCTCGGCCTCGTCGCGCACACTCACGAGCTGCGGCTTGTGTGATGACCGGCGCTCGGTCCACAGGTTCTTGGTGAAGCGCTCGCTGGCCTCGCCGATGACCTTGTTGGCGGCGGCCAGGATCGTCTCGGTCGAGCGGTAATTGCGCTCCAGCATGACGATCTCCGCGCCCTGCGCGAACTGCTTCGGGAAATCGAGGATGTTGCGCACTTCCGCCGCGCGGAAGGAATAGATCGACTGCGCGTCGTCGCCCACGACGGTCAAGCCGGCGCCGTCGGGCTTCAGCGCCAAAAGGATCGAGGCCTGCAGCCGATTGGTGTCCTGGTATTCGTCGACCAGCACGTGGTCGAAACGGCTGCCGAGGTGGGAGGCGATCTCCGGTTCCGACGCCATCTGCGCCCAGTAGAGCAGGAGGTCGTCGTAATCGAGCACGTTCTGCGCCTGCTTGGCCTCGACATAGGCTGCGAACAGCTCCTTCAGCTGGTCCGCCCATGCCGCGCACCATGGGAAGGCTGCGCCCAGCACTTCGCAGAGCGGCGCCTGCGCATTCACTGCCCGCGAATAGATCTGCAGGCATGTGCCTTTCGTGGGAAAGCGGCTTTCGGTCTTGGAAAAGCCCAGCTCGTGCCGGGCAAGGTTTATCAGGTCGGCGGAATCCTCGCGGTCATGGATGGTGAAGGCCGGATCGAGGCCGATCTGCTCTGCATAGTCGCGTAAGAGTCGCGCGCCGATACCGTGGAACGTGCCGGCCCAGGCGAGCGCGTCGGCGATGATTGCGGCGTCGCGCCCCAGAACCTCGCCGGCGATGCGCTCGACGCGCTTGGCCATCTCGGCAGCGGCACGGCGTGAGAAGGTCATCAGCAGGATGCGGCGCGGATCGGCGCCCTTGACGACGAGATGGGCGACGCGATGCGCCAGCGTGTTGGTCTTGCCGGAGCCTGCGCCGGCGATCACCAGCAGCGGCGTGGTCACCTTGCCGTCGCCATGCACCACCGCCAGCCGCTGCTCGTCGTTCAGCCGGGCAAGATAGGCGGGCGTTTCGAAGGACGAATCACGAGCGGCGATGTTCATCGCCCATCAAGCATCGTTTCCGCTTTGTTCGCAATACAGCTGATCTTGCCCTGGTGCTCGTGATCGGTGAAAGCCGGCGAGATAGCTGACCTCCCCACGGCTAAAACTACCGCCTCGGCTCCACTCCCATCGCCGCCGACTGGCGCCGCAAATTGCGTCTCTCGTCGCCCGGCATGTCCAGCGGCGCGATATCGCCGGGCACCTCGTCGATAATCCTCACGGCGACACGATAGGCGGTGTAGGCGAACAGACCTGTAAGCAGCAGGCGTATCATGATCGTCTCCTCGTACGGTTCGGTGGGTTCAACCGAACTCACGCCGGTTGGTTCCCCACCCCACGCAACCAAACTGTAGCCGCTTCGTTGCCTTTGAGATCTTGAGATCAAGGAGCGAACGAGAGGAGGTCGTTATGATGAAGCTTCCTGCGCTGCTGGCTCTTGCGGCAGGGCTCGCGGTCGCTGCCTGCGACAACAGCGTACCGCCCACCAAGGCGCCCGCCGATCAGAACCCGCAGGTCGACAAGAATCCGGTGCCGAAATCGACCTCCGGCGGCGACCAGCCGGGCACGCCGCAGCAGCAATAGCGACTTACAGGTCTGGCGGATTCTCGTGGGCTGAACGAAGAAGGCCGGCGCTGCTTGGGAGGAAGCTCGATAGCGCCGGCCAAGCGGGAAAGTCAGGCCCGCCGCACAATAGAAGATAGCTGAGTCTCCCCCTTGCGTCATGGTGCGATCGCGCTAGCCGGCTACGCAACTGCGGAAAATCACCGGAAAATCCTGAAATTCTGCAAAGCCCCGCTGCGGTGGGTGTCCGTCGGTTCAGCGTTGATGGAGGAGTAACCCCTCACGCCATGGCCGAGCGCCGCACCGGGGCGTTGGCGATCTCCAGGTCCAACTGGCGCTGCGTCAGCGCCGCCTCGGCCATGATCCACTGCTTGAACAGCTCCACCTTGCGGGCGCCGAGCGCCTTGATGGGGCTGACGAAATACCAGCCGGCCGTGTTGGGGTGGTGGACGGCGAAGGGCGCCACCAGCCGTTCGGCACGGATGTCGCTTGCCATGTAGGCACGGTTCGCGACGGCAAAGCCCATGCCCGCATTGGCCGCCTCGTAGGACATCATGCAGGAATCGAAATAGACGCTCCTGGTTTCGCCAAGCACGAAGCTCGCGCCGGCAAAGCCCAGCCAAGACTGCCAGTTCTGCGTGCACGTGTCGGAGTGAAGCAGCGTGAAATAGCGCAGATCCTCCGGCGTCACCTTCGACAGCGGTTTGTCGCCCAGCACGTCGTGAAACAATTTGCGGCTGCACACCGGCGTCAAATCCTCCCTGAACAGGAGTTCGGCGGTGAGGCCGGGGAAATTGCCATCGCCATAGCGGATCTCGAGATCGTATTCCGAGGTCGAGAATTCATGCGTGGCATAGGAAGTCGACACCCGCATCTCGATGTCCGGATACTGGCGCTGGAAGGAAGACATCCGCGGGAACAGCCAGCGTGCCGCGAAAGTCGGCAGCACGCAGATCCGAAGCACATGCGCCTGCGACTGGCCGGTGGCCTCCATGCTGGCCGCCACGATCCGCTCCAGCGCCTCGCGCACGCGCGCCACATAGGTCTCGCCCTCCGGCGTCAGCGACACTGCATTGCCGCCGCGCTCGAAGATCTTGAAGCGCAACTGGTCTTCCAGGCTCTTCACGCGCTGGCTGACGGCGGAAGCGGTGATGAATTGCTCTTCACCGGCGCGCGTGAAATTCCTGTGCCTCGCGGCGCTCTCCACGATTTTCAGCGAGTTGAGGTTGACCTGACTGAGCAGACGCACGGGCTTTCGACCTTAAGCTGCGCTTACGCTACCATCAGCATTCCTAAATTTACAGGGGTAGGCGTTTAAATGACTGCTAACCAAGTGTTGCCCCCACCTTGGAGAAAGTAGAATGAACGCCCATACAATTCCCGAACTGCGTTGCGCAATGAGCCGCGAGGCCATCATTGGTCATGAGACCTCCTGGAAAGTGTCGGGTTTCGGCGTCGCCCAGTATCGTCACGGTTACGACCCCGCTCTGCTTGCCGCCATCGAGGAAGCCGCCCTGAAGCTGAAGGCCAGCCATGCCGTGCACAAGCACCTCGACCTCACCTTCATCACCGGCGCCGACCGCTATATCCCGGAGATCAAGGAGCTCTTGCATGACAAGCTGCGTCTGGAAAGGCTGTCCGACATGATGGGCACCAAGCTCGAGCCGTATCCGCTGTCGATCGTCGGCTCGACCGTCACCTTCATGAATCCCAAAGACGGCGCGGTCGAATGGCATTGCGATGGCGTTCCGGTGACGGAGCTCATTCCGCTGTCGATCAGCGACCCGCTCATCGGCGGTCACCTTGAAATCTATTGCGACGATTCCGAGACCGGCCGCTCGATCCTGGAATCCGGCCGCGACCTGCCGCGCAACAAGATCATGCGCATCGACCACAAGATGAACTACGCCACGCTCGGCCAGTTCCTCGGCGTGCTCCATCGCACCGCGCCGATCCAGCTCGGCGAGCGCGTTACGCTGGTGCTCAACCAGCGCTCGGCGACCAAGCCCTATGTCGACGACAACCGCATGTTCTACCTTGCCGCCGACAACGACCATGACCGTGCCTGGGTGAACGAGCTGGCCGAGGATGTCTGGACGAACCAGTTGCCCGCCTACCGCCGCTATGCCGAGGAGCATCCCGTGCCGCAGCCGACGGCGGAAACGGTTGCCGGCGGGGCGAGGGAGTCGTGGTAATGAGCCACGAACCGGTCGAGCGTCAGCCGCCTTCAGTGTCGCTGCGCCTCGGCCCGGTCGTGCCGGAAAGCCAAGGCCGTTCCGGCGCCGCCCTCGGGGCGGCGCTTGCCTTCGCCCTCGGCGCCGTGGCGCTGTGGGCTACCAACGCCCTGGTCGGCAAGACGCTGCTTGCCGCCTATCCGGTATCGCAAGTGCAGTTCCTGCAATTTTGCGGCGCGGCGCTGGTCTTTGCGCTGATCCGGCTGACGAGCGCTTCTCCTTCCCCCCTTGCGGGGGGAGGTGGATCGGCGCGTAGCGCCGAGACCGATGAGGGGTGTTCCAGCGAAGTGAGACGTTGGCGTTCCCTGGAACACCCTTCATCCGACCTCGCTTCACGAGGCCACAGCCCGGAGGCGAGACCCGCGGCTCGCCCCGTCCTTCGGACCCCACAAGAGGAGAAGGGGAGATCCGCGCTTGCCGCCTACGCCGTTGGCTTCATCGGCCTGGTTGGCACGATGGTCCTGCAATATATCGGTTTCGCCTCGATGCCGGTTATCGAGGCCAACCTTGTCGCCTACACTTGGCCGCTGATGACCGCTGCGGCGGTTATCGTGCTTGGCCGTCCGCGTCGGCCGCTGTTGCTCGGGCTGGCGGCGGCGCTGGGCTTCGTCGGCGTTGTGCTGGTGATTTCCGGCGGCCGGGCGCAGAGCTGGTTCGAAGGCAGCCTCGTCGGCTATCTCGCCGCTTTCGGTTCGGCGCTCTGCATGGCCTTCTACTCTCTCGCCGTCGGCCGCCTTGCCGTGTCGCCCGAGCGGCTGCTTTTGCCCTCGGCGCTGATCGGCGTCGCGCTCACCTTTGCCTGGTGTTTGCATGACGGCGTCGTACGCCCAAGCGGCGCGCACCTTCTGCTCGGCCTCTATCTCGGCGCCGGCCCGATGGGGCTCGGCTACTATTGCTGGTCGCGCGCGGCAAAGCTCGACCACGGCGGCAGGATAGCGGTCGTCGCTTATCTCACGCCGATAGCTTCCACGTTTCTGCTGACGCTCTCGGGCGAAAGCCTGTCGATGACGGCGGTTGCCGGCGCCGTCCTCGTCATCGGCAGCTGCCTTGCGGTCGGCATCGAAGGTACGGAGACCAGGCACGATGTCCAAAATGACCGTTGACGAGGATGAACGCCGCGCCAGGCAGGAGGCGCACTGGCTGGTCAGGGAGTTTGGCGCGGAGGCGCCGCTCTATGCGGCCATGAAGGCCGAAAAGGCCATCGAGCAGAAGGATTTCGGCCGCTGCGCGCGCTGGAAGCGCGTGCTGGAGATCCTCGCGGACGAGCCGCCCGTCGAGCTCAGGCGCGGTGTCAGCGCCAGATAGCGATTTGCCATGGGGCCTCCGAATCGCGCATGGTCGACTATCCGGCCGGCGGATTATCGTTGCCGTGCTGGAACTTGGCCTGAACTTCGATTTTTCAGCAACTTCCATCGCAAATCGAAGTGCTATAGCGCATTTTACGCATCCAGGCGGACCGCCGGTGCTATAGAATGTTGGCTATAGCTATTAGAATTCCTAACTTGCGCGTTTCCAGTCCGCGTAGAAACATCACCCGGTATTGAGTGTCGTAGCTTTACTGACTCTGGACGGTCCGTTGGGGGACATTTGTCCAATTCGATACACCGACGAAAGTCTTAAAAAAGAGCTGGCGATTTGAGGGCCAGCAGAAGGTGAAAAAATTGTCCAACATCGACGACAAGACTGCAATCGAACTGACCGCCGACATTGTCTCGGCCTATGTCGGCAACAATCCGCTCCCCGCCTCCGGCCTGCCCGATCTGATCGCCAGCGTCAGCGCCGCGGTGCGCAAGCTCGCCGGCGGCAGCGTTGTCAAGGAAGCGGTGGCGCTGACGCCCGCCGTCAACCCGAAGCGCTCGGTTTTCCCCGACCACATCGTGTGCCTGGAGGATGGGAAGAAGTTCAAGTCGTTGAAGCGCCACCTCGCAACCGATCACGGCCTGACGCCGGACGAATACCGCGCGAAATGGGGCCTGCCCGCCGACTATCCGATGGTGGCGCCCAGCTATTCGGCGACACGCTCGGCGTTGGCCAAATCGTCCGGCCTCGGCCGCAAGCCGGCCGGCGACGCGGGCAAGGGCAAGCGCAAGGCCAAGGCCTGAGGCGTGCCCGCAACGGATGACGTCGCGCCATGGCCATGGCGCGACCATCCGGCTGCCCTCGGCGCTTTGCGCCGCGGGGTAGCCGTCCAGTCCTCGGTGGATGCGGCTGACGGCGTCAAGGCGCGGCGCATCCTGTTTTCGCTGGGAGAGCCCTCCGGCGAAATACTTGCCGCGCTCGACGCGCTAGACCGGTTCGAGCGCACCATCGTCGAATGCGACAACCCGTCGGCCATCGAGACGCGCAGGCTGAACTGCCTGGTCATTCTGGATCGCCTTGCAGCTAAAGGGTCAGTCGCGCGCGAGCTGTTAGATTAGAGCAATTCCAGGAAAAGTGTGAGCGGTTTTCCGTCCGGAATTGCGTCAAAACAAGGAGATAGGGCGTTTCGCCGTTTCCATGAAACGGTGAAACGCACTAGCGGCGGGCCTGAGGCGGCTTGACCGGCAGGGTGCGCTTGGAATCTGGCTCGCCGGCAAGGCTCTCCGCCTCGACAGCTGTCATTTCAAGAAGATAGACAAGCATCTGGTAGCGCGTGCGCGAGAGCATTTTTGCCAGCTTGCGCGTGATTTCCGCGATATATCTCAATGTTCTTGAGTCGCTGGGCGCTCCATCCATCGTGAGCTCCTGACAGGCCAGCTATTTGGGCCAAGTTACGTGAACCAAGTTATCGTTGGCGCCTACTCGCGACTCACGGCGCATCTACAGGTTTGCAGGTTTGCGATAAAACTGAAATCAATTTTGATAAGCATCGTGCTTGGTCAGGAAGATTTTGCCGTCCTTTTTTGGTGGCATCGCCACTTGCCACGTCAATATTGCACCAAAGCGCGACTTGCGGTTGTCTTGCCGCCCCGGGTTGATCTTCCGCCAGGAAATGTTGATCGCAACAGGTTGGCGACGGGCGGTCAGAGCCGTTCAGTCTTTATAGGCGGAGCAGAAGGCCGGCGGGTTGTCGTTGCCGATCATGGCGCAGCCGCGCTTGATCTCGTCGATCATCATGCTGCAGGCATTCTGCCCGTTGCAGGGCGGATTGGTTGCCGGCGACACCTGGACGCATTGCGAGACATACTGGTCCGACTTCGCCTTGCCGGCGGATTGCACGCATGGCCGCGTGTCATTTTGGCTTGCCTGGGCAGGGGCCGCAGGCGCGGCCTTGGCGGGCGCGGCCTTCGCAGGCGCGGCACTGCCGCCGCTTTGCCGCACGCAGGAGAGGTCGCCTTGCGGACACTGCAACTGGTGCTGCAACTGCGCCAGCCGCGCCTTGGTCAACTCCGTCTTGCAGGTCGCGACGAGGGTCGAATACACCGAGCCGCCGGCATAGGGCTGGGTGCGGAAGGCGCACTCCTTGTCGCGGAACGGGATCCAGGCGCGTTGCGCGTCGCGCAGGCGCTCGAGGTCGGCGGGAGCGAGCCGTCCTGCCAGCGCCTTGTAGACGGCGTTGAGCCCAGCGTCGGCCGAAGCGGCATTCCCGGCCGTGCAGGTAGCAAGGTCGGCCTGCGTCTTCGCTGCCGCGCAGTCGATGGCCGCACGGGCCGCAGGGGTGGTGAGAAGAATGGCTATCCCGGCGGAGACTGCGAAAATCGCGACCGCCAGCAAGGTCGATAGGAACGAGGTCTTGCCCGACATTCGATCTACCCTGTGTTTTGAATCGGCCCTGCCGCTCGCCAGCCTAGGTTGAGGCAATAGGCCAAACCTGTGACGTGGCAAGCAAAGTGTGACCTTGATCGGCGAAAGCGAGGAGCGAACAATTTCCCCTTTGTGAGGGAGATGCCCGGCGGGGTAGCGGACGCGCTGCGCCAGGGACTCAGTGATTCATAGGCGAAGCCTAAGATGCTTTTCCTGAATAGATTTGGATCAACAGGTGTTCCGGCTCCCGCGTCTCTGGCCGGCTCGCTATCTGTCCCGATTGGGGGGAAGTTAGTTGGACCTGCGGCACGCTCTCGGATTCAGTGGGGAGGGTAACATGAGCGGTTTCGTCCTCGAACAGAACCACCTGCGTCGCCAGCGCGGTTGTGGTGGCGACCTGGAAGAAGATGAAGGCTAGGGCGAGATAGCGGATCACGGGCCTCCAAACGCTTCGGCCGGCAACTGGTTCCAGCCTATCAGGCTTTTTTTGACGGATGGCCGCGGTTCTGCGCGCCGGCCTCATCGGGCCTGGCTCTTGCGAAGCGCCGATCTCCCGTGCAAAAGCCCGCTTATGCTTATCATCAACGACCTTACGCTGCGCATGGCGGGGCGGCTGCTTCTCGATCATGCCTCATTGACCCTGCCGGCCGGCACCAAGGCCGGCCTCGTCGGCCGCAACGGCACCGGCAAGACCACGCTGTTCAAGGCGATCACCGGCGATTTCCCGTCGGAGACCGGCTCGATCAGCCTGCCGAAGAACACCCGCATCGGCCAGGTGGCGCAGGAAGCGCCCGGCACCGAGGAGCCGCTGATCGAGATCGTGCTGAAAGCCGATGTCGAGCGCCAGGCTTTGCTCGAAGAGGAAAAGACCGCCACCGATCCGCACCGCATCGCCGAGATCCACACGCGGCTGGCCGATATCGACGCGCATTCGGCCGAATCCCGCGCCGCCACCATCCTCGCCGGCCTCGGCTTCGACGACGCCGCGCAGAAGCGTCCGGCTTCGGCCTTCTCCGGCGGCTGGCGCATGCGCGTGGCGCTGGCGGCCGTGCTCTTCTCCGAGCCCGATCTTCTGCTGCTCGACGAACCGACCAACTATCTCGACCTCGAAGGCACGCTCTGGCTGGAGAACTATGTCTCGAAGTATCCGCACACGGTGTTGCTGATCTCGCACGATCGCGACCTGCTCAACCGCGCCGTCAACTCGATCGTCCATCTCGACCAGAAGAAGCTGACTTTCTGGCGCGGCGGCTACGACCAATTCGAGCGTCAGCTGACCGAGCAGCGGGAACTGCAGGAAAAGAGCCGCGTCAAGCAGGAAGCGGCACGCAAGCACATGGAGTCCTTCGTCGAGCGTTTTCGCGCCAAGGCTTCCAAGGCCAGGCAAGCGCAGTCGCGCATCAAGGCGCTGGAGAAGCTGAAGCCGATCGCTGCGATCGTGAACGACACGGTGCGCCCGTTTTCTTTCCCGGAGCCGGTGAAGACGGTGGCCTCGCCGATCGTGGCGCTGAACGGCGTCAATGTCGGCTATACCGAGGGCAGCCCTATTCTGAAGAAGATGACGCTGCGCATCGATGCAGACGACCGCATCGCGCTGCTCGGCGCCAACGGCAACGGCAAGTCGACCTTCGCCAAGCTGCTCGCCGGCCGGCTCAAGGCCGAGACCGGTTCGATGACGGTCGCGCCGGGCCTGAAGGTGGCGATCTTCGCCCAGCACCAACTCGACGATCTGCGCCCCGAGGAAAACCCCTACGAGCATGTGCGCCGGCTGATGCCGGACGCGCCGGAATCCAAGGTGCGCGGCCGCGTCGCCCAGTTCGGCCTGTCGACCGAAAAGATGAACACGGCGGCGAAAGATCTGTCCGGCGGCGAGAAGGCGCGGCTTTTGATGGGCCTGTCGGCCTTTGAGGGGCCGAACCTTTTCATCCTCGACGAGCCGACCAACCATCTCGACATCGACAGCCGTGAATCGCTGATCCATGCGCTGAACGATTTCCCAGGCGCGGTGATCCTGATCTCGCACGATCGGCATCTGCTCGAAGCCACTGCTGACCGCCTCTGGCTCGTCAAGGACGGCGCGGTCAATCCTTATGACGGCGACCTGGAGGACTATAAGACGCTGGTCACGGGCGTCTCGTCCAACCGCCGCGAGCAGAAGGAGGCGGACAAGGCGTCCAAGGCCGACCGCCGCCGAGAGGCGGCCCAACGCCGCGCAGCACTTGAGCCTTTGGCCAAGGAAATCCGCGCCACCGAGGCGCTGATGGACCGCATCCGCAAGCGCATCGACCTGATCGAGGACGAGCTCGCCAATCCGGCCGTCTACGAGAAGGATCCCTCGACCGCGACGCGGCTGGCCAAGGAGCGCTCGCAACTGGCGCAGACGCTCGCGCAAAACGAGGACAAGTGGCTGACCATGTCGGCCGAGTATGAAGAGGGGATCGCGGAGTAGGGGGGGTCCCCTTCTCCCCTTGTGGGAGAAGGTGGATCGGCGCGCAGCGCCGAGACGGATGAGGGGTGTTGGACGGAGTGAGGCGCTGGTAAATTGTGTAAAGGGGCGCAGGAAACTTCGATGTCCAGGGAATTGTGGATCAAAGCAGGTAGCCTTCTGGCAACCGACCCGAAGGCAAGTATCAAATGTCCGGAATGCGATGAGGCGGACCTTGAAGTCTGCGACACCAAAGCAGGCGATGATCATGTCGAGCGACACATGCGCTGCCCGAAATGCGGCGCGTATAACGCGCTCTATAAAAGCATCGCCGAGTAGCCGATCTTAGGAGTGCTGCAGGCTTGGCAGTTGCCTCGCAAGGAACCGTCTCACTCCGTCACCCACCCCTCATCCGTCTCGGCGCTATCGCGCCGATCCACCTTCTCCCACAAGGGGAGAAGGGAAGGCTCCATCTGGCCCTACACCTCTCCGCCAAAACCCGCTAAACACCCCGCATGAACCAGCACGCCAAGCTCCGGATCGGCCATTCGGCCTGTCCGCATGATTGCCCCTCCACCTGCGCCCTCGAAGTCGAGCTGCTCGACGACAACCGCATCGGCCGCGTCCATGGCGCCAAGTCGAACAGCTACACGTCGGGCGTCGTCTGCGCCAAGGTCGCGCGCTATGCCGACCGCGTCCACCACCCCGACCGGCTGCTGAGGCCGCTGGTGCGGGCGGGCGGCAAGGGGGAGGGCGTCTGGAAGGAAGCGAGCTGGGAAGCCGCGCTCGACCTCGTGGCGGAAAAATTCATAGCCGCCGAGGCGAAATACGGCTCGGAGACGGTCTGGCCCTATTTCTATGCCGGCACGATGGGGCTGGTGCAGCGCGACGGCATCGAGCGGCTGCGCCACGCGAAAAAATACTCGGGCTTCTTCGGCTCGATCTGCACCAATCTGGCCTGGACCGGCTGGATGATGGGGGCGGGCGCCTTGCGCGGGCCCGACCCGCGCGAGATGGCCAAGGCCGACTGCGTGGTGATCTGGGGCACCAATGCCGTGGTCACGCAGGTCAATGTCATGACCCATGCGATGCGGGCACGCAAGGAACGCGGCTCCAAGATCGTCGTCATCGACATCTACGACAATGCAACGATGAAGCAGGCCGATCTCGGCCTGGTCTTGAAGCCCGGCACCGACGGCGCGCTCGCCTGCGCCGTCATGCATGTGCTGTTCCGCGATGGGCTCGCCGATCGTGCCTATCTCGAAAAATACACTGACGACCCGCGCGGGCTGGAAGAGCATCTGCGCACCCGCACGCCCGAATGGGCGGCCGCCATCACGGGCTTAAGCATCGCCGAGATCGAGGCATTCGCGCAGATCGTCGGCACGACGAAGAAAACCTACTTCCGTCTTGGCTATGGCTTCGCGCGGCAGCGCAACGGCTCGGTCAACATGCACGCCGCCTCCTGCATCGCCGCCGTCACCGGCGCATGGCAGTATGAGGGCGGCGGCGCCTTCCATTCCAATTCCGGCATCTTCAAGCTGAACCAGGATGTGCTCGAAGGCACCGCGATGCGCGACCCGAAGGTGCGCTATCTCGACCATTCGCGCATCGGCCCGGTGCTGACCGGTGCGGCGGACGCGCTCTATGGCGGCCCGCCAGTGACGGCGATGCTCATCCAGAACACCAATCCGGCGAATGTCGCCCCGGAGCAGCGGCTGGTGAAACAGGGTTTTATGCGCGAGGACCTGTTCACTTGCGTGCACGAGCAGTTCATGACCGATACGGCCAAGCTCGCCGATGTCGTGCTGCCGGCGACGATGTTTTTAGAGCATGACGACATCTACAAGGGCGGCGGCAACCAGCACATCACGCTCGGCCCCAAGCTGATCGAGCCGCCGGAAGGGCCGCGTACCAACCACTACGTCAATGAGGAACTGGGCAAGCGGCTGGGCGTCGGCGACCGTCCGGGCTTCGGCCTGACCGAGCGCGAGCATATCGACATCATCCTCGGCAAGCGCGGGATCGGCAGCTTCGACAGCCTGAAGGAACAGAAGTGGGTCGACCTGCAGCCCGATTTCGACGACGCGCATTTTATCAACGGCTTCGGCCATGCCGACAGGAAATTCCACTTCCGGCCCAACTGGACCGGGCAGTCGGCGCCCAACCGGCCGCCGAAAAGCATGGGCCTGTTCGGCCCGGTCGGGCGACTGCCGGAATTCCCCGACCATGTCGAGCTGATCGAGGTGGCGGACGAGGAGCATCCGTTCCGGCTGGCGACCTCGCCGGCGCGCAACTTCCTCAATTCCAGCTTTGCCGAGACGCCGGTATCCAAGGCCAAGGAAGGCAGGCCGGAGCTGCTCATCCACCGCGAAGATGCCGAAGCGCTCGGCATCGAGGATGGCAGTCGCGTCGAAGTCGGCAACCGGCGCGGCGACCTTGTGCTGCACGCCAGGTTCTTCGACGGTGTGAAGCGCGGCGTGGTGATCGCCGAAGGCATCTGGCCGAACAGCGCGCATGAGCGCGGCGAGGGCATCAACGTGCTGACCGGCGCCGATGCGCCGGCACCCTATGGCGGCGCCGCCGTCCACGACAACAAGGTGTGGCTCAGGGCGCTTTGACGCGTTCTTGAAGCAATTCCAGGAGGGTGATGGCGAGGTTTCAAGCAACCTGCCCATTAATGCATGTCGCCCAGAAGTGTGCAGCGGTTCTGGGACAACGACATGCATCAAAACAAAAGCTTAAAGCGCGTCGCCTGAATCCGTTTCAGCGCCACACGCTTTAGTCCGTTTTTTCGATTTGCCTTGTTTTTCGGCGTATACGGCCTAATGCGTCCAGAACCCTCAAGCGCTTCAACGGGATCCCATCATACTCTGTAAGAGAACGGCGACCGCCGCGATCTACGACGGTCAGCACTGCCCCGGGCCTGCCTCTGTTGACATAAAAAGCAGCTAAGAAGCTCCGGAAGTCAGTCGCCTCTGCGCCGTTTTTCTTGCAGAATTCGGGAAAGGCTTGCCCGAGATCTGGCCCAAGCGCCTCTCGTCGCGCCCGCCAGCTCCGGCGTCTATAGAGGCTCCTTGTCTCGGCAACGAGGGAGGATGTCGTGGCCAAGGTCTCGCTTCTGGGTATTCCGCATGACGAGAACTCGTCCTATCTGCGCGGCCCGACCGAGGCGCCGCCGCTGATCCGGCGCGAGCTTCACAGCGACGCCTACAGTTCCTGGACCGAAACCGGCTTCGACCTGACAGGCCGCTTCATCGATCACGGCGACATCGATTTCAGCCAACCCGGCGACCCGTGGCAGCGGATCGAAACCGAGGTCGGCCGTGCGCTCGACGCCGGTCACCCGCTGATCTCGCTCGGCGGCGACCATGCGATCTCCTGGCCGGTGCTGCGCGCGGTGCGCCGTCGCCATACCAGCCTCACCATCGTCCACATCGACGCGCATCCGGATATCTATCATTCCTATGACGACAACCCGCGCTCGCACACCTCGCCCTTTGCCCGCATCATGGAGGAGAAGCTGGCCGACCGGCTGATCCAGATCGGCCTTCGCACCGTCAATGATCACCATCGCGACCAGTTCAAGCGCTTCGGCGTCGAGGTGGTGGAGATGCGGCATTTCAGGGAAGGCCTACAGCTCGACCTCAAGACGCCCGTCTATATCTCGATGGACATCGACGCTCTCGATCCGGCCTTCGCTCCCGGCGTCTCTCACCGTGAGCCGGGCGGCTTCACCACCCGTCAGGCCATCGGCCTGATCCAGGCAATAGACCAACGAATAGTCGCGGCCGACGTCGTCGAATACAATCCGCGCCAAGACCTCTCCAACGTGACGGCGCTGGTCGCCGCCAAGCTGGTCAAGGAAATCGCCGGCATGATGCTGAAGAGCAACGGCGCCGCCTGAAGCAACGCCTGAATCAATTTGCCAAAGCGGCGTGCTAGAGGATTGTTCCGAATAAGCTTTCGAAAAGGATTGTCATGCCGCAGCCGCTCAGGATAGCCATCGCCGGCGCGCTCGGCCGCATGGGCCGGCAGATGGCGGAGACCATCGCGGCCGATCCGCGGCTGCAACTCGCCGGCCGCTTCCATCGACCAGGCAGCACGGGCGAGGGACTGGTGCGGCGCGACGAAGCGCTGGCGCTTGCCGATGTGGTCGTCGATTTCACCACGCCCGCGGCGTCCGCCGAACTGGCAACGGCCTGTGCGTTGCGCGGCGGCCCAGCGCTGGTGATCGGCTCCACGGGTTTCGATGGCGCTGAACTGGAAGCGATTGCCGAAGCCGCGAAGACAATCGCCGTCGTGCGCTCCGGAAGCTATTCGCTGGGGCTCAACATGCTGACCGGGCTGGTCGAGCAGGCGGCGAGGGCGCTTGGGTCCTACGATTGCGACATCGAAATCCTCGAAGCGCATCACCGCATGAAGGTCGACGCGCCGTCGGGCACGGCGCTGATGCTGGGCGAGGCGGCAGCGCACGGGCGCGGCGTCGAGCTGGACGATGTGGCGAAGCGCGCCCGCGATGGCCTCGTCGGGCCACGCTCAACCGGCGAGATCGGCTTCGCCGTGCTGCGCGGCGGCAGCATCGTCGGCGAGCACAGCGTCAGCTTCCTCACCGAAGGCGAGACGCTCACGCTCTCGCATGCTGCTGCCGATCGCTCGATGTTCGCGCGCGGCGCCGTTGCGGCCGCGCTCTGGATCGCCGGCCGGCCGCCCGGCGAATACGACATGCGCGACGTGCTGGGGCTCATCGGCTCGTGACCGGCAATTTCGCCAGATTCCATTTCAACGGTCGCTAAAATGGCTGAAAGCCAGCTGAAAGCTTGGCCATGCCATGACAGTTTTGTGGCGCTCGCCACGTGATCGGCCTGGGAGGGCCGGCAGGAGGAAATGCGGTTCAGCCGGACGGCGGCCGCCAAGGTGGAGGAAGTTACGTGACCGGTTTCATCTCTAAATGCGCCCTGGGCTCGGCGCTGCTGACGCTTGCCACGCTCGCCGCGGGCGCAACGACGGCATCGGCCGCCGACAAGATCTCGATCATGGTGGGTGGTTACGAAAAGCAGATCTACCTGCCCGCCAAGCTTGCCGAGGCGCTCGGCTATTTCAAGGACGAAGGCCTCGACGTCGAACTGCTCAACGAGCCGGCGGGTGTCGATGCCGAAAACGAGATGCTGGCGGGCGCCGTGCAGGGCGTGGTCGGTTTCTACGATCATTGCATCGACCTGCAGGCCAAGGGCAAGTTCGTCGAATCCGTCGTCCAGTTCAGCCAGGCGCCGGGCGAGGTCGAACTGGTCTCTTCCAAGCATCCCGAGATCAAGTCGCCGGCCGACTTCAAGGGCATGAGCCTCGGGGTCACGGGCCTCGGCTCCTCGACCAATTTCCTGACCGAGTATCTGGCGGTGAAGAACGGGTTGAAGCTCGGCGAGTTCACTTCGGTGCCGGTTGGCGCCGGCAACACCTTCATCGCCGCCATGCAGCAGGACAAGATCCAGGCCGGCATGACGACCGAGCCGACGATCACCCGGCTCTTGAAGACCGGCGAGGCGGCGGTTCTCATCGACATGCGCACGATGGAAGGCACGAAGGCCGCGCTTGGCGGAACCTACCCGGCCGCTTCCCTCTATATGCAGACCGAATGGGTCGATGCGCACAAGGACACGGTCCAGAAGCTCGCCAATGCCTTCGTCAAGACGCTAAAGTTCATCAACACCCATAGCGGCGCCGAGATCGCCGAAAAAATGCCGAAGGACTATTATGTCGGCGACCAGGAAGGCTATGTGAAGGCGCTCGACGCCGGCAAGGCGATGTTCACCGCCGATGGCGTGATGCCGCAGGGCGGCCCCGAAACGGTGCTCACGGTTCTCTCGGCCTTCAAGAAAGAACTGCAGGGCAAGCAGATCGACCTTTCGAAGACCTACACCACGGAATTCGTGAAGAACGTGAAATAGCGATCAAGCCGGCACGAGGTTCAGGCTTCGTGCCGGCATCCTGATCTGTTTTCCACGCCCGGCGATCCCCGCGCGGCGGTCGCCCGCTATTGGAGTTCCAACCATGGCTGTCGAAAAGACCGCTCCGGCGATAGAGCTGATCAATGTCAGCCGCCGCTTCCTTTCCCCCACCGGCAAGTCGCTGACGGCGATCCGAGATTTTACCATGACGGTCGGGCGCGGCGAATTCGTCGCCGTCGTCGGCCCGACTGGCTGCGGCAAATCAACGACGCTCAACCTCGTCACCGGGCTCGCCAGGCCGAGCGCGGGCGAGGTCCGCGTCATGGGCGCGCCGGTCAAGGGCATAGACCCGCGCATCGGCTTTGTGTTCCAGACCGACGCGCTGTTTCCGTGGCGCACCGTCATCGAGAACGTGATGGCCGGACCGCTGTTTCGCGGCAAGTCGAAAGCGCAGGCCCAGGCCTCCGCTCGCGACTGGTTGGCTCGCGTCGGCCTTGCGCGCTTCGAGCAGCACTACCCGCATCAGCTTTCCGGTGGCATGCGCAAGCGCGTGGCGCTCGCCCAGACCTTCATCAATGGTCCCGAGATCCTGCTGATGGATGAGCCGTTCTCGGCGCTCGACGTGCAGACCCGCGTGCTGATGCATGAGGAGCTTTTGCGCCTGTGGTCCGAGGCGAAGGCGTCGGTGGTCTTCGTCACCCATGACCTCGAGGAAGCGATCGCGCTGGCCGACAAGGTCTATGTGTTGACGGCCGGGCCGGCGACGGTGAAGTCCGTCTACACGATCGACCTGCCACGCCCGCGCGTCGTCGCCGACATCCGCTACGAGCAGAGCTTCATCGACTATTCGCGCACCATCTGGGCCGACCTGAAGGAAGAGGTCGAGACCAGCTACGCCCGCGCGGCCGCTTAAAGGAACCCGATATGACAGACGCCACCGTCAATATCTCGACCGCAAGCTTCAGGCCGGGAACTTCGGACGCCGAGATCGAGGCAGCCGCTGCCAAGGCCGCCGCGCATCGCCGCCACGCCGTCATCTTCTGGCGGCTCGCCATCCTCATCATCTTCCTCGGCCTGTGGGAGATCGCCGGCCGCATGGCCTGGATCGATCCTTTCTTCTACGCCATGCCGAGCACCATCGCCGGGCGGCTCTATGAATGGACCACGCAGGGAACGTCGGAAGGGCCGCTCTGGTACCACCTCTATGTCACCATGGAGGAATCGGTACTGGGCTTCGTAACGGGCTCCGTCGCCGGCATCGTCATCGGCGTCGCGCTCGGCCGCAACCGCATGGCCGCCGACATCTTCTCGATCTACATCAAGGTGATCAACTCGATCCCGCGTGTCGTGCTGGCGCCGATCTTCATCATGATCCTTGGCCTTGGCCTTGCCTCGAAGGTGGCGCTGGCCTTCGTCATGGTGTTCTTCGTCGTCTTCCACAACGCCTTCCAGGGTGTGCGCGAGGCCGACCGCGCGATGATCGCCAATGCCCGCATCCTCGGCGCCTCCGACTGGCAGCTGACGCGCTCGGTCATCGTGCCGTCGGCGATGAGCTGGATCTTCGCCAGCCTCCATGTCAGCTTCGGCTTCGCCATCATCGGCGCCATCGTCGGCGAGTTCGTCGGCTCGCGCTACGGCATCGGCCTGCTGATCAACATCGCCAAGGGCTCGTTCGACGCCGCCGGCATGTATGCGGCGATCGTCATCGTCATGGTGGTGGCGCTCGGCGCCGAGTACCTGATGACGCTGGTCGAGAGCAGACTGGCGAAGTGGCGGCCGCAGCCGCTGCACGAGACGCAGTGATGGCCGCGGCAGGTTTCACAGCTGGATATTAGCCGCCAGCCAGCGGCAGCCGCACCTCGACGATCAGCCCGCCGGCCGCGCCATCTCCAAGAGTGACGCGGCCGGCGGCGTTCTCGACAACCTCGCGGACGATGGCGAGCCCAAGCCCGCTGCCCTCCTCTGTCGTTCCGGCAACGCGGTAGAAGCGCTCGAACACATGCTCGCGCTCGTCCGCGGGAATGCCGGGTCCATCGTCGGCGACCGTGAGCTGTGCCTCGCCATCGACGGCCGCCAGCTTCACCGTGACGCTGCTCCCGGGCGCTGAGTAGCGCAGCGCATTGTCGACGAGGTTGACGATCATCTCGCGCAGCATGGTGCCGTCGCCGATGACCGGCACGGGCCCGGTTTCCTCCAGGCCGAGATCGATATTGCGACCAACGGCGACCGGCGCATGAGTTTCGAGCACTTGCCGCGCCGCTTCGGTCAGGTCGATGCGATCGGCGCGCGGCCGCCTGCTCCCGGGCTCCGCCCGCGACAGGGTGAGCAACTGCTCGGCCAAACGCGCCAGGCGACCGGAACTTGCCTGCAGGGCCACAAGCGCTTCATGTCGGGCATCGGGGACAGTCTCCCGCAAGGCATAGCTTGCCTGCGTCGACAGCAGCGCCAGCGGCGTGCGCAACTGATGCGCCGCATTGGCGATGAAGCGGCGCTGCGCCGCCATCTGGGCCCGCACACGCGCCATATAGGCATTGAGCGCCTCGATCAGCGGCCGGATTTCGGTTTGGGCGCCCGAGACCTCGACCGGATCCAGATCGCTGCGGCTTCGCGAACGCACGGCGTCGCGCAGCCGCAGCAGTGGCGCGAGGCCTCGGCGCAGGCCGAGCAGGACGAACACGCCGGCAATCACCACCAGCGCCAGCTGCTGGCCGAAGGCGCTTAACCACAGACGCCTCACCATCGCGTCATGCCCGGCGAGAGTCACGCCGACTGTGACCGTGATCGGCGAATCCTTCCCGGCGCCGATTACGGCATGGCCGAGCGTCGCGAGCCGCAGACGGTGCTCGCGAAAGCCGGTCTCGATGCTGCCGCGCTGAGTCGCCTTGGGCAGGTCGGGATAGCCGGTAAGCAGGCGTCCGCCCGCGGTCTCGACATGGTAGTAGACTCTGTCGCGGTCGCCGGTATCGAACATTTCGATCGCCGCCGGCGGAATTGTGGCGTCAAGCACGCCGTCCTTTACCGCGACCTGCTCGGCGATAGCGCGCGCCGACGCCATCAGCATCCGGTCGGTAATCAAGTCGGCGGTCGCGAGCGCATTGCCATGGCTGGTCCACAAATTGATGGCGGCGAGCCCGGCCAGCGGCAGCACCACCCAGGCCAGCAATTGCAGGCGAAGGCTGCCGATCCGAAACCTGCCGATCCTCATGGCGCCGGATCGTGGTGACGCAACAGATAGCCGAGGCCGCGCAAGGTGGCGATCTGGACGCGCGATCCCTCCAGCTTCTTGCGCAGCCGGTGCACGTAGATCTCGATGGCGCTGGGATCGGCGTCGGTTTCGAAGTCGTAGATCGCCGTCGAGAGCGCCGCCTTGCTCACCGTGCGGCCGGCCTTGACGACGAGTTGTTCCAGCACGGCGTGCTCGCGCGGCGTCAGCGACAGCGTCGCGCCGGCAAGCGAGAACAGGCGTGTGTTGGTGTCGAAGACCAGATCGCCGCAGGAAATGACCGGCGCCGTGCGGTCGTTGGCGCGGCGCAACTGCACGCGGATGCGCGCTTCCAGTTCCTCGATCTGGAAGGGTTTCGCCAGATAGTCGTCCGCGCCTTCGTTGAGGCCCTTGACCCGGCCGTCGAGGCTGGCATTGGCGGTGAGCACGATCACCGGCACAGGATTGCCGCGCGCCCGCAGCCTTTTCAGCACCTCCATGCCGCCCATGCGGGGCAGGGCAAGGTCGAGGATGATCAAGGCATGGTCGCCCGCGGCCAAAGCATGCTCGACATCCTCGCCGTCATGCACGACGTCGACGACATAGCTCGCCTGGCGCAGCGTCTTGCTCAGCCAATCGGCCAGTTCGCGATTGTCCTCGACAAGCAGCAGCCGCATCGTTTGTCGCTGTTTCCTCCCAATGGCGTCGACCGTCGCCATAGGGCGGCAGGCGGCGTCCGAATTGGTCCTCAGACCAACCGATAGTATCGATCCGCGCGCAAGGCAAACGTGGTTTGCCGGCGATCGCCATCCTGGTCGTGGCGCCTGCCTAGCCCCTTGTTCGGTCCGGCAAGCGATTAAATCGAACCGTTCGGTTCAATTAATGTTGACGGTTCGTGCAACCAGGGTGAACACCGGCAGCCCGCATTAGGGTGCCGCATCTCAAGGCGTTCGCCGTAACCAGTTGATATCAAAAGATAAGAATGTGGCCGCCGCGTCACTCGCATAATTTCAAGATCGAACCGAACGGTTCGGTTCACAACTTTTCGTGATTGGAAATGGCAACAGGGCCGACCCATTTCGGGGTGGTCCGAGCGACGCGAATTTCCATCAAGGCACGCCACTAGACGGACATGACTTTTGAAATCTGGAGTACCTAAAATGAACAAGATTGCTTTTGCCGCCGCCGCTTTCCTCATTGCCACGGGCAGCGCTTTCGCCGGCAGCGACCATTATGGTTCCGACAACGTCAACCAGCCGGCCGTCACCGCTCCCGCGGGCAAGGTCGACAACACCGTCACCGGCTCGATCCGCAAGCTCGACAAGTTCGAACAGCGCGACCTCCACATCACGCCTGATCAGAACCAGCCGCAGTCGGGCCAGGGCATCTGGGGCCGTTAATCGGCCCCTCCTGATCCGCTTCAAACCAACAACCTTGAATCTGGAGTAACTCAAATGACCAAGATCGCTCTTACCGCCGCCGCCCTTCTCGTTGCCACCGGTGCCGCTTTCGCCGGCTCGGACAACTACGGGTCGGCCAATGCCAATCAGCCGGCCGCTTCGGTCGACACCTCGTCCACCGCTTCGATCACGAAGTCGGACGCGGATGCCCAGAAGCCGGTCGTCACGGGCGCCAACCACGACCTGTTCGGCAACCGCTAAGCGGTTCGCCACGCGAACCTTCAATCGACAACCTTCAAATCTGGAGTAACTCAAATGACCAAGATCGCCCTTACCGCCGCCGCCCTGCTTGTCGCCACTGGCGCCGCTTTTGCTGGGTCCGACCACTACAACCCCAACGAGGCCAACCGGCCGGCCGCGTCGGTCGACACCTCGTCCACCGCTTCGATCACGAAGTCGGACGCTGATGTCCAGAAGCCGGTCGTCACGGGCGCCAATCACGACCTTTTCGGCAATCGCTAAACGGTTCTGTCCTCGACGGACCTCAAAGCGGCGGGCTTGTCCCGCCGCTCTGCTTTTGTGGAGCCGGCTACTCCCAGGCCGCCTCCTAGGTTTGATCAAGCATTTATCACGAAGCGGTGATGCCTGTAACGGGACCCCCCGGTGGCTCCGAAGTGGAGGCAAGGGCCGATAGACGGGGCCGATCCAGGGAAATTCAAACGAGTGCAGCGAGCGGGCAGCCCCGGGCGATGTCGGGGGCCGTCCTGTACCGATCCACTGGGTCATCGGATCGTCAATCGCTCCCGATCGATAACGGAACAACCCGGAACAGGAGTATTTGAAATGACCAAGATCGCACTTACCGCAGCCGCCATTCTCGTCGCCACGGGCACTGCTTTCGCCAGCTCCGACCATTATGGCGCTGCCAACGCAAATCAGCCGGTCGTCACCATCGACCGGACTGTGACGGCCTCCATCACGAAGTCGGATACGGATGTCCATAAGCCGGTCGTGCAAGGCACCAACCACGACCTGTTCGGCAACCACTGATCCGGTCCGAAAGGTACCAGGCGGCGGGCTTTGTCCCGCCGCTTCGCTTTTGTGAAGCCGGCTACCGGCAACATCATTCACTTCACACGTATGTGTATCACAAGTATTTGTAATCGTTTTCCTTTTCCCGGGCGAAGTCGAATCCGACGCTGCCGTGGCCGCTGAAAACAGCGGCGCGCCGGGAATAAATCCTGGCTACCTCAGGTCTTCTCGGCAGCGGGGCCATCCTCCCAAGGCTACCGCCGATGAAACGACACGGAACAAGGAAATCGAACATGACCAGGATTGCATTCGTCGCGGCCGCCATACTTGTCGCCGCCATAGGCACCGCATCCGCCGGCAGCGATCACTACGGCGCTGACGGCGTCAACCAGGCAGCCATCGGCGCTGACACCAGCGTCACGGCTTCGATCCCGAAGCACAAGATGGCCAAGCCGGCTCCCAATGTCGACACCGCGATGAAGACCGGAGCGACCGACCCTGCGAATTGGCCGGGTCCGCCTGCGGATAATTGGGGCAATTGATCAGCTTCTCTGAAAATACTGAAGGCGGCGGGCTCGCCCGCCGCCTTTTCGGCAAGCTTCTGGCTCTACCCTAGTCTAAGTCTTTCGGCCTCACGCAATGCGTCAGCCGCGCGCCGCGAAAGTCGAGGTCCGCCCAATCCTCGTCCAGCGTGAATCGCGCGAGCGCCGCCGTCGGGAACTTCGCTTCGATCTTCTTGAAGACAGCCTCGTCCGATCCGGCGCCGGCCAGCCGCAGCACAAAATGCTGCAGGCCGGGATTGTGGCCGATCACCAGCAGGCTCGTCGCCTTGGCCTGCCGCACGCGCGCCAGGATTGCGCCGGCCTCCGCCTCATAGAGTTCCTCGGCAAATTGCGCCGGCACGTTCTTCGGCAGTTCCTGGGCGACCAGTCGCCATGTGTCGCGGGTGCGCAGCGCCGGCGAGACCAGAGCGAGGTCGGGAAGCCAGCCGCGCCGCGCCAGCTCCCGCCCCAGCAGCGGCGCCGTCTTCAAGCCGCGTGGGGCCAGCGGCCGGTCGAAATCGGCAAGTGCGGAATCGTCCCAGCTCGACTTGGCATGGCGCAGGATGAGCAGCTGTTTCACGGGCATCGATCAGGACCAGGGAAACCAATGAGACGAGCGCGAGCCTTCTCTTTGATTGCCTCGATGTCAAAATCATCGAACGGATCGCTGGCCAGCCCGTCTTCCCAAGCCTTGCGCAGTCGGTCTGCTTCAGTTCGGCTTTGCGGTTGGTTCGTCGGTTCTGAGTTGATCGCCATACTGCTGCTTCCAGCCAAGGCTACGGCGTGATCCGCGCCAGCTGTTCGAGGTCCGTCTCCTCGCGCAGCGGGTCCGGCGCCATTACGACCGAGCTGGCGTTGTCGGCGTCGTCGGCGAAATGGGCAAGCACGGTGTGACCCTTTTCCATGGACGCCTTGCCTTCGGCGACGAGACCCAGCGCCAGCGGGTAGAGCCGGTGCTCCACCTTGAGCACGCGCGCGGCCAAGGTGTCCTCGTTGTCGCCGACCATCACCGGCACGGCGGCCTGCGCGATGATCGGACCGTCATCCATTTCGGGCGTGACGAAATGCACCGAGCAGCCATGGATGCGAACGCCGGCGCGGATGGCGCGCGCGTGCGTGTCCAGCCCCTTGAAGGCCGGCAGCAGGGCAGGGTGGATGTTGACCATGCGCCCCTGCCATTTCTCGACGAGGCCGCGGCCGAGGATGCGCATATAGCCGGCCAGGGCCACGATGTCGGCGCCGAAGCCGGCGAGCGCGGCATCGACCGCGGCGTCATAGGCATCCTTGCTCGGATGGTCGGCGCGCTGGACCACCTTCGTGGCGATGCCGCGCGACTGGGCGATGCCGAGGCCGGCCGCGTTGGCGCGATCGGAAATGACGCCGACGATCTCCGCCGGATAGCTTGGATCGCTCGCCGCCGCGATCAGCGCCGTCATGTTGGAGCCGCGTCCCGAGATCAGGACGACCGTGCGTTTCCTGCTCATAGGCCGATCGAGCCCCTGTAGATGACGCCGGCATCGCGCCGCGGCACGATGCGGCCGATCGGCGTCACCGTCTCGCCGGCTTCCTGCAGCACCGCCGCGACCTGCGCCGCCTGGCCGGAGGCGACGGCGAGGATCATGCCGATGCCGCAGTTGAAGGTGCGCATCATCTCTTCCGGCGCGACGCCGCCGGTCTTGGCCAGCCACGCGAACACCGGCGGCACGTCGATCGCCTCGAGGTCGAGCTCGGCCGAAAAATCCTTCGGCAGCACACGCGGAATGTTCTCCGGAAAACCGCCGCCGGTGATGTGGGCGAGCGCCTTGATGCCATGCGTGTTCCGGATCGCCTTGAGGATCGACTTCACATAGATGCGCGTCGGCTCGAGCAGCGCCTCGGCGAGGCTTAGTTCGTCGTTGAACGGCGCTGGATCGCTCCAGCTAAGCCCGCTTGCCGCCATGATGCGGCGCACCAGCGAGAAGCCGTTGGAGTGCAGTCCGGACGAGGCCAGGCCGAGCAGAACGTCGCCCTCGACGATGTCGTCGGTCGGCAGCAACTGGCCGCGCTCGGCAGCGCCCACGGCGAAGCCGGCAAGGTCGTAATCCTTGTCGTGGTACATGCCGGGCATTTCCGCCGTCTCGCCGCCGATCAGCGCGCAGCCGGCCTGCCGGCAGCCTTGCGCAATGCCGCCGACGATCGCAGCGCCCTGATCCGGGTCGAGCTTGCCGGTGGCGAAATAATCGAGGAAGAACAGCGGCTCGGCGCCCTGCACGACGATGTCGTTGACGCACATGGCGACGAGGTCGATGCCGATCGTGTCGTGCTTGCCGGCGTCGATGGCGATCTTGAGCTTGGTGCCGACGCCGTCATTGGCCGCGACCAGCACCGGATCGGTGAAGCCTGCGGCCTTCAGGTCGAACAGACCGCCGAAGCCGCCGATCTCGCCGTCGGCGCCCGGCCGGCGCGTGGCGCGCACCAGCGGCTTGATCTTCTCGACCATCAGGTTGCCGGCATCGATATCGACGCCCGCCTCGGCATAGGTGAGCCCATTCTTGCGCTTGGCCTGGTCGCCCTTGCTCATTGCCGGCTCGTCCCTGTTTCCATTGCGGGCTCTTCGCATGAATGGTTTCGGGGAGCAAGGATGACGCGCGGGTGAGGGAGTTTGTTCCCGAGGAAAGTGCGGGGGTGATTGGCAGCTTCGCCGCTCCGCTACTTGCGCCCACCTCCCATCTCCCTCATCTTTTTCCCAACAAAAGACACGACGGGACCTCATGTGACCCTTCCCAACATGATCACGATCATGCGGCTGCTGCTCGTGCCTGCGGTGGTGCTGGCCATGCTGCAGTCGCTTTGGGGCTGGGCCTTCGCCGGATTCCTCGTCTCCGGCATCTCCGATGGTGTCGACGGCTTCATCGCGCGCCGCTGGAACCAGTCGTCGCGCCTCGGCGCCTATCTCGATCCGATCGCCGACAAGCTCTTGCTGGTCTCGGTCTTCGTCGTCATGGGCTTTGCCGGCGAACTGCCGCTCTGGCTGGTGGTGACCATGGTCTCGCGCGACGGGCTGATCGTCTGCGCGGTGCTTTTGTCCAGCGTGATGAGTCATCCGGTCGAGATGAAGCCGCTCTTCGTGTCGAAGGCCAACACCGCCGCGCAGATCGTGCTGGCGGCGCTCGTGCTGGGCGAACTCGCCTTCTCCGTGCATCTCGGCGCGCTGCGGACCGCTCTCATATTGCTGACCGGGGTCTTGACCGTGGCTTCGGCCGCGGCCTATCTCGTGGCTTGGCTAAGGCATATGAGCGGCTATGGCGAAGGCTCCCGAACGAGCAACTCCCAGAACGACGACATCAAGACCGGCGACAGCAAGTCGGGCATCGGCAAGTCGGGCGGCTCCTGCACGGACGCCTGACAATGACGGCGCGGTGATCGCCGCTGACGACGGCTCGGGCGGGCTTCGCCGCCAGGTCTTCTTCTGGCTGGCGACGGCAGTCCTGCTGGCGCTGTTCCTCTATCTTTTCTCCGGTATCCTGCTGCCGTTCGTGGCCGGCATGGTGCTCGCCTATTTCCTCGACCCGGTCGCCGACTGGCTGCAGCGGCTCGGCCTCTCGCGCCTGATGGCGACGGTGGTGATCCTGATTGCCTTCATCGTCGTCGTGGTGCTGGCCTTCGTCATCCTGGTGCCGGTGCTGGCCACCCAGATGGCCGATTTCGCCCGCAAGCTGCCGGAATATCTCACGCGCCTGCAGTCGCTGATCACCAGCTTCGATCCGAAATGGCTCGAGCAGCGCTTTGGCGTCAACGCCGCCGGCCTGCGCGACGGGCTGAATTCGCTGCTGACGTCCGGCTTCAGCCTGCTCACCACCGTCTTCACCTCGATCTGGAGTTCCGGCGTCGCACTGGTCTCAGTGGTGAGCCTGTTCGTCGTCACCCCGGTCGTCGCCTTTTACATGCTGCTCGACTGGGACCGCATGGTCGCCGAAGTGGATGGCTGGGTGCCGCGCGACCATGTCGAGACGGTGCGCGCGCTGGCCCGCGACATCAACACCGCCACCGCCGGCTTCGTGCGCGGGCAGGGCACGCTCTGCCTGGTGCTCGGCGCCATGTACGCTACGGGCCTGACGCTGACCGGCTTGAACTTCGCCATCCTCATCGGCTTCTTCGCCGGGGTGATCTCCTTCATCCCCTATGTCGGCTCCTTGACCGGGCTGGTGCTCGCCGTCGGCGTCGCCTTCGTCCAGTTCTGGCCGGACTGGACCATGGTGGTGCTGGTCGCCTGCGTGTTCTTCGTCGGCCAGTTCATCGAGGGCAACATCCTGCAGCCGAGGCTGGTCGGCAAAAGCGTCGGCCTGCATCCGGTATGGCTGATGTTCGCGCTATTTGCCTTCGGCGCGCTGTTCGGCTTCGTCGGCCTTTTGATTGCCGTGCCGGCCTCGGCCGCGATTGCCGTGCTGGTGCGCTTCGCCATAGCCCGCTATCTCGAATCGCCGCTTTACAAGGGCCACGCCGCCCAGCCCGTGCCGCCATTGCCGGCCGATCGTGGCGGCGGCCATCGTTCGAAGCCGCGTGGCTGACGTGTCCGCAGAGCGATCCGATCCGCCGCGCCAGCTGCCGCTCGACCTCGGCCACGGCACCGGCTATTCGCGTGACGAGCTCGTCGTCTCGGGCACCAACGCGCAAGCGGCATCGCTGATCGACCGCTGGCCGGACTGGCCGTCGCCAGTGGTCGTGCTGGCAGGGCCGCCCGGTTCCGGCAAGACCCATCTCGCCCGGATATGGCAGGATCGGACGCATGCCGTCGCCATCGATCCAGGCCGGATCGGCGAGCACATTGCCGGACTCGGCACCAGGCCTGCGCTCATCGACGATATCGACAAGGGCCCGATCGACGAGCAGGGCCTGTTCCACCTGATCAACGCCGTGCGCGGCGCGGGCTCAACGCTGCTCTTGACAGCGCGGCGTTTCCCCTCGGCCTGGCGCGTCGTGCTGCCCGACCTCATTTCGCGGCTGAAGGCGGCGGCGACGGTCGAGATCCACGAGCCCGACGACCTTTTGCTGGCCGGCGTCATCACAAAGCTGTTCGCCGACCGCCAGGTCGAAGTCGAGCCGCATGTGGTGCAATATCTGGTGCGCCGCATCGAGCGCTCGCTCGGCACCGCCATGCGCATCGTCGAGCGCCTCGACCGCGCGGCGCTGGAACGCAAGACGCCGATCACCCGCGCTTTGGCCGCCGAGACGGTCAGCGCCATGGACGAAGGGCAGGGCGAGTTCGATATCTAGAGCAATTCCAGGAAAAGTGTGAGCGGTTTTCCGCCCGGAATTGCGTAAAAACAAAGAGATAGGGCGTTTCGCCGTTTCCGTGAAACGGTGAAACGCACTAGAGGGAGACCCCGCTCGCGGCGCGCCCTTTACGCCCATAGCCTGGCCAGATGCCGGGCCAGCAGATAGACGCCCATATGCGCCGTCACATAGCAGGCGGCGACAAGGATGAAGAACATCAGGCTGGCGGACCGCGACCGGGCTACGCCATTCCTCTTGCTGGGCCGGTTGTTCCAAACCCAAAGAGCAGCGCACAGAATGGCCCAGACGACTGCGACCGGAACCGTAAAGCCGTAATAGGCCAGATAGGCCGGGCCGATCAGCGACAGCAATGCCTCCAGGACAGGCATCGAACCCCCTTTTGTCCGAAGTCTAGACCGGCGACAAAGTTGGAAGCGAGGAGATTATTCGATTCGCCCAGGCGTTCCGTGATCAACTCGTGGGAGCATGCGGCGTAGCTGTCCCATTCCGGAGCAGCCTTTCAGGCATCGTTCTTGCAACGCAGACAATGCCGGTTGATCCCGGTCCCGGTCGCGTTCCAGATCGGGTTGTAGGCTCGCCGGGCTCGAGGTGTTGGGGTTCTCGCCCGGCGGGTTTACCGTCGATGCGACCGCGCCGTTGGAATGGCTAATGCATGTCGCGCAAAAGTGACCTCGGTTTTGCGGCAACGACATGCATCAAGCAAGGCGCTAAAGCGCGTCGCGTGAATCCGTTTCGACGCGACGCGCTTTAGTCCCGCTTCATCTTGAGCCTGTCCCGCAGCCGGCGCAATTGCCGCCGCCACCATGGCTTCGGCTTGCGCGGGACCAGGACCATCTTGCCATCGATGACGGCGTCATCCACCCAGTCATGCACCTGCATGCGCCAACTGGCGCTGACCCGGGCAAGCAGCGGCAACGGATCCTCGCCAGCGACGCGCACCAGCTCCGGATTCTTCAGCGCCGAGCGGAAATCGAAACCCTGGGCGATGAGCGCGCGCAGGAACACGATCTGGCGCTGCATGCGATGGAAGTCGGTGCCCTTGCCATTGACCATGCTGCGTGCGCCGATCCACTGATGGAGACGCACGCTCGTGAGTGTCTCGACGGGCGGGCGGAAGGAAACCTGTTGGCGCCCGTCCTCGAGGCAGCTCGTCGGCGTCAGCGGATACCAGAAATCGAGCGGCTCACTGACCGGCACGTTCACGCGGGCGCCGGCAAGCGCAGCCTCGCTCGCGCCGCGCCTGAGGCAGACTGCGCTGCGCGCCGAAAAGCCCAGTCCCGCAAGCGCATCGAGCAGCAATCTGCCGCCACCCATGGCGAAGGCCGCGTTGACGCGGTCGCTGATGAGGGGAGACCACAGATCGCGCGGCACCCATGTCAGCCGCCGCCTCGAAACGTCCACGACGACGATGATGTCGGTGTTGGCGTTCCAATTGTCCCTGTCGAGGATCGCTACAACCACGGCTGCCAAGATATGCACCCTCCGGTCGGGCTTACGGGGCCGGCCTGGTTGTCTCTGGGGAAGAAGCGATGGTCGGAGTGGCGTGATTCGAACACGCGACCCCCTGATCCCAAATCAGGTGCGCTACCAGGCTGCGCTACACTCCGACGTCCCGCGGCGTATAGGGGGCGCACGCCCGGAAGGCAACACAAAAACGGAGGCCTCGCAATTCGGCCGATGCCGCAGTGTTGAAGAGCGCCGGACCGCGGTTTCGTTGACAAGGCAACAGCGCTGCCTTCTTGGACAAATGACCGTCGGGCTGCCGATCAGCGCTTCTGAGAGGCGATCTTCCTGGCGATCGCAGCGGCCTGGATTATTGAATTGGCAAAGCAGCCGCGAATGCTCGGCCGCATGCCGGTGAACCAGAGCCCGGGCAGGTTCGGGTCGTTCGCGGCGCCGTTGAACAGCGGCACGCCCCTGGCGTCGAGCACACCGAGCCGGCCCAGCATCGTCTCCAGCCCGGTGCGGTAGCCGGTGGCGGCAATGACGATGTCGGGCGCGATCACCTGGCCATTGTCCAGCACGACGCCGTCGCGCTTGAATTCGCGCAATTGCGGCACCACGATGATGCGCCCGGCCTTGATGGCGTCGACCGCGCCGTCGTCGGCGGCGATCGCCGTGTAGTCGGAGCCGAGCCGGCTGGCGCCGCCCGCCGGGGCAGGGGGCAGGCCGTAATTCGTCAGATCCCCGAACACCAGGCGCTGCGTCGCCGCCATGACCGCATCCGCGAGCCTTGTCGGCAGCCTCGCCATGAGCGGCGATATGCGATGCACGGCGATCTTGCCGATACGCTTGGGCAGCAGCGAAGGTCCGTTGCGCGCCGAAAGCCACATCTGGCCCGTCTCCACGCGGGAAAGATGGTTGAGCGCGTCGAAGCCGGAATTGCCGGCGCCGACCACCAGCACCTTCTTGCCGGCATAGTCGCTTGCCCTGCCGAAATCGGCCGAATGGATGATCTTGCCTGAAAAATCCTCCATGCCCTTCCAGGCCGGGATGAAGGGTTGCCGGTCGCGTCCGGTGGCGATCACCACATGCCGCGCCGCCTTCAGGCCGGCGCTGGTCAGCAGCAGCCAGTGATCGCCGCGAAATTCGATCTCGTCGACCTTGACGCCGAAGGCGATCGGCAGCCGGTGCGTCTCGGCGAAATCGTTGAAATGGCGGATGACGGCACTGCGATGCGGGAAGGCCGGCGTTCCCGCGGGATAGGAAACGCCCGGCAGCGAGGAGAGGTCGCGATGCGTGTTGAGGTGCAGGTTGTCGTGGCGGCGATGCCAGGGCTCGGCCAGCCGCTGCTCGCGTTCCAGGATCTGCGTCGTCACGCCGGCCTTGGCCAACGCATAAGCGGCGGCAAGCCCGGCGGCGCCCGCGCCGATGACAATCGCGCCTTCCAGTATCGCTGGCTCGCCGACCCCCGACGGCAAGACTTTCGCTTCCGCGTCCATCCGTGTCTTTATCGTCGTCATCATGCCTTTAACTGGCACGACCATGTATCTGACATATGCCGCCCACGGGCCAAAAGGAATAGGCCGATGTTGCAAAGACTTCCGACATTGTGTCGCGGATTTTTGCAAGCGCCGGCTAATGAACCGGGTCGGCGTGGCGATGCACCAGCTTGAACGCGCCATCTTCCAGTCGGAACACTTCCGTCACTCGCAAGGTCATATCGGTCGCCTCGCCGTTCTTGCCCATGCGCGCCTTGGCATGCTGCAAGCCGCTCCAGAAGGCCAGATCGCCGCTTGCCGACGCCTGCAGCACCTCAAGATCGGTGTTGCCGCCCTTGTGGAAGCTCGCCGCGTCGCGTTCGTAGCGGCCGGCAACCGCCTCGGCGCCTTCGAGGTGGTCGCCGCGTGGCGAGAAGAACGTCGCCGGCCCGGCGCGGGTGACGATCGCCTTAAGCGAGGTGGCATCGCCATTGACATAGTCCTCCGCGATCTTCTCGCGCTGCTTCATGAAAGCATCGAATGATGAGCCACCAGGATGCATCGTCCTGATCCACATCTCCAGGCTGGTCATGAACTTCTCGAGGAAGGCGGCGGTGTCGGCGTTGGTCACCGCGCCTTTGTCGTCCAGCAACTCCGTGACATTGCCGATATAGGCCTCCGGCTGCTGCATCACCGGCATGTCGAGGAAGGCGAAGGTTTGCCTGAGCGCATGGTTGGCGCCGAATGCGCCGAGCTGGTACGGCGTGACGCTGACCACGCCGGCCGGCAGGCCCTTGAACACGCTCTTGCCCGAGGGGCGCGAGCCGACATCGAGCGCATTCTTCAGGCAGCCAGGGATTGAGCGATTGTATTCCGGGGTGACGAACAGCACCGCGTCACACTCGCGTATCGCCGCGCGGAAGCCCGACCACGCCGCCGGCGGGCGGTCGCCGTCCAGGTCTTCGTTGTAGAGCGGCAGGTCGCCGATCTCGATGAAGCGGCAGCGCACGGAGTCCGGCGCGCGGGCAGCGAGCGCCTTGGCGATCTTGCGGCTGAAGGATTGGGCGCGCAGACTGCCGACAAGAACGGCGAGCTGCAGGACGGCGTGTTCGGTTGCATTGGTCATGGCGAAACGTCCGTTTTGGCAGTGGCTCACGGGGAGAGGCGGCACGGGGTCTGCCCGCCCGACATTCCGATAATGTCGCCGGCGCGACGAGGTTCCCTGCGCCGTGGGGGCGCAGGGGACGCTTGCGGCCTTGCCGCCGCGGTCATTGCACAGTAATGACGGATTGGCGCAAGATCGGGGTTTCCCGCAGAATCCCCGGAGACGGCGCTGAACGAGGTGCCCGGTCTTCGGGCGGCAACGAGGTGGCCATGTCCGCGCGCATTTTCAGTCCAGCCAAAACCGCGATGCAGTCCGGCAAGGCCAAGACCGGGCATTGGGTGCTGGAATTCGACCCCGCCCAGCGCAAGAAGATCGACCCGCTGATGGGCTACACTACCTCGGGCGATATGCTGAGCCAGGTGAAGCTCACCTTCGACACGAAGGAAGAAGCGGTGGCTTATGCCGAGAAGGAAAAGATCGCCTATCGCGTCGAAGAGCCGAAGGAAGCCAAGCGCCGGCAGATTTCCTATTCGGACAATTTCCGCTATGACCGCAGGACGCCCTGGACGCACTGACTCCTATCTTGCGTCGCCTGGCGTAACGCGTATCAGCCGGCCCGGTCGGCCGACGGTCCCGTAGCTCAGCTGGATAGAGCACCGGCCTTCTAAGCCGATGGTCGCAGGTTCGAATCCTGCCGGGATCGCCATTCTTTGGCTTTCTTGTCGATTGCAAATGTACGCTTTTTGCTTACGCGAGCTTGACTTGTGTACGCTATCTGCTTACGTGAGGCATGATCAAGTCATTCAAGAGCAAAGCGCTGGCCGATTTGTTCGAGACCGGGAAAACCGGAAAGATTGACGTTAAGATGCATAAGCGCATCCTAGTCAGACTTGACCGTCTCGAGGCTTCCGAGCGGCCGGAAGATATGAACCTGCCAGGATTTGATTTTCACGCGCTGAAAGGCTTCGACCCGACCCGCTATACGGTTCACGTGAACGGCCCGTGGTGCATCACATTTGAATTCGACGGCGAAGACGCCGCCCGCGTCGATTTCGAGCAGTATCATTGAGGCGGACAGACTGGGGAAGTTTGGTTGATGAGCGAGCACAAGCCGAAGCGTCCGATTGAGCGTTGCCCGTCCCACCCGGGAGCGCTGCTTGAGGATATCATCCCGGCGACTGGAAAGACTAAGGTGGAAATTGCCAGGCTGCTCGGAATCTCGCGACAGCAGCTCTACGATATCGCCCGGGAACGGAAGCCGGTTTCGCCGGCCGTTGCGGCTCGGCTCGGAAAAATGTTCGGCGACGGCGCTGCAATCTGGCTTCGAATGCAGGCGGCCTATGATGCCTGGCACGCCGAACGGGAAGTGGATGTGAGCGCTATACCGACCTTGCACGCGGCTTAACAAAGTTTGCTCGGCGGTCCCTTAGAGCACCGGCTTTGTAAGCCGATGGTCGCAGGTTCGAAATCCTGCCGGGATCGCCATTTTCAAAGCTTGCCCGGAAACGGCCGTGTGCATCACAAGCTGCTGCATGGCGTGTTTCGGGCAGACAGGCCCGCGTAGCGCCTAGAAATCTTGGGCTACCCTGCCACTCGTGCCGCCAAGGTATGTATTCCAGACATAGTCGCGGATCAGTTCTCGATGGTCAGCTGTTCTGCGGTGATAACTGGGACGGTCAGGATAGGATACCCCGGCAACATGGAAGAATGCGTCCTCGATGATCTCATGGTGCCCAACCGCCCCTGCCATCGTCATCGGGTTCTCCCGAGAGGCAGCTATGCCAACGTCACGTGCCCTATCCAAATGCGAGTAAAGGACGTTCCAGTTTGCGCCGCCAGTATCGAGCCCCATGTTCAAGCGGGGTTCGAAGTTCAGCTTTCGCCCCGCCGTGGCGGAGAAGCGATAGAAGCAAAAGCCCGCCCATAAATTCCAGTGCCGATCGGTCGGCTTCGGCTGGTGGATATGATTTCGACCTGGAAGGAACAGCTTGCCGTAGACAGCCTTGCCGTCCATCCTGGCAGGGATGTCAAATGGCACCACCGGGAAACAGTCATGATCAATGAAACCGAATAACTCGGGCTCCAGGTGCCGTATGATGTTGTGATAGGCCCAGCTTATCGCGGTTCCGTGCGATCTGGACAGATGTTTTTCCACCCGCATCGGAAGCGCCAAATAAGGCACGTCTCTCACCTTGCAGATGCTTTCTATCGCTTCTCTCGATGCCTGATCGGTCGAATTGTCGACAACTGCCAGGGTCATTCCCGGCGGGTGCATTTCCCAGGCCTTGGCCAGTGCATCTATGACCCAGGGCGTATTGAACGCCACCGTAAAGCAGATACGCGATGTATCACTAGCCTTGAGGCGATCTGCAAAAGCGCGTCCAGCAGCTCTGCCGCGATGCTCGAAGGCCTTGTATACTAAGCCATTTCTGACTTCCTTCGTCGCGATGACTGCCGGCGCTCTGGTTATGATATCGACAATCTTCAAACCCATTTGGCCTGCATAACTTGACGTCAGGAGAAAGGGAAGTCCGCCTTTCAATCCCTTGATGTCGGACGTTATGTGACGGCTTGGACAGAGCCGTTGTGCTTGAACGCTTGCCAACAGGGGAATGGCATTCAATAAGCAGCCGCATGAAGATTTTCGTGCCAGTAGAAGAAGCGATTCGTCGCTTCCGCGACGGTTTGTTCGCACGACTCCGGTCCTTCGACTGGTTTCAAACTGCCAGCCTGTTGGCCCTCAAAGACGACATCATTCTCGTTACGAAACAGTTTGATGATCACATTCTAATGTTCTCGCCGCGAGAAACCATCGGCAAGGACCTGTTCCGGAAGGGGCACTACCAGCGCGATTTGGCCAATCGGGTTCTTGACCTTGTCGGAGTTCCGAAGGGGAAGGTATTGCTGGAACTCGGCGCGAATATCGGCACGCACACCGTCTATCTGATGCGCAGCGGCAAATTCGATCGAGCCGTCTCTGTCGAGCCGGACCCACGCAATCTGAAGCTACTGAAGCACAATCTGTCGCTCAACGAGCTTTCGAATGCGGTGACTGTCTTTGAATGCGCCGCCGGTGACAATGAAGGGTCGATCGACCTCTATTTCGGCGATCACAATTTTGGCGCGAGCAGCGTGATCAAGCCAAATGGCAGCTCACGATCGGTTCGGGTGCCGCTTCGTCGTGTCGACGACATTCTGGCTGAGGCCAAAGTTAGTCCTGGGGATATCGGTCTGGTGTGGATGGATATCGAAGGTGCGGAGTCGGAAGCACTAAAGTCCATGGCTGAATTGGTGCGACTTCAAGTGCCCATTCTCATGGAATACGGTCCTTGGCGGTATGGACCAGAAAGAACTGATGAGATAGCCGAATACCTTGCCAGCCACTACAGACGATGCATCGTCTTCGGTGGCAAATCCGAAAGGGAAATGGATATTCGCAATGTGCTGGATCAGCGAGACATTCTTCTTCTACCGTAAGCCACTCTTTGGACCAAATACCTTAGGCGTCGATATTTTAATGCCTAAGCGTCTCGTCGTGCCGGTGAGAATTTGGCAATAGCCGAATTACGGCGACTGCCTATGCCGCTGGCGCCATACGTCCAAAGGATTTCGCCAGAGCCGGTACCGACCAGCTCGCCTGATTTGCTCGGCCATCGGCGCGTCACCATGTGTTTGGAAGAACTGTAGGACGCGTGGGCCGGCAAACGCCTTCTTGCCTCGCGTGTTGTAGTTTCTGATTGGCAGTCGATGCGGGCTGATAGCCCGGCCATTCTGGGATAGAGCTATTCCAATGCAGAACTGTTCCGCGGCATCTATCTTTGCAATCTCATGGACGGCGATCATCGGCGGGTAAGCGTCGATCAAGGCGGCAAGATTGTCCCTGTGGACGCCCAAGATGCCGCTATTCCACATCGGCTCATGGCCTGTCAAAACGTAGTCGCCGATCCGAACATCTTTGCCTTCCAGTCGCGGGCACCACGCATGCGGTCCCTCGCAGAGGCGCATGATCGATTGGCGGGGCGCAATCCTTTCGAATGATCGGGAGATGTTCCCGACTGGATACATGTCAGTGTCCATGAAAAGCAGGCGGTCCGCCTGCTTCAGGATCTCGATTAGGCACCTAGCCTTGATGCCGAAATGATAGCGCCAACCGAAAGACATCACCTCTTTCTGGTCGGCGGTTATAGTAATCGTCTCGATGGGGTATCGGCGAAAAAGCTCAGGCCTGTCGGTAGCGACGATTATTCTGGCGCCAGGGCAATTGTCCAAGAGCTTAAGCGCGCTGAGCAGCGCGCCAAAGTGATAGACCTTGTTATCGCCATACGCGATATAACCAAAAACGTCGTTCATTCGATCAATGGGGGATGTGTCAGGGACGCTCCAACTACCAACACACGCATCTGCAATCCACTCGAAACTTCACCAACGCCGGCGCGCGGTTTAGCGGATTCCCGTGGATCTGGTCCTGTAGCCGTCCAAAGTTCCCAGTTGATGGTTCTACCGGTCCGAGGCTATGTCGCAGGAGCGTTGGGGGAGGGATCTGAATGTCGACATTTTCCAAATGGCTGAGGGAAGTCCGTTCCAAACTGCCGGAGCATGTGACGGTTGGCCGTCACACCTACGGCGTGAAATGGCAGAAGGTCATGTTTCCCTCGAAGGACGCTCCGCTGAAAATCGGAGCCTTCTGCTCCATCGCGGGCCAAGTGCGTTTCATGTGCTCTGGCCAGCATCAGACCGACAGCGCAACGTCGTTTCCGATCTACAGCCGCTTGCTGAAGCAGCCCGAGCCGATCCCCAATGGCGGCAAGCCGGCTGGCATTACCATCGGCAACGACGTCTGGATCGGCAATGGCGCGATGATCCTGCCGGGTGTGGAGATCGGCGACGGTGCGGTCGTCGGCGCCGGTGCCGTCGTTACCAAAAATGTGCCGCCCTATGCCATCGTCGGTGGCTCTCCGGCCAGGCTGATCAGGTACCGCTTTTCGCAAGACGTCATCTCACAGCTGCTAGCCATCCAATGGTGGCATTGGGATGACGAGAAGATCAAAGGCGAGGCGGCTGCGCTGACAGGTCCCATAGAAACTTTCGTAGCCAGGCATTCTGTGGCAAGCACCGCCACCAAGCCGGTCGGATAGACGAAGACGAATGACGAAATCCTGTTTTTTCATAGCGGCCGACGCCACGTATTTTCCTTATGCCTGCCTGGCGGCGCGCCGGATATTGGACGTTTCGCAAAAACCAACGGACGGTTTCATTCTTCATCTCGGAGCAAGCGAGGCTGACAAGAGCGTCGCCGACCGTCTGTTGGGAGGCCGCATTCAACTCATTGACGTAACGGAATTCATGGCGGCCTCCGGGTACCGTTTTCGCCCGGGCAGCGTTGCCACTTTCATCCGGCTCTTTGTCGATCAATTTGCGGAGTTCGCGTCTTACGACCGCATCGCGCACGTCGATTGCGATGTTCTTTTCAACCGGGACATAGCCGACTTGGTGGAGCAGCCCATTCAAGCGGCGCTCCTGGCGGCGCATGACGACTACATGTATTTCCGGCCATCTTATCGGCAAAAAATGTCCATGCAGCCGGGCGCGCCTTACTTCAACGCTGGCATCATCGTGTTCAACATGGCGCCGGTGCTCGAACAGGGGCTTATGAAGCAAGCCCGGAAACTCGCCGTCGAAGGTCAGATGAACGATCAGAACGCGCTCAACATCGTCTTCGAGGGCAAATGGCAGACGATGCATCCGAACTGGAATTTGCAATCGCTGGGAACCAGCGAGTTCCGCTTCTCGCAAGCCTGGGCAAGGCATTTCGCCGGCGGCAAGCCGTGGGGCAATCAGGTCGGGGTCGAGCTCGAAGCGCTGTGCATCTGGCGCGACCTGGCCAAGGACACGCCCTGGCAAAAGCCGTTCGAGCAGCGCATACCTTTCGAGCGCGGCGTGATGAAGCGTTTCTTCCGGCGCTTCGATGCTGTTGCCGGTCTTTTGGGCAAGGACGTGCAACGCCGCCGGGCCAGATATGACGGCACGAAGATGCATCGGATCTACGCCCGGCAGGCGGACGAAGGAGCGATGGCGGTCCAGTTTCCGGAAGTGCTTGGCGGATTTGGCTGATCGGTCCGCCGCGACGCCTGTGGATAGTAACCCCTCGTTTACCACGCGCAGGCGCTCGCGTTGCGGCCCGGCATCCGACTCGCCGAAATGGAGCGGCCTGAATCCGTCAGGCAACCCCGAAGCCCAGCGGCCGGCGTTTCATGTGCCCCAAGGGATGCGTGCTTGAACGTGTTCCGCAGTATGCGCCGGCCGTCGCTTCGCCCTCATGGAAAACAAAAGCCCGCCGCGGCAATGGGAAACCGCGACGGGCTTGGCGCCCACGATGGGACGCCATGGGGAAATCGAGGCTACGCCAGCAGGCCGGCGACCTTGGCCGCCTTACGCAGCGTCTTGCGGGCTTCCACCGGGCTGCGCAGACCGTCGAGCGCGTCCCGGCAGACGCGGCTCGCCGAACGCCAGGCGCCGTCGCGCGCCCGTCCGGGCCAGCGTTGGTCGAGGCATTCCATCGCCTCGAAGCAACTCGAAACCTTGCGCTGGCCGTTTGGCTGGAAATCAATCATGACCGGTTCGGAAAACCAGACATCGTTCATCACTTTCTCCGTTTCTTATGATCGTCTTTTGGGCAAGCAAGCGGCGCTGGATGGCGCCGATGCAGGCCGAGGGCGATTGCCAACCCGCGCGTTAACCAATCGCCGCCCATTAGGTTCCGAAGAATTTTCACGGCGAGGGCGGGCTGCGCCCCAATGGCTTATGGACCGACGAATCCGCGATAGCTGAAAAATTGCGTGACCAAAGTCACTGACGCACCCTCGCGGGCGGCGCTAATGAATCCGGCAGGCTGATGAAACGCGGGAAGACCTCTCATGCTTATCGCCGTGCTCGCATCCACCATGACAGTCGCCACCTTGATGGCGACCGCTTTCGGGCTCTACGAGGAAGCGCGGCTGAGCCGTGCGCAGGCTGAAGCGGATCGTGCGCGCACGTTTCGAACGGCGTGTCGGTTTTCCGTCAAGTCGCGAGATCGATAGGTCCGACACCGCCAGGCATGTTCACGCCGCTTCACTTGGCCATGTGCATCTTTCGGGCCGGAATCCTGCTTTCGCCGGCGGTGTTCGCGGTGCTGGTGCTGTTATGGCTTTACTATCGATAGGCGGGCCTTGGAACGCCGCTAATGCTCTATTCCACCAGCACATGCGCCTCGCGCGCTGCGATGACGAAAGCCTCCCTGGCGTTGTCCGCCGCGACGTCGCCGCGGATCGCCCGCCGGCAGGCGCGCAGCGCGGCGCCATGCGGCGCGCTGCCGGCATCGCGCCATTGGCCGGTCAGCAGTTCGACGGCTTGCTCGGCGTTGGATATGTGGCGGATCGAGCCGGAAACGCCGACGGCGACTTCAACTGGCTTGGAAAACCATCCCTGGATCATAGTGAAAGCTCTCCCGAAATATGTCGGAACACGATATTTTACCGCATGGTTCCGATCCGAAACGTCAACTTAACGTGAAGCCATCTCACGAAGACGACTTATGCTGCTCATCGCCCAAGCGGCCTCCGCGAAAGCTCGATCAGCTCCGCCTCGTCGGTGATGCCCGCCATGTAGTTGGCGATGATGCGCGAGGCGCGCGCTTCCTTCTGCTCGGCGGTCTCGCCCTCGACATTGCCGTTTTCATAGACCCGGCCAAGCATGGCCGTCTCGTCGGGGGTGAACGTGTTGCGTATGACGGACATGGCTTCCTCCTCCAGCCCGGTCCCTTTGCCCGACTAATACTAGCACGCTTCGAGATCGGGAGTGAGTCGCGGCAACATCGCGGCCGAGGTCTCTTCGTCCGGGCACGTCGTCTGCTGTGCTTGCTTGCCTGCGGTTGGCCGCTGCTTTGCCGGCCTCGTTATATTCTTGCCGAATGAGCGCTTCGCTGATACGCATTAGCAGCGTGGAATTTTTCCGAGTCTGCATTGACTTGCGCCCAGAAAAGCGCCGCGCGTTCTGTCCGAGACCAACAACCTCGACGTGGTGGCAACCGGGTTACGAAGGGGTTCTGGTTGAAAAGAAGCAGGGCAGGTCCCGTGTGCAAATCGGGGCATGCTCACCAACGCTCTGGAACTCTGAAGCCATTGCCCCCATGGCCTTCGGAAGAGCATGAAGCATGGGGAAATCGATGGTCACCAAGAAACTTACCGCCAACGCAGAAAGCGCGGCAGCCTTTCTCGCGGTGATGGGCAACGAAAAGCGTCTGCTCATCATGAACTACCTGGCCGAGGGCGAACTCTCTGTCGGCGTGCTCGCTGACAAGGTCGAACTCAGCCAATCGGCGCTGTCGCAACACCTGGCCAAACTGCGCAGGTTTGGCCTGGTCGAAACCCGCCGCGATCGTCAGATGGTCTATTATTCCTGCAAGTCTTCGGCAGCGCGCGAGCTTTTGGCGCTGCTCGACGGCCTGCTGGCCATGGACAAGCCGCTTGCCGGACCGGCAAGGCAGGCATTTGTCGAGAGGATGCGGCGGCCGCAAGCCGCCTGAACTGACTGCTACGCACGGACGAGGCCGGGGGGCCTTCGTCCGGCGCGGTGCCTCGATGGCGCAACACCACGAACAAGAGCCGCACGGCGGTGCCGCTGATACTTTCCTGCGCCTCAAAGCCGAATCCGCCGCGCCGCTTGTAGGACGGACGGTTCATCACATTTGTTTGAGAGACGAGCCTCAAAGTTTCGGAAAGCTCATTTTAAGCTATTGGTATAGAATGATTTTCTTGCGAAAGTCGGCGCCGGATCCGGCCCAAGATTACAGATTCGTAAGTCGCCTCGCAGGCCTCCGCTGGCTAACCTTCTGAGTCGATCCACACCCCCGGATCATGACGGGCCTGGGCATCGCTATCGAGCCGGGGCAGCTGGTCATAACCGGCACTTGCGTTAAGCCGATAGAGGTCGAACCCGGCGATGAAGTCACCGGCGACCTCGGGAGATTTGGCCGCGTTTCGATCAGGTTTGTCTGAGCCGTTTCAGCGTGCGGCGCGCTGCCTCGTGACGACGCTGCGCACGGCGAGCACCAGCACGGTGATGATGATCAGGATCACCGAGAGTGCCGCGATCGCGGGATCGATGTTGTCGCGCAGGCCCATCCACATCAGCCGGGGGAGGGTGATGGCGTTGACCGAGGTGATGAACAGCGTCACGCCGATCTCTTCCCAGGAAAGCACGAAGGACAGCAGCGCCGCGGTGACGATGCCGAATTTGATGTTGGGCATGATGACGCGCGTCGCGCGCTCCCACACGCTGGCGCCGAGCCCGCGCGCGGCAAGGTCGATGCGCCGGTCGAGTTGGCTGAGCGACACCAGGATGAGCACCGTGGCGAAGGGCACCGTCATCACCGAATGGGCCATGGCGACACCCAGCCAGGTGTCGTAGCCGAAGAACGACGTGAGACCGGAGACCGAGGTGAGCAGGAAATAGAGCGTCACCGCCGAGACCACAGGCGGCACCACCATCGGCAGCAGCACGAAGCCGACGAGGGCAGCGGTGAAGCGTGGCTGGAACATCCACACGCCAAGGCTGAAGGTGAGGGCAAGCGCGGTGGAAAGGATGCTGCTGACGATGCCGATCCTGAGCGAAAGCAGGATCGACTCCAGCCAGCGCGGATCCTCGATCAGCGAGCGGTAGTGGCGCAGCGACAGTTCACCCGTCGGCATGGTCAGCATGCGGCTCGGCGTCAGCGACACCGGGATGACGGCCAGCAGCGGCATCAGCAGGAACAGCGCCACCAGCACGGCCAGGATCAGCGAAACGGGGCCGGGGCGATAAGTCGGCATCTTGGCTACACCAATTGCTTCGGTTTGACGTAGCGGAACATAAGCGCCATCAGCGCGCCGACGAACACCACCAGCACGACGCTGATCGCCGCGCCCAGCCCCCAGTCGGGACTCTGGAAGATGCGAAGATAAATCAGCTCCGCGATCATCACACTGCGGCCGCCGCCGAGGATCGCCGGCGTGACGAAGAAGCCGAGCGAGAAGACAAAGGTGATCAGCGCCGAGCCGATGATGCCCGAGCGCGTCATCGGCACGAACACCGTCCAGAAGGTGCGCATGCGGCTGGAGCCCAGGCCGCGCGCCGCGAGCAGCACGCGCTCGTCCAGGCTGCGCATGGCCGATGCCAGCGGGAACACCGCGAAGGGGATGAGGAAATGCGACATGCCGACAATGACGCCGAACTCATTGCGCACCAGGGTCAGCGGCTCCGAGATGAAGCCGATCGATTGCAGCCAGGTGTTGATCAGGCCGCGGTTGGAGAGCAGCGCCACCCAGCCGAAGGCGCGCGTCAGCACCGAGATCCAGAACGGCACCAGGATGCAGAACTCGGCGAGCACGCGCTGCGCCGGACTGCCGCGCACCCACACCACGGTGATGGCATAGGCGGCGGTGACCGAAACCACGGTGACGATCGCCGCGATGCGCAGCGTGCGGATGAACACCGACTGCACCAGATCGTCGGTGAGCAAAGCGTGATACTGGCCGAGCCCGGGCGTGGGGAGGGTGAAACTCCACTTCACCACGCCGAGGAACGGCCATGCATAGGCGAGGACGAGGAACAGGAGCAGCGGCGCCATCAGCAGCGCCGCGCCCGTCCTGTCGGAGAGGAGGCCTCTCATTAGAAGCTCTCGGCCGGTCAGGCCGAGATGATCTTGGTGTATTCGTCGAGCGCTGCGCCGTAGTTCTTGGCGTACCACTCCATGTCGAGCGGAATCTGCTTCTTCATGTTTTCCGGATCGACCGGGTTGATACGCTTCTTGTCGGCCGGGATCAGCGCGTCGGTCGCCGGATTGGCCGGGCCTTGGCCAAGCTTGTCGAACATCACCAGTTCCTTCTGCGGATCCTGGGTGCTGGCAATGAACTTCATCGCCGCGTCCTTGCCGCCGGGGTTGTTCTTGAGCACGGCGAGCGCGCCGGGCGAGATCAGGCCCTGGTCCCAGATGAACTTGATCTGGCCGCCGGAATCCTGCTCGATCAGCGAGGCGCGCGTCGACCACACGATCGCCATCGAAGCCTCACCGTTGAGCAGCACGCTCTGGCTTTCGGCCCCGCCGCCCCAATAGGAGACGACGTTTTCCTTGAAGGCGGCGATCTTGTCATGTGCGCGCTTCAGATCGAGCGGATAGAGCGAGGCGGGTGCTACGCCGTCGGCCAGAAGTGCTGCTTCCCAGCTCGACACGCCCCATTTGTAGAGCGAGCGCTTGCCGGGGAATTTCTTGACGTCGAAGAAGTCGGCCATGCCGGTCGGCGCATTGGAGCCGAACTTCTGCGAGTCGTAGGCGATCACATAGGAGAAGAAGTAGGTCGAGGCGGCATATTCCCAGCCGAAACCCGGCCGCATCTTGCTCTTGTCGACGATCTTGTAGTCGATCGGCTCGAGCATGCCCTGGCCGCCGAGCGTGATGGCCGAGAACGGGTCGACGTCGACCAGGTCCCAGGTCGGCGCGCCGCTCTTGTACTGCGCGGCGATCGCGCCTTCGGTCGGGCCCGAGCCGTCCATCTTGACCGGGATGCCGGTGTCCTTGGTGAAGGCCTGGCCGTAGGCTGCGTCGTAAGCCGTGATGGCGTCGCCGCCCCAGTTCACCAGCACCAGCCCTTTGGTCTCGGCGAAAGCGCCGGTCGAGCGCAAAAGCAGCGGCGTGCCGGCGAGCACGAGGCCCGCAAGCTGTGCGAACTGGCGTCGTGAAATCTCACCGCGCTTCGCCCGCTCGGCGAGGTTTTCCATTGCCTGTTTCTTCGTATCGTTCGTCATGTCAGTTCCCCTTGTTGTCGTTGATTTGAACCGGAAGCCGATGCGGCCGAATTCGGGCCGCAGCGGCGCTCTCATTGTCCTCCGTCCGGAAGGAGGAAACCCTTTTCGGCCGGCCATGTCAGCCAGACGGAATTGCCTTTGCTCAAAGCTGCCGCCGCGACCTCGTTCGGCACCGAGACGGTTACCTTGGCGCCCTGGCGCGTGGTGAGGTCGAGCTTGGTCGCAGCCCCCAGATAGGTCGAGGCGACAGCGGTCGCGGCGATGCCGTTCTCGTTGACTGACGCTTCCGGCGCGATCGACATGTCCTCGGGGCGGATGGCAAGAATGGCGTCGCCCTTTATCACTTCGGCCTTGCAGCGCATGTTGACCGCGCGGTCCTCGCAGAGGCCCGTGGCGCCATTGTCGGCGGGGCGAACGCCCTTCACCGGCAGCATGTTGATCTCGCCCAGGAACTCGGCGACGAAGCGGTTGGCGGGCCGGTCATAGACCTCATCCGGCCTGCCGACCTGCAGAAGCTTGCCGTGATTGAAGATGGCGACGCGCGACGACAGCGCCAGCGCCTCGCTCTGGTCGTGCGTGACGAAGACGAAGGTGGTGCCGGTCTCCTGGTGCAGCCGCTTCATCTCGGCCTGCATCTGGCCGCGCAGGCTCTTGTCGAGCGCCGAGAACGGCTCGTCGAGGAGCAGCACGCCCGGTTCGAACACCAGCGCGCGGGCCAGCGCCACGCGCTGCTGTTGGCCGCCGGAAAGCTGCGCCGGCAGCTTCTTCTCATGGCCGTTGAGGCCGACGCGCTCAATCATCTCGCCGACACGGCTTTTGATCTCGGCGGCCGATTTCTTGCGCACCTTGAGCGGGAAGGCGATGTTCTGTTCCACGCTCATATGCGGAAACAACGCGTAGCCCTGGAACACCATGCCGGCAGCGCGTTGCTCGGCCGGCCGGTTGGTGATGTCGACGCCGTCGCTGAAAAGCTTGCCTTCGCTCGGCTGCACGAAGCCGGCCAGGATCATCAGGAAAGTGGTCTTGCCGGAGCCGGAGGGTCCGAGCAGCGTCAGGAACTCGCCGCGGCCGATATCGAGCGACAGATTATCGAGCGCGCGGAACGAGCCGAAGCTCTTGCCGATCCCGTTCGCCTTGATTTCTGCGGCCCGGCCGGGTTGCTGCATCCTGGCTCCTTCCTCAGTTCCCAGAGAAATCGTAGGCATGGCGCGCGTTCACCGCAACCGAATAGTTTTCGCCTGATCGGCAAATTTGATTCACGGGTGGCCGACATTGGCGGGTGATTGGGGCGTCTATGGACGCGGGCCTTCGGCGCTCACCGGCGTTCGCGATTGGCGAAAGCGTTCACGCCGTCGTCATTCCAGGGCGGAGCAAGGAGCGAAGCGACGCGCGCAGACCCTGGAATCCATGCCGTGACCTTATACGCGTCGCAACGGTGCAGAATTCTGGTCCGCCGTGTTCGACGGCAAACGTCACGGCATGGATCCTCGGGTCAAGCCCGAGGATGACGAAAGCGAAGGGCACTCGCCCCGCCTCAATACTTCGCCAGGCTGCTCTCCGACAACTTCGCTCGCAGCCAGTCACTGAAGGCGTTGAGCACCGGGTGTCCGGCCTTGGCGTGTTCGAACACCAGGAAATAGGCGCGCGGCGAGGGGACCGACGCTTCGAACGGCTTGACCAGCCGGCCCTCGCTCAGCGCCCTGCGGCCGGTCAACTCGTCGCCGAGCGCAATCCCCTGGCCGGCGATCGCCGCCGAGAAGACGAGGTTCATGTCAGAAAAGAAGATGCCGCCTTCGGTATCGGGGTTCTCCACCTTGGACAGCGCCAGCCAGCGCGCCCAGTCCTCGGTGTCGGAAAGATGCAGGAGATTGGCGCGCAGCACGTCGGCGGGTTTGGAAAAGCCGCCGATCTTGTTGAGCAGCGTCGGGCTGCAGAGCGGTGTGAAGTGGACTTCGCAGAGCAACTCCACCGCCCGGTTCGGCCAGTTGCCGACGCCGAAGGCGATGAAGGCGTCGGCCTCCGGGTTGGAGACGTCGTCGAGCCGCCGCGGCGTGAGCACCGAGAGCGCCACATCCGGATACATCTGCTGGAATTCGCCGATATGGGTGCACAGGAACATCGAGGCGAAGCCCGGCGGGCAGGAGATGCCGAAGGAGCCGCCGACGCCGGCGCCGCTGTTTTGCGTTCCCGCGTCGCCGAGCACGGTCAGCGCCTTGCGGACATCCGCCGCGTAGCGCTGGCCGCGCGGCGTCAGCGCCACACCCTTGCCGATACGCTGGAGGAGATCGAAACCGAGATCGCGTTCAAGCAGCCTCAGCTGGTGCGAGACAGCGCTGCGGGTGAGGTGGAGCTCGTCGGCGGCGCGCCACACGCTGCCATGACGGGCGAAGCTGTCGAGGGCGCGTAGCGCCTGTGTGGAGGGTATTCGCAAGGGACCTCAGGTGAACCGAATTTGCACGAACCGGGAAAACATATCACTTTTTGATGAGCCGCTTCACTGCTTTCTTGGGTCCATGGAGAAACCGGTGACGACCCCGGCGCAAGAAACCGCGCTTGCCTGTATCGACAGCATCCAGCCGCTGCTGTCGGCCTGGACGCGCACCATCTTCGATTTCGGCGAGACCGCCTGGCGCGAGTACCAATCGGCCGCCTGGTATGTGGACCGGCTGAAGCGCGAGGGCTTTTCGGTCGAGGAAGGCTCGGGCGGCATGCCGACCGCCTTCTGCGCCCACTGGACCAATGGCGACGGCCCGGTGATCGGCATGTATGGCGAGTATGACGCCGTACCCGGCAACTGCCAGGACGCCGCGACGGTCAAGCGGCCGCGAGAAGGGTTGGGCGTCGAGGCCGGCGGCCACACCGATCCGCATTCGGGGCTCGGCATCGGCAGTCTCGGCGGGCTTCTCGCCACCAAGGCGGCGATGCTGGAGCACGGCATCAAGGGTACGCTGCGCTTCACCGGCGAGCCGGCCGAGAAGGTGAGGGGCTCGAAGCCGATCCATGCCGCGAAAGGCTACTATGACGGCCTCGCCGGCATGATCTCCTTCCATCCTTTCTACATGCTGCCGCTCTGCAACACGGCGCGCTGGGACACGCATTGCGGCGCCGCCTATTCAATGATCTACCGCTTTGTCTGCGACGAACCGGAGAACTGGACCCGCGCGGCAACCGATGGCGCGCCGATCCCGCAGGCGCATTCGGCGGTCAGGGCGCCGGGCGCCAACGACGCGCTGATGATGATGTACATGGCCTCCAAGGCGCTGCGCGATTCCATGCTGACGCATCAGGGCGGCTGGTCGATCAGCGAGGCGATCCTGACGGCCGGCCAGGCGACCGCCGACAATTTGCCGGCCGGCCTCGCCGAGATCCAGTACATGATCCGCGTGCCGACGATCGCGATGGCCGAGCAGGTGAGCGCCGTGCTCGATCGCAATGCGGAAGCAGCGGCGAAGATGAGCGGCTGCCGCTACGAGCGCCACTGGGTCTCGAAGTCGCGCCCGGGATTGGCCAACCACGCCATGGCCGACATCACCTACGCGGCGCTCTCCACTGTCGGCGCGCCGCGCTGGGACGAGGCAGCCAAGGCCATCGCTCGCGAAATCCAGGTCAATGCAGGCGGCGAGCTGGCGGAAAACCCGTTCATCGACGAGCTGGAGCGGCTGATTTCGCCGCAAGAGGCCGAGGCGATCCTGCGCCGCGACCTGCCGCCATCGCAGGTGAACTCCACCTCCGACGACTACACCGACATGAGCTGGCACGCGCCGACGTCGCGCTTCTACGTTGCCCGTCCGGCGCTACGCGCGGCCAAGGGCCATACTTATCCGGCCTGGGTGATGAACGCGCTGGGCGGCATCCCCGCCACCATCGATCCGATGGTTACCTGCGCCGCGAAGACGGTCGCGCTCACCGCGCTGCGCCTGCTGGAAGACAAGGCCGCGCGCGATGCCGCGATGGACGAGTTCGTCAAGCGAACCGGCGGCGGCGTCGGCGGCTCGAACTGGATCGCGCCGCTCTGCGACTATGAACCGCCGATCCATTTCCGCTGGCCGGAATATGTCACCACGCCGCGCGGGCGCGACTGGTGGATTCCGGCCGCTTTGACCGCATAACCGATCAACAGAACAGTCCAGAGGAGAACACCATGACCGTCCATGACCGCATCGTCGCCGAGCCGTTCTCGCTGCAGCGCCGCAACCCCAATGGCGGCACCAAACCGCTGACCGCCTGGGGTTTCGCCAACGAAACCGACGTCTTGACCGACGTGCTGCTCGGCTCGCCCAATTTCCTGCGCCATCTGTCGACCAGCTCACTGTCGCGGAAACATCTGCGCGAGGCGCCCTGCAACGTCCAGATCGCGCAGGCGCAGCACAAGGACCTCGTCGCCGCCTACGAGCATTTCGGCGTCAACATCCACTGGCACGAGCCGACGCCGGAACTGCCGATGCAGGTCTATTCGCGCGACTCCAGCGTCATGACGCCTTACGGCGCCTTCATCACCGCCATGGCCAACTGGTGGCGGCGCGGCGAGAACTACGCCGCCATCCGCACCTATGAAAAGCTCGGCATCCCGATCTACGACATGGTGACGGCCGGCACCTTCGAGGGCGGCGACTTCAACGTCATCGAGGAGGGCGTGGTGCTGATCGGCTGCGGCGGCGCCCGCACCCAGGAAGAGGGCGCCCGCCAGGTGCAGGACTGGTTCGAGAAGGAAGGCTGGGAGACACGTCTTGCCTTCATCGACGAATATTACGTCCATATCGACCTGATGGTGGTGCCGATCGCCGAAAAGCTCACTGCCGTCTGCCTCGCCTGCACCGAGCCCGGCATCGTCGACTGGCTGAAGGGCAAGGGCCACGAGATCATCGACGTGCCCTTCCAGGACACGATGGCGCTCGGCTGCAACTTCATGTCGCTCGGCAAGGACAGGGTGATCGCGCCGACCTCCAGCAAGACGCTGATCGAGAAGCTGAAGGCTCAAGGCTTCGAGGTCGCGGCCGTCGACATGAGCGAAATCTCCAAGACCGGCGGCGGCATCCACTGCATGGCTCAGGCGCTGAAGCGGGTGCCGGCGTAACGGACTTTCGAACTTCGGCAATCGTCCACGATGAAAGCCAATCCCTCTGGCCGACAGGCCAGGGGGATGTTTCTTGCGCGGCTTGTCAGGAAATTTCCGTCTCTCCGGTTCCGGCCAATCCGATCCTGCGCTAGGCTCCCCGCCAGCCGAAACAGGATTGCCGCGAAGATGATCGTCCAGGCGTGCATCAACGGCGCCCGCCCCGCCGATTTCCATCCCGCGCTGCCGCTCGATCCTGAGGCGATGGCGCGCGACGCCGCCGCCTCGATTGCGGCGGGCGCCGCCGAGCTGCATGTGCATGCGCGCGGCACTGATCGCCGCGAGAGCTTGGCGCCGGAAGCGATGGACAGGACGGTCGCGGCACTCCGCCGCGCCTGCCCGGGCACGCTGATCGGCGTCTCCACCGGCGCCTGGATCGAGAAGGATGATTTGCGCACCCTGGTCGCCATCTCCGGCTGGCGCGAACTGCCCGATTATGCCTCGGTCAATCTCAGCGAGACGGCGGCGCCGGAAGTGATGGAGGCCCTGCGCGGCCGCGGTGTCGGCATCGAGGCTGGGCTTGCCTCGATCGGTGATGCTCTAAGGCTCGCTAGCCTCGACCATGGCGGCCGGGTGCTGCGCGTGCTGATCGAGATTTCCGAGCAGGCGCTGGACGAGGCCTTCGCCGTCGCCAACGGCATCGGGAAGGTGCTTGAGCGCGCCGGCATCCGCCGCTCCATCCTGTTGCATGGTGAGAACGCCACGGTCTGGCCCTTCGTGGAGAGGGCGGCGGCGAGGAAACTTTCGACGCGGGTGGGGCTGGAGGACGGCAAGGAATTGCCGGACGGCAGCATAGCCGATGGTAATGCCGCGCTGGTGGCGGCGGCGGTCGGGATTTATCGCGGAGCGTGACCCTGATTCCTCGCCCCACGCAGTGGGGAGAGGTGGCTCGGCGAAGCCGAGACGGAGAGGGGAGCACCCTACGAAGGCCCCCGCTCCGTCCGCTTCGCGGACACCTCTCCCCCGCCGCTGGCGGGGGCGAGGAACCAGCTCAGCACTCAGCCAATTTTCGCCAAAGGCTCGGCTTTTATCTCGACCCACTCGCAGCGGCGGCTGTCGTGGTAGAAGGACTGGAAGGGCGGCGGAAACGACGGGTCCGCGAACGCGCCTACCGGAATGGCGGTAAGGCCGGGTTGCGTGTCGATGCGATAGTGGACGGTGGTTCCGCAGTCCGGGCAGAAACTATAGATGACACGGCCGCCCAGCTCGCCGACGCGCGTAAACTGTGCCGACCGCCCCTCTATCGAAACGTCCGCCTCGGCAAATCGCACATTGTAGCTGAAGGCGCTGCCGGTGCGCCGCTTGCAATCAAGGCAATGGCAAACCGAAATGCGCACCGGCTCGCCCGAACAGGTGGCTGACAGCTGACCGCAGGAACATTCGGCGCGACGCGTGACCATGCTGGCTCCCTTCAGCTCCTGCTTCCCGGTGGGACCAATGAGCAACAGCTTATTCAGCTCTACGGCGCGGCGAAAGGACGTGCCGGCCGGTCAGTCCGCCCGGTGCATCACGCCTGCCAAACCGCCAGATCCGCCAGGATGCGCGCCTTCACGCCAGTGTCGGCATAGCTCGCGTGCACCGATGTCGCGGCGAGCTGGCGGATGGTTTCGCCATCCCAGGCGAAGGTCTCGGCGCAGGCGGCGTAAGAGGCTTCGAGCGTGGTGTCGAGCAGCGCCGGATCGTCGGTGTTGATCGAGACGGGAACGCCGGCCTTGCGCAGCGCGTCGATCGGGTGCTCGGCAAGCGATGGATAGACTCCGAGCGCGATGTTGGAGATCGGGCAGATGCCAAGTGGAATCTTCCTCTGCGCAAGCAACTCGACCAGGGCCGGCTCCTCGATTGCCCGCACGCCATGGTCGATGCGGTCGGCGCCAAGCAACTCGATCGCGTCGCGGACACCTTCGGGGCCGCTCGACTCGCCAGCATGCACGGTTCGGCGCAGTCCGGCCGCGGCCGCGCGGCGAAACGCCTCGGCGAAGCGCGGACCAGTGCGGCCGGCGGCCGCCTCGTTTCCGTCGATCGAAAGGGCAACGACCCGCCGGTGCCTGATCCTGCTCAGCAATTCCACCAGCTCAATGGCGTCTTCGGCAGACTGGGTGCGCAGAAGGCTGACGCAGAGCCCGACCGGCGGGTATCCGTCCTGCTCGGCGGCCGCGAAGCCAGCGTCGAAGGCGTCGATCATCCCGGGGATGTTCCGATGCCAGTGAGGCCAGTGGGTCGGGTTGACGATGGCGTCGGCGTAGCGCACGCCGCTCCTGGCCATTCGTGCAGCAAATTTGTAGGCAGCGACAGCCAATTGCTCGCGCGTGCGGAACGTGCCGCACACCCAGTCGAGCATCTCGAGGAAGCTTTTCAGGTCGTGTGCTTCGAAGAGCCTGTCGCGCGGCGCGCGCAGCAGAATGCCGGCCTGCTCGCAGTTGCTAATGACGTCGTCGGCCTCGAAGCAACCCTCGATATGGATGTGCACCTCGGCCTTCGGCAATGCGACGTAGTCAGTCAATGAAGCCTCCTCCCGAACCCGTGGCGTATCCAACCACGAAACACCGGGTGCACGCTTCAAGAAATGCTTGAAAGATTTGTGTGGCGTCGCGCGTGAGCTGGTTCCTGTCCCTGCTTGGTGGGGGGCAAGGGAGGGGCTACTGCGTATCCGCGTTGGCCCTCAACTCGGCGCGTTTCTCATCCGACACCACGGCGAGGTCCAGCACCTTCTGCAGGCCTGCCGCGTGGCGGAAGGTCGGTTCGGTCTGCACGCCGCTCTTCACCGCTTCGACGAAACGCTGGTAGTTGGTCGGCACGGAGCCTGCATCGAGCTCCTCCCATTTGGCGCTCTCTATATTGTCGCCGATACAGGCCCTCAGAGCCGAGCCTTCGAGATTGTGCACCACCTCGATGCCGCCCTTGTCGCCATAGATGCGCAGGCGCAATTCGTTCATATGGCCGGTCGCCCAGCGGCTGGCATGCACCACGCCGAAGGCGCCGTTAGCGAAGTCGAGCGTCATCGCAAAACTGTCATTGGCGTCGAGCTGGTACTCGCCGATGCGGTTGCCCGGCGCCTTGTCGAAGGCGCGCAGCCGGCAGAAGACGTGGTCGATGTCGAGCGCCGCGCCATAGCTGGCGAAATCGAGGATATGGATGCCGACATCGCCGAGCACACCGTTGGAACCGTGGCGGCGCGACAGCCGCCACAGCCATTTCGGATCGGTGCGCCAGTCGCCCCAGAATTTCGACACCAGCCAGCTCTGCAGATAGGAGGCTTCGACATGGCGAACCGTGCCGATCTCGCCGGCCTGCACCATCTGGCGCGCTCTCTGCAGCGCGGCCACGTTTCGATAGGTGAGGTTGACCATGTTAACGACGCCGGCGGCTTCCGCGGCATCGGCCATTTCGCTCGCCTTGCCGAAATTTTCCGCCAGCGGCTTCTCGCACAGCACCGGCTTGCCGGCGGCGACCAGGGCCATCGTGGTCGGGTGGTGGATGCGGTCCGGTGTGACATTGGCGACCGCGTCGAAGTCGCCCCAGTCGAGCGCCGCCTCCAGCGAGGTGAAGCGGTTCGGGATCTTGTAGGCGTCCGCGTATTCATCGACGCGGGCCGCATCGACATCGACCGCGCCGACGATGTCGATGCCCTCGATGGCGCCGAAGCGGCGGGCATGTTCCTGCGCCATCCAGCCGGTACCGAGTATCAAAAGCCGCATTTTGCTTCCTTGAGCGATTTGGTTCGATTCAATCGTGTGAGATGAATGTGACCCAGGCGCTGTTTCCGCGCAATCCCGCACGAAGTAGGCAAGCGCCTTTTTTAGCGGAAGCCGGCCTCGCCATGCGCGTGCAGCTTGGCTCCGCGCTCCTCGATCGGCTCCAGCGCCTTCTCCACCGGCACGTTCGGCGCATCGAGGATGGCTGGCTTCGACCCTTGCGGGTTGTGCGCCCATTTCACCGCGTTGCGCAGCACCTTCTGCACCGTAGCATCGTGATAGGTCGGGTAGGTTTCGTGTCCGGGGCGGAAGTAGAAGACATTGCCGGCGCCGCGCCGGTAGGTCAGGCCGGAGCGGAACACCTCGCCGCCCTGGAACCAGGAGATAAACACGGTTTCCAGCGGCTCCGGCACGGCGAACTGCTCGCCATACATCTCCTCGTTCTCCAGTTCGAAGAACTCGCCGACGCCTTCGGCGATCGGATGGTTGGGGCTCGTCACCCAGAGCCGCTCGCGCTCGCCGGCTTCGCGCCATTTCAGCGTGCAGGGCGTGCCCATCAGCCGCTTGAAGATCTTCGAGAAATGGCCGGAATGCAGCACGATCAGCCCCATGCCCTGCCAGACGCGGCGAGCGACGCGCTCGACCACCTCGTCGGCCACCGCGCCATGGTCCTTGTGGCCCCACCAGACCAGAACGTCGGTTTCGGCGAGGCGGGATTGCGGCAGGCCGTGCTCCGGCTGCTCCAGCGTGGCTGTCGAGGCGGAGATCGCCTTGTCCGTGTTCAGCGCCTTGGCGATGGTCGCGTGCATGCCTTCCGGATAGATGGAGGCGACCACCTCATTGGTCCGCTCATGGATGTTCTCGCCCCAGACGACAGCGCGAATTGTCATGGATTGCCTCGTGAGTGATTGGGAGCCGCCCCGCGCCATAGATAGCGCCTTCGCCCGGTATTGAAAGCGGTTTTCGAGCGCCGCCCCGATGCACCTGGAGCCTGACACGAAAGTCTCCATGCCGGCCAACGACATAGGCCGTTATGCTTCGATGTTGATTCAACCCTGATCAGCCAATTGGCAAGCGTCGTGCCTCGGCTACAATGTCAGCTATGGGCGAAGTGCTTGTAGGGATAGCGATTTTTGCGTGCCTGGCCGGGGCCTCGCTGGTCAGCTTGATGATGCATGAGCGATTCCCCGCCCACCACCTTGGGGACGACACCAGCGCGGTGATACGGCTTGCCGCGAACCTTTTCGTGGTGATGTCCTCGCTTATGCTCGGCCTGATGATCAACTCGGCCAAGAACACGTTTGAGTCCATCAACGGCAACGTACACACTTTCGCCACCGAGATCATTCTGCTCGACCGAACGCTCCGGCATTACGGGCCGGAGGCCGACAGCGCCCGGCAGTCGCTTGCCGCCTATGTCCAGCGCGTCGTCGACACCTCCACCGCCAACAGCGACACAACCGTCGTTCCGAACAGGCTGTCGGAACTGCTGCTCAATCAGGTCGGAGACATCCTGGCGGGATTGACGCCCATGGATGCCAGGCAGACCGCCGCCCAACAGGCCGCGGCGCAGCAACTCCAGAAGCTGATCGAGCAGCGCTGGATACTGGCCGAGCAGTCCGAGGGCGCCATCCCTGCGCCGCTGATCGCGCTGCTCGTGGCATGGCTGACGCTTATCTTCGCCAGCTTCGGCTTCAGGGCGCCGACCAATGGCACCGTCGTCTTCACATGCCTCATTTCCGGAGCGCTGGTGGCGGCAGCGGTCTATTTGATCATCGATATGGACAGTCCCTTCTCAGGCCCGATCCAGGTCTCGCCAGCGCCCCTGCAAAGGGCGCTGGCGGAACTGACGGCACAATGAGGTCACCGGCTGGATTGCCCCACCAATTCAATCAGCCGCCGCGCCGCCGCCTCGGCGCCGTCGGTGCGGATCATGCCGGCCACTGCCGCTGCACGAGCGCCGGTCTCGGCCGCCAAGGCCACCTCCAGCGCCGCCGACAACGACTCCATCGTCGGTGCCGGACCGTCATGCGCGGCGCCTATCCCCAGTTCGGCCGCCCGCTTCGCCCAATAGGGCTGGTCGCCGATCTGCGGCACGATCACCTGTGACGCTCCCGCCCGCGCCGCGGCAACGGTCGTTCCGGCGCCGCCATGGTGGATGACGGCGGCGACGCGGCCGAACAGCGCCTGCTGGTTGACCTCGCCGACGGCGAAGCAGTCGCCGCCATTGTCGATGCAGCCGAGCCCGGCCCAGCCATGCGCGATGACCGCGCGAAGGCCATTGGCGCGGATCGCTTCGATGGCCGCGCGGCCGGCCTCGCTCGCGACCGATATCGAGCCGAAGCCGACATAGACCGGCGGCGGTCCGGCGGCGAGGAATGCTTCGAGATCATCGGGGAGGGCCCGTTCGTCCGGCAGGATGAAGGCGCCGGTCTGAGCGGCATCGATCAGGTCCGAGCCCGGCCAAGGCCCCAATGTCGGGTCGCAGGCGAGCAGGACCCTCTTGCCATAGACATAGTCCCGGACGTTTTCCACCGGGGGCAGTCCGAGCGACGCGCGCTGGCCGTTGATCGCCTCGCCGAAGAGGGCGTTCTTGGTCCGGACATCCATCTCCCACAGCAGGCGGTTGTCGGTCACGCCGGGCGGCAGCGGATGGCTTGGATATTCATGCGGCCGGTTGTGCGGCGACGGCAACCAGATGGGACAGAACGTGCCGAGCATGTAGCGCATGCCGCATTGCTCAGCGACCATCCGCGCGGCGGCGCAGGATGGGAAGAGACCGAACGCCACCACGGCGTCGCAGCCTTCGGCGGCCGCGCCGAGCGCCTCATATTGCCTGGCGACGATCTCGGCCGCCTGGCCGGCAATGAGCCTGGCCCGGTCTTCGGGCGACGCCGATCGCGACCGATTGATCATTTCCTTCGCCCATTCGCGCACAGGCGAGAAGGCCGGGGCCAGCGGCACGCCGGCGCGGGCCAGGAGGGCGGCAAACTCGGTGTCGCCCGGCGCGCTCACTTTGGCCTCGACGCCGTGCGCCTGCAACGCCGCGCCCAGCGCCGCCAGCGGCTCGACATCGCCGCGCGAGCCGTAAGTCGATAACAAGATCCGCATTCCATGCTCCGTTATGGTTTTTCGGAGCAGCGTTGATACGCCATGGCCGGGGGCTTGCCGCAAGCCCGGGCTGCGCCATATCTATATCCTGGGAAGGGTCGTTATCGCTTCCTCATGCGAGGCAGCGATTGTTGCCATGGCTGGAAGCGACGGCAAACACCCGGGCGCGTCTTGGCGCCAGGCCCTTCGGATCAGCAAGTGGGGATCGATAACAGCCGGCGACCAGCGCGCCGGCTTATGTAAGGCTTAACCCTGGCGGCCTTCCTGGGCGACCCGGGTGGGGGAGCTTGTCAGGCGCGGGACCACGACAAGGCGCTTGATCTTGCCGTTTTTGTAGGCGGCGAGGAAGCGGTGATAGTCCTTGAAGACGACGCAGCCATTCGACTCGGCGCGCCCGCCGCGCAGCATGTAGGTGTGGGCGAGCAGGCCGTTGCGGCCATATTTGTTGCTGCCGCTGGTCGGCGTCAGCCGGATCGCCTCGACGCCGTGAAAGCGCGATTCACGCATCGACAGATTGTAGGTGTCGGGCGGCGTCGGGCCGACATTCTTCTTGTTGACGAAGCGTGGCTGGTCGACCATCGAGCCCAATCCCGAATGCGCCTCGAGCCTGGAGCCGTCCGGCATGTAGACCGTCTTGGCCGAGATATCGTAGACGGCGACGCCATTGCCCGTCGAGGGTCCGTTGAAAAGGTTGCGGAACGCACTGCCGAGCCCGCCGCGCTCCGGCGTATCCGGCTTGGCATAGGCGAGCATTTCTGACGCCTGCGCCTTGCGCTTGCTGGGCTTTGAGTCGGCCACGACCGGCTTCGAGCCGGCTACGCCCGGTAGGGCCTGGTCGCCGCTTCTCGGCGAGACGGCCGTCGGTGCGCTTTGCGCGGTGTCGGCTGCGGCCGGCTGCGGCTTGGCCTTGGCGGCCTGCGGCTTCGTGGGTTCGGGTTTCTGCGCCTTGGCCGCGTTCTGTTCGGGCGTCTCGGTGGCGCGTTCGAGCGTCGTGCGTGGCCGAAGGCCGGGCACGGCAATCGCGTCGGGCAGATCGTCCTGCGGCGGCAGCGAGGCGACCTGGTACTCGCCCTCCTGGCCCTTTTCCGTATTCTCGGCAACATCGGGCGCATCGCTGTTTTGCAGCGCGACGGCAGTCGGGACGTCCGCCGTATCTTCAGGCGCGATGTTGGCAAGCGCCAGCGCCAAGTCGGAAGCGCCGCCGATTTCGGCCGGCTGCGAACCGAAGCGGGCTTCGATCGGGGCGTTCGGCTGCGCGCCGCCGAAGCGGCTCGCCGAAGGCAGGCTGGCGAGCAGGAACGGCGCCTTCTCGGCGCGGGCAAAGGCATCGGCAAGCTTTTGCGGCGAAAGCGCCGCGCGCTTCACCACGCCGTCGAAACGGTCGGCGGCTCCGGCCGCCGAAGCCACCACCACGACCTTTTCCTGCGCGACGCTGTCCGGCGACGGCAACTTGAGGCGCGCCATCTTGCCGTCGAGGCCTTTATTCTGCAGTTTTTCAGCTGCTTGGCTGTCATGTCTGAAGCTTGTCGCGAGGCTGAAGCAGCCTGCGTCGCAGCTGCCGATGAGCGAGCCTGCCTGGTAGCCGCCGTTGGCGGCAAGATGCGGCGCCCAGGCATTGGCGAGCTGCCGGCGCTGGTCGCCAAGCCCGATGCTACGCCCGGAAAGCAGGCCTTGCGGCAATCCGTTGGAAGCTGCGGTCAGCGAGGTGCTCACCGAATAGAGCCCCGCCAAGGTGGCGACGGACCATAGGGCGAGGGCGGCGCCGATAGCAGGCACCACGACCCAACGATGACCAGACTTTTTCGAAGTTACCTCCCCATGAGGAGCGTCACCCCGGATTTTCAAACGCAAAAACGCCATACGACCACTCTCAATCGGCATGCCGGTTTGCGGACCTGGCACCCGTCACGATCACAGTTCGCTGGTGCCCCCTGCACCTACTCGCGTCTGTTGCCGATTGATTCAAAAGATGGACAAAGTTGGTTAACCAATCCCTCCACCAATCGCCGATTTGGCGACGGTCCATACGAAAAAAGAGCCCTCCGTGGTCTTTGCCACGGTAGAAATGCTCTCCCTCACCCGCTTGCTGCCCGTTTTTCCAGCCTCTGTCAAGAAAACGTGAGGGCTGGAACCGCAGCGTCTTCAGCCGGCTAGAGGGCGATTGGGGTTAAAAAACGGCGGCGTGAGCATGTGGCGGGGCTGTCCCGGCATTTTCTTTTGGGCGAAGCCAGACACGGACCTCGGCGTACCTGCCTGCTCGATTTTCGCTTGACCTTCCAGTTGCTGGAACCCGTAGCGTGTTGGAGGGTCGTCCAGGCGGCGCCCTTCCCAAACACGATCGAGGAGACGGAAAATGCACCGACGCGGCTTTCTGATGGCTGGCCTGGCAACGGCTCTGTCGGGTTCTCGCGCGCTGGCGCAGATGAAGATGGACAGCATGTCCGGCATGGACTCGATGCCGGGAATGGGCAGTCATGCGGGCCATGACATGGGCGCCATGGCGCAAGCGCCCGTCACGCTGGCCGAGGGCGAGGGGCTGCGCCAATTGCCGCTGCTTGCCAACGAGGCCGGCCGGCCCGGGCTGTTCCAGGCGAGGCTGACGGCGGAGGCGGCCACGGCGCGCTTCGTCGAGGGCCAGGACACGCCGATCCTTGCCTATAACGGCACGAGCCCGGGGCCGCTGATCGTGGCCTATGAAGGCGACCGCGTCGAGATCACCTTCGCCAACCGGATCGCGGGCGAGCAAAGCACCATCCACTGGCACGGCATGCCGGTGCCGGCAGACCAGGACGGCAATCCGATGGACCCGGTGGCGGCGGGCGCCGACCGTGTCTACGCCTTCGAGCTGCCCGAGGGCTCGGCCGGATCCTACTGGTATCACCCGCATCCGCATGGCCGGACGGCCGAGCAGGTCTATCGTGGCCTTGCCGGCGGCTTCGTCGTCAAGGCCAAAGCCGATCCGATCCCGGCCGCCTATGGCGATACCGTGCTCATGTTCACCGACCTTCGCCTTGCCGCGGACGGCTCGATGCCCGACAACACCATGACCGACCTGATGAACGGCAGGGTCGGCGATCATGTGTTGGTCAACGGCCAGAAGAACCCGAAGCTGGCGATGGCGCGTGGCGCGAAGCGGCGCCTGCGGCTCTACAACGCCACCAATGCGCGCTTCCTCAGGCTCGCTTTCGCCAACGCCGCGATGACCGTGATCGGCAGCGACGGCGGTCTCCTGGAGGCGCCAGTTGTGGCCGAGGAGATATTGCTCAGCCCGGCCGAACGTGTCGAACTGGTCGCCGCCTTCGACCGGTCGGGCACTGCCACCCTCACCACGCTCGACTATGACCGCGGCTGGATGGGTCCTGGCCGGCCCACGGACGCCGGGCTGACGTTGCTGACGGTCGATGTCTCCGACGCGCCGGCCGAGGCGATGCCGCCGCTGCCCGAGCGGTTGAGGCCGATCGCGCCGCTAGGGGCTCCCACGGTCAGCCGCCGCCTCGTCTTCACCGAGACCATGGCGATGAACGCCACCGGCATGGAGATGGGCTTCCTGATCAATGGCAAGGCGTTCGACATGGGGCGCGTCGACATCGTCGCCAGGGCCGGCGACACCGAGCTCTGGGAAATCGTCAACCAGGCCGACATGGACCATCCGTTCCATATCCACGGCACCCAGTTCCAGGTGGTCGAACGCGAACGCGACGGCAAGGTCGCCAAGCCGCCTTATCTAGCGTGGAAGGACACGGTCAACGTAGCACGCGGCGAGACGGTGCGGCTCCGCACGCGCCAGGAACGGCCGGGCACGCGCATGTATCACTGTCACATCCTCGAGCATGAGCAACTCGGCATGATGGGCATCGTCGACGTGCAGGCATGAGGTTGCGCGTCGCTTTCGGGGCGGCGATGCTTGCGCTCGCCGGCCCCCTGGTCCTTGCCCCAACGCTGGCAGCGGGTCCGGGCGATACCATCGTGCCGGCGCGCCAGGCCTCGATGAAGGAGATGGCGGCCGCCGCCAAGGCGATCGCCGAAATGTTCGGCGGCAAGCGCGGCTATGAGCCGGTGGCCTTCAAGGCAGCCGCGGACACGCTCAGCGCCCGCACCGGCGCCGCCCTGGTCGCCGAATTCCCGCAAGGCACGCTTGGCGCGCCGTCTGGCGCCAGGCTGGAGATGGAGGAGGCCCGGCCGGAGTTCGAGGCGCTGGCACGCCATATCGGTCGGCTCGCCGACGCGCTCGCCGCCAAGGCCGCGAACGCGCCGGCCGGGATCACCGCCGACATGCGGATGACCGGCCCGCCGATGGATGGCGGCAGCCTGCTCGGCAAGCGCCCGGGCGCCGTCGAAGCCGATCCGGCAACGATGCCGGCGGAACATCTCCTGCACCTCATCCTGCAGGATTGCACGAGCTGCCATTCGAAATTCCGGCGGAAAATCGAGTGAGGGCCGGCGCGATCAGGGCGCGATATGGCGGCGCACCGTCTTCCACTCCTGCCAGACCAGCCACATGACGATCGCATCGAAGACGGTCAGCACGAGCAGGCCGGGCGAATGCGTGTAGGAGTAGCGGTAGACCTGATAGGCCATGAAGGCGCCGAGTGCCACCAGCGAGGCCGGGTAGGACCAGAGCTTGCCGCGCAGCAGGCCGATGACCAGCAGAAGCTTAATCAGCCCGTGGCTGAGCAGGTAGAAGGCGTAGAACTCCTTGCTGTCCAGCGAAAACTGGCCGGCCATCCGCGACAGATAGCCAGCTATGAAATCGTTCGGATCTTCGATCAACTCTTCCTGGGTGAACATGTTGACCCAGGAAGCGATGGTTTCGGTGGTGACAACGTAAAGCAGGATGCCGCCGACGCACTCGATCAAGGCATGGGCACCTTTTAGCCATACGCTGACCTCAAAGAGTTGGTGAATGCGGTGCTCGCCGGCGGGCTTCAACGATCGACCTCACAATAGACCAGGGAAATCAGGCTAGAATGGACGTTTCTCTCACGCACTGGATCAATTCAGCTGCCGGCATCAGCCCACCCCTTGATAGGACAATGATCGCCATCTCACAAATCGGTGTGCCGCTGATGGTGATCGTGGTGGCCCTGCAATGGTGGTCGAGGAGCGACCGCGCCCATGTGCGCCATGCCTGCCTGTCCGCCGGCCTTTCCTTTCTGCTAGGGTTGGCGATCAACCAGGCCATCCTGCTGTTTGTCCACCGGATCAGGCCATACGATGCCGGCGTCACGCATCTTTTGATCGCGCCCAGCGCCGACTGGTCGTTCCCGTCCGACCACGCGACCGCCAGCATCGCCATCGTCGCCGCCTTCGCCATGCAGGCGCTGCCGCGCCGCACGCTCGCCTTGCTCGTCATGGCCGTGCTGATCTGCTGGTCGCGGCTGCATATCGGCATCCACTATGCCGGTGACATCGCCGGCGGCGCCGCTACCGGGATTGCGGCCGCTATGGTCGTTCGGCTTTGCTACCGCGAAAATTCACGGCTGGACGCTTTCGCCACTAAAATTCTCTAGAAAGACTGGCTCCGACTCCATCGGCGCATCACAAAAGTGACGCGCTCGACCCGCTATATGCTAGGCTCCTGCCGCCAAAACAGGGCTCATCGTCATGGATGCCAACGAATTGCAGGCCATAGGTGATACGCTGATGCGCGTCGTCACCCCGGATATGAAACCGAAAGACCTGCTCAAGGCGGTGCGAAAACTGCATCCGGATGCCAAGAAAAAGGATATCGCCCGGGCGGCCTTCCACGCCATCATCGCCAACGCCGACCAGGATCCTGGCAAGTCGCGCAATCTCCAGGCTTTTGCGCTTGCCGAGCGCACCCAGTAGTCGGAATAAATTGCCGCGAATTGTAGCGTTGGGCTTGCCGGAAACTTAATAAGCGACTTCTAATTTAATGGACCAGCCGGCAGCTAGCCCCCAACCGGTAATGAGTTCATGACCAAAAACCTCGGCAATGCCAAATCCAGCGCTCCTGCCAAGGAGATAAACCCCTCGCTGTTCAGCAGGGCGGCGCCGGCGCTGTTTCCGTTGGTCGTGGCGGCGCTCGGCTATCTCCTCGGTCGGCATTTCTTGGGCTTTTGACGCGGCCGGCGTTCGGCACGTTTCTTCCCAGTCGTCAAAGCGCAACTGGTCCTGTCGGCCATGTCCTTGCAGCTTTGGTCCTAGGGCCTAGGTCGTTCTTGTCCTTGGCTGAGCCCGAGCGCATGTTTATGACAGCCGGCGGCCTCGCAAACTCCGGTCAGGCCCGGCCGCCGAACCCAGTATCACCCCCCAAGGCGACCGGGCCGCAGCCGCGCGGCGAATTCGTTCGCGCTCCCGCCCGCCCAAGCGCCAGACTGCGCAATCTGCAAGTCCGCTCAGACGCTTTCGAAATGCGCTGCCGTATCGTATCGCAGACCGAACTCGATATCGAAGTCGAATTCCAATGAGCTGGGGCGCAACGGCATCCCTTCGTCTCCATGCTCGTTTTTGTTCATCACGATCCGCAAATATATCGGATATTGGCGAGTACCCTTGCACTAAAGACTAATAAGCCCCGCTTTCCGGCAACTCCAGGCGCTCTAGATCGTATTTGGTCGGAGGCAGGAAGTTCTTCGAGCGATGAGCAGGGGCTGTATATGGTAACAAGCGAGCCAGACAGTGTCCGCGTAAAAACCCTCAATGGCCAATGGATAGTGCGGGTCGTCGATGGCGGCAGGCTGACGCAGCAAGTGTTCGACATTCACGCGCAGGCCGAGATATTCGCCGAGGAGGAGCGGCTGCGACTGGGGTTGCCCGGGGAGCCGCCGGCCGAGGAGCCGGTAGGGCTGCAGTGACACGGACGGCCTCGCTGACAGGCGAGGGGGGATTGTTGTCCAATGTTTGTCGATCGGCTCGCGGACAGCCGACGCTGGCGGCCGCCTCGCCGCAGCATTGGACGGCCGGTGCGCCGACAGCACGCCGCCCCGTTACCCCAGATGCTCGGTTTTCAGCTTTTCTTTCATCTGCTCGAGCGCCGGCTGGCCGCCGGCCGCGAGCTCACCAGCGATCCGGGCGAGGTCGTTGTCGGCCTTGCGATATTTGCTGCCCCAGGCGCCCAGTGCCGCCAGCATCGGCAAAAGGTCGATGCCGGCATCGGTCAGCCGATAGATCGCCTTCAGCCCATGGCTCGGGTCGTCGCTGCGGGTGAGGACGCCTTCGTCGACCAGCGTCTGCAGCCGCTCGGCCAGCGTGCGCGACGAGATGCCTTCGGCGGATTGCAGGAACTCGCGAAAATGCCGTTTCCCGGCAAAGGCCAGGTCTCGGATGATGAGCAGCGTCCAGCGGTCGCCGAGCAATTCGAGCGAGAGGCTGATCGGGCAGCCGGACCGTCCCTTGGTCGACATCGGTATGGTTCCATTTTTAAATCACTCTACTATTGACATCATTTCCCGATCTGGGTCAAATGGTTCCGAAAGTAAAGCAATTAAGCGCGAGGGGACCGGACATGAAGAAGCTCATCCTGCAGATGCAGATGTCGGTCGACGGTTTTGTCGGCGCCGACGAGGGGCATCGCTGGCAGCTCTGGGAATGGGGCGATGACAGCGCCTGGGACGAGGAGCTCAAGCGGGACTTCAACGCCGCCTTTGCTTGTATCGACACCATCCTGTTGAGCCGCAAGATGGCTGAGGAGGGGTATCTGACCCATTGGGGCAACGCGGCGAGGAAATTTCCGAAGGACCCTTTCTACGCCTTCGCGCAGCGCATCTTGGAGGCTGAGAAGGTTGTGGCGAGCGGCAAGCTCGAGGCATCGCGCTGGGAACGCACGCGGCTCGTCAGCGGCGACCTGCCACGCGAGGTCGCTGCGCTGAAGCAAGGCGAGGGCGGCGACATCGCCGTGTTCGGCGGCGCGGGCTTTGCCGCCGCGCTGATCGCCGCCGGCCTGGTCGACGAGTTCCAGCTCTTCGTCAATCCTGCGGTTCTGGGCAGCGGCCGCCGCATCTTCGACGAGGGCGGTTTTGGCAGGCTGAAGCTCCTCGGCTCGAAGCCCTATGCCAGCGGCATGGTGGTGAGCCGCTACGCACCGGCGCAATGAGGGCAACACCGAAGTCGCGCTGCCCTGAATCAATCCGCTTGAATCAATCCGGCAGCGCGGCTTCTCAACCGCCTGTTTGGCCGTGCCTTTCCTAGATCGGCTGCGAGCCGCCTCCGCTGACCAGCCGCAGTTGCGCGGCTGGCCGGCCGGGCCGTGGCCAGGCCGCCTGGTCGTTGCCTGCGGCAACGAACCAGCTGGCCTCGCGCGATGTCAGGCCGATAAGCACCCGGCCGGCATATTCGGCCGGCGCGCCATTGCCCGCATCGAACACCGCCCAACTGCTGCCGGGCGGCTCCTGCACCGCGACGAACCTCATCGGAGACTCCATCTGTGAAGAGATGGGCAACATAGCAGACGCGACTTGGCGTTCCTATGACGTGGCTCACATTGGCACACATTTACGGTGGATAGACGGCCCCGGCTGCAAGCATGCCGTGCGCCCCCATCAATCGCCTTGGCCGCTTGCCTTACTGCCCCGCCTGGTCGGCGTCGGTCAGCGTGCCAAGGAAGGCGACGATGTCGTCGATCTCGGCGTCGCTCAGCGCCGGCTTGTCGCCGGGCTTTCTACCGTTGAACGGCGGGTCGGTGTTGAGGTTCGGCCAGTAAGCCTTTGGCAGGTCGTCGAATTTGTCGACCGTGCCGTCCGCCATCGTCGGATACCAGCGCGCCGGATCGCTGTCGCGGCTGGCGTAGAAGGCGACCGCCTCGCGCAGGGAGTGGAAATAGCCATTGTGGAAGAAGCTTTTGCGCAAGGCCACGTTGCGCAGGGTCGGCGTCTTGAACAGGCCGCAATATTCGGCGCGTCCCTTGAAATCAGTGCGCAGCGGACCGCACAGGCCAAGGTCGACGTAATTGGGATCAGCATTGGCGGGGATCGCCGGGTTGCGCGGCACGCCAATCGCGATCAGGCCGTAGTCGGTGAATTGCGGCGGCTCGCCGTCATTGGCCGGCTCGCTCAAGTGACAGCTTGCGCAATTGCCCTTGGTCTCGTCCTCGAACAGCATGCGGCCGCGCAGCTCCTGTGCGGAAAGCTGCGCCTTGCCGGCGAGGAAGGCGTCGTAGCGGCTGGAATAGGGATAGAAGTCGGCGCTGCTCTGCTCGAAGGTGCCGAGCGCATCCACCGCAGCCTCGAAAGCGTCCTGCGGATGGTCGAAGACATCGGCGCCGAACGCCGCCTTGAAGGTGCCGGCATAGGAAGCCTTGCGCAGGCTGGCGGCCACCTGGGCCTCGTCCTTGTTGCCCATCTCGAAGGGCGACAGCAGCGGGATCCTCGCCTGGTCCTTGCCGTGATCGGCGCGGCCGTCCCAGGTCAGGCCGCCGGTCGGCCCATTGTCGACGCTCTCGTCGCCTTCATCCTCGGAGTCGTAAAAATGCTCGGTGAAGGCCGGCGCCGCCTGCAGGTAGCGCAGCGATGGGACAGTGCGGACGCCCGGCTGGTCGAGCTTTGCCCCGCCTATCTCGACCGGCGAAGCCGAGGCCGGTCCGAAGGCGTGGTTGGGATCGTGGCAGGACGAGCAGGCCTGCTTGCCCGAGGCCGAGAGCGAAGGGTCGAAGAACATCTGCCGCCCGAGCGCAGTCAGCGCGTCGGCGCGGGCAAAAGCGTCCTGGCGCGACATGGGGCCGGGATGGACGCCGGAAGGTTCCGCGGTGTTGGCAGGCGCGGTCAAGCCGACCGTCAGGGCAGTCAGAAGGGCGATCGTGTGATTTTTCCGTCCCATCGTCTGTGGCGACATCCCTGATTTCCTTCGCCAGATTTCGTTCGCGACGTAAGGATCGAGTGCAACGGATTGATGACCGGCGTATTCGCTCACGAAACCGTGTTCGGCCGGGGCGGAACTGTCACAAAGGTGACAACGCACCGAAGTAGCTGGGCATAGATGCAGGTTGCTTGCCTGCATTGCCGTCCTCCAGCCATTCCCAAGCCACGAGGCATTTCCCGATGACCCGGTCCTTTCTCTCGCTCTGCCTCGCCTCCACGGCGCTGGCATCGCTCTCCGTTGCTGCCCACGCGGCTCCTCCCGGCTACGACAAGATCGACACCGTCGTCGTCATCTACGCCGAGAACCGCAGCTTCGATAACCTCTATGGCGGCTTCCCCGGCGCCAACGGCCTGGCCAATGTCTCGCTCGACCAGGCGCGCCAGCTCGACCGCGACGGCAAGCCGCTTTCGGAATTGCCGCCGGCATGGGGCGGACTGACCGGCAAGGGCGTCACCCCGGCGGTGACGGAAGCGCAGAGCGCGCATCTTCCCAATGCCGCTTTCGCGATCGACGACCCCAAGGGCTTCAACGAGAGCACCAACGTCGTCACGCACGACCTCTGGCACCGCTTCTACCAGGAGCAGATGCAGATCGACGGCGGCCGGAACGACAAGTTCGTCGCCTGGGCCGATTCCGGCTCGCTGGTCATGGGCCATTACGACGGCTCGAACCTGCCGATGTGGGCGATCGCCAAGAAATACGTGCTGGCGGACAACTTCTTCCAGGGCGCCTTCGGCGGCTCCTTCCTCAACCACTTCATGCTCGCCTGCGCCTGCGCGCCTTACTATCCGAACGCCGACACCAGCCCGGTGAAGGGCCAGATCGCCGTCGTCGAGCCGGATGGCGTGACGCTGAAGCCGGCCGACAATTCGCCGCCCTCGGCGCTTGGCGGCGTGCCGAAATTCGCCAATGACGGCGCCATCACGCCCGACTTCTACGCCGTCAACACCATGCAGCCGCCTTACCAGCCGAGCGCCAACAAGCCGGCGGAGGGTGGTAACAAGGCGCTGGCCGATCCGGCGCAGCCGACCACGCTGCCGCCGCAGCACGAGATCACCATCGGTGACCTACTGTCGCTGAAGGGCATTTCCTGGGCCTGGTATTCGGGCGCCTGGCAGGCGGCGCTCGACGGCAAGAACGCGACGCCCGTGCCGAATTTCCAGTTCCACCACCAGCCCTTCAACTATTTCGCGGCCTATGCGCCGGGCACGCCCGCTCGCGCCGAGCACATCAAGGATGGCGGCCTCGACGGCGTCGAGTTCATCAAGGCGATCGACGACGGCAAGCTGCCGGCCGTCACCTTCTACAAGCCGCAGGGCAACCTCAACGAGCACGCCGGCTATGCCGATGTGACCTCTGGCGACCAGCATCTGGCCGACCTCGTCGCGCATCTCGAAAAGAGCCCGCAATGGGCGCATATGCTGGTCGTCGTCACCTATGACGAGAATGGCGGCTTCTGGGACCACGTCGCGCCGCCCAAGGCCGATCGCTGGGGCCCGGGCAACCGCATCCCGGCCTTCATCATCTCGCCCTATGCCAAGATGGGCATGGTCGACCACACGCAGTACGACACCACCTCGATCCTGCGCTTCATCACCAACCGCTACAACCTGCCGGTGCTGCCGGGCATCGTCGCCCGCGACAAGGCGCTGCGCAACAACGACCAGCCGCCGATGGGCGATCTGACGGCGGCGCTCGATCTGACGAAGTAGGCGTTGAACACCCAACGAAAAGGCCCGCCTCGGCGGGCCATTTCGTTGGCCTGGCGCCGGACCGCTGAACCACCTATGCGGTCAAGGCTGCGTGCTGCTCGAAAAGCACATGCAGCTGGGAGGCCGGCATAGGCCGCCCGAACAGCCATCCCTGGACATCCGTGCAGCCGTTCTCCCTGACCAGCAGATACTGGTCTTGCGTCTCGACGCCCTCCGCCGTGGTCGTCATGCCGAGCGTGCTGCCGAGTTCGGCGACGGCCTTGACGATAGCCCGGCTTTCGCTGCTCTCGCACATCAGGCTGACGAAGCTGCGATCGATCTTGATGCGGTCGAACGGAAACGACCGCAGGTAGCTCAACGAGGAGTAGCCGGTGCCGAAGTCATCCATGGCGATGCTGACGCCAAGGTCGCGCAGGCCGTGCAGCGTTTGGATCGTATGCTCATTGTGGGCCAACAGCACCGACTCCGTGATCTCTAGCTCCAGCCGTGACGGCAAGAGATTGGACGTGGCGAGCGCCGAGGCAACCTGAAGCGGCAGACCCTGCTGCTTGAACTGGGCCGGCGAGAGATTGACGGCGATCTTGACCGGCTGAGGCCAACTCGCCGCGTCTGCGCAGGCTTGCCGCATGATCCACTCGCCAAGCCCTTCGATAACCCCGGTTTCCTCCGCGAGCTGGATGAATTCGCCCGGCGGCAGCAGGCCGAGCCGCGGATGGTTCCATCGCACGAGGGCTTCGAAGCCGGTAAGCTTGGAGGTCTTTGCGTCATGCAGAGGCTGATAGTGCAGCACGAACTGATCCTGCGCCACGGCAAGCGCCAGTTCCGCTTCGAGCAGGCGACGCTCCTGCAGGCGCGCATCCATTCCCGGCTCGAACGACCGGCAGGTGCCTCGGCCTTCCATCTTGGCCTTGTAGAGCGCGAGGTCGGCGTTGCGGATGAGGATTTCCGAGCTGTCGCCGTCGTCGGGAAACACAGCGATGCCGACGCTGGCGCCGATGCCGATCTTGTGTCCCTGGATCACGAATTCCGCCGAAAGCGCGTGAATGGCCCGGCTGGCCAACCCGCCGGCCTGCGCGTCGCTGTCAAAAAGCAATTGAATGACGATGAATTCGTCGCCGCCGACCCGCGCCACCATCGCGGTTTCGCCGGCCTGCTGCCTGAGGCGCTTGGCCACGGCCACGAGAAGCTCGTCGCCCACCGGATGGCCGAGCGTGTCGTTCACCGGTTTGAACCGGTCGAGGTCGATGCAGTGTACCGCCAACTTTTCGCCGTCCCGCAAGCTCCGCAGCGCGTCGTCCATCGTCTCGGCCAGCAGGCCGCGATTGGGCAGTCCGGTAAGAATATCGTGTGTCGCAAGATGCTGTATCTCGGCGGTGCGTTCCTCCACGCGCCGCTCCAGGGTTTCGGCAGCCTCCGCCTGCATCGACATGCTCCGCGCGATCGCATACCAGCACGCCAGGGCGAGCAGCGTGACGACGGCAATGGCGGCGTAGCCCGCCAGCTCGAATTGCTTCACCGACTGGACATCGACGTCGCTTTCGAACCGGCTGTTGGGAAAGCCGGCCCACAGCCGCCATGCGCTTCTGGGATCGTTGAGCGAGAGCGGAATGACTTCGGAATAGATCAGCTTGGAATCTGGCGCCGTGAACGATTTTGTGTCGGCCGCCAGGGCTGTCGAAAGCCGGTGCTGGTCGGATTCGAAGCCATAGTCGGAATTGACGATGACGTAGTCGCTGCTGGGCAGCAGCTTGCGCAACGCCGAGGTCAGCATGATCGCCGAGACCGAGCCGCGAAGGGTGCCGTCGGCCGCGAAAACGGGAACCGAGAGGATGAAGCCCGAGCGGTCGGCATCGTTGCCGCTGTGGATGAAATCGGTGTTGTCGCAGGTGATCAGTTCCTTCGTGCCGATGATCGGCACGTTGAGACCGTCGATGCCACTTGAATCCGGATAATTCGCCTTCAGCCAGGCAAGCTGCTTGGCAAGTTCGTGGTACTCATAGGTCTCGACCTCCTCCGCCGGCCGCTGAAGCGATTGATTGTCCAGCTTCCTCGGCTTTCGATCGTCGGCATCGGCCCTTGCCCTGGCGTTGACGATCAGCTGGTCGAACTGAAGGATCGGCTCCTCGAGCTTGCCTGTCACCGGATCGAAGCGGTCGGGGTCGAAGTCCAGCGGCAGGAAGTAGACTTCGGAAATGGAAACGTTGCTGGCCAGGTTGTTGTAGATCTGCTGGATCGTGGCACGGCCCTCGTCGCCGAGGTTGGTGCCATGCCGGTCGAGGTTTTGAACGCTGGGCAGATAGGTCAGCGTCCGGACATTCTCGTAGATCGATCGCAGCGCATCCTCGACGGTTTTGGCGGTCGCCCTGGATCCGGCCTGCGAATTCTCAAGGTAGCGTTGCTTGGCAAGGGCGAAATTGCGCTCGGAGTCGATGCGCAGCGCGGCCAGCGTCACAGCCCCTGTCAACAGGATCAGCACAAATCCGGCCATTCGCCTGAAGGCGCTCATCGACGACTCCACCGCTAATCCGCAAGGCATACCCCTTTGCGGTTTAGGAAGCGCTAATGATCCGCTGCCGTCGGCGCGGCGGGTGGACGATTTTCGCGCGCCGGACTGGCACGAGGGTGGCTGAAATCCATCTTGTGCGAAGTAAGGGATACAATATGAAGTGCGAAGGCACCGTCATGAAGTGCGAAGGCATCGGCGCGCCTGGGCGTGGAGCGCCCTCGCGGCGGCCCCGGGGCGGAAAGGACAGTTGATGAGTGGGCTCAAGGTGAGGACCAGAACGACCGGTGCGCTGGCGGCCCTCCCGCCTGGTAGGTTGCCGACGGTGACCACACCAACCGGTGGCACTGTCGATGTGGTGACGTCGGTCAGCGCTCCGGGCTTCAATCCGCTCGACCTGCTTTACGCTTCCCTGGCCGCCTGCATGGTGCTCAGCGCCCGCATCGCCGCCAATCGTCTCGGCGTCGCCGACCGCCTGGGCGAGGTGAGGGCGGAGGTCACCGGCGAGAAGGCGAAGGACGAGCCGTCACGGGTCGAGACATTCGCCGTCAGGTTGGAGATTGCCGGCGACCTCGACGCCGCGACGAAAGAGCGGATATTGGCGGACGCCGAGGACATCTGCACCGTCTCCAACACGCTGCGCGGCGCCCCGACGCTTCACGCGACGCTGGGGTGAGCGCATGGCGCATCTATCCCCTATCGACTACGCGACCGCCTCCGAAGAAATCCGCGCCGAGCACGACCGCGAGCTCGCGCTGCGCGGCCGCATGACCAACATGAAGCGCGTCTTGCTGCACTCGCCGGCCGCCCACCGCATCTACGCCGAATGGTTCACGCTGCGTGACCTTCTCAAGCCCACACTCGACGACCGCGCCATCTGGCTGTTCTCGAAGGTGATCGCCGAGACGATGCGCGCCGAGATCCCGGTCACCTTCTTCCGCCGCGCGCTGATCGAGAACGGGGTCGATCCCGAGGGGATCGAGCCGTCGGCCGACGAGACGCTGCTGATCGGCTTCGGCAAGGCGGTCGCGGCCGACGCGAATGCCGTCCCGGACGAGACCTGGGCCGCGTTGAAGGCCCGCTATGACGAGACGCTGTTGGTCAACCTCACCGCCTTCGCCGGCATCATGGTGGCAACCTGCGTGTTCACCAATGCGGTGAAGGTGGAGCTTGATCCGGAGTTGGAAGGATATCGCAAGCGGTGAAACGCGGCCTTTCCTTCTCCCCTTGTGGGAGAAGGTGGATCGGCGCGATAGCGCCGAGACGGATGAGGGGTGTTCCAGCTTGGCAACAAGTGTGAAATTGCCGCCGCCTCATTGCTTCCAACACCCCTCATCCGACCTCGCTTCGCGAGGCCACCTTCTCCCACAAGGGGGAGAAGGGGAAGTCGGCGCGTCGCCATCTTGTCATGTATCGGGTGGTTCCAACGTCGCCTCCGCCCCACTTTGACACCAAGCAAAGGAGGCGCCCATGACCATCCATTCCCTCAACACCAAGCGCGCCAGCCGCTCGGCCGAATCCCGCGTCGCGGCGCAGGATTGGCGCGCGCTGGTGTCAGATCTCAATGCCCAGGGCTGCGCCGTCATGCCCGGCCTGATGTCTTCGGAAGAATGCGCCGATGTCGCCAGCCTCTATCCGCATCAGGAGCATTTCCGCAGCCATGTCGTGATGGCCCGCCATGGCTTCGGCAAGGGTGAATATCGGTACTTCAAGTATCCGCTGCCGGACCTGATCGAGGGCCTGCGCACAGCCCTCTATCCGCGCCTCGCCACGGTCGCCAATGACTGGAACGAGAAGATGGGTGTCGCGCAGCGCTATCCCTCCGACCACGCCGCCTTCCTGAAGCGCTGCCACGACGAAGGCCAGGTGAGGCCGACGCCGCTCCTGTTGCAATACGGCCCCGGCGACTTCAATTGCCTGCACCAGGACCTCTACGGCGCGCTCGCCTTTCCGCTGCAAGTGGCAATCCTGTTGTCCGAGCCGGGCGAGGATTTCACCGGCGGCGAGTTTGTGCTCACCGAGCAACGCCCGCGCATGCAAAGCCGCGCCGAGGTGGTGCCGCTCAAGCGCGGCGATGCGGTGATCTTCGCCGTGCACAATCGGCCGGTGCAGGGAACCAAGGGGTATTACCGGGTCAACCTGCGCCACGGCGTGAGCCGGTTGAGATCAGGACAACGACACACCGTGGGCATAATCTTCCACGACGCGAAGTAGAGTGATGCGCCAAAGCTGCTGATCTCCCCTCAAGTGGGGAGATGCCCGGCAGGACATAGGGGGTGCTGTCCCGCCGGCCTTGAAGGCTTGGGTTCCTCGCCCCCGCAAAGCGGGGGAGAGGTGTCCGCGAAGCGGACGGAGAGGGGGCCTTCGTAGGGCGTTCCCCTCTCCGTCTCGGCTTTGCCGAGCCACCTCTCCCCCACCTTCGTGCGGGCGAGGAACCTTGATCCTGCTGCGCCGCGTTCCATCGGCAAATGCAAGGAGGCGCATCTGCGGCGTTTGCGCTCTTCCCCTGCCGCCTGCATTCGCGTACACGCCCGGGCAAATCCCGCCACGTCAGCGCAGTTTCCCGGACCGCCCCATGATCCGTCTTGAAAATATCGGCAAGCAGAACGGCCGACAGATCGTCTTCATCGAAGCCTCGGCCGCCTTGCAGAAGGGCGAGAAGGTCGGGCTGGTCGGCCCGAACGGCGCCGGCAAGACGACTTTGTTCCGCATGATCATCGGCCAGGAACAGCCGGACGAAGGCCAGGTCTCGGTCGATCGCGGCGTCACCATCGGCTATTTCAGCCAGGATGTCGGCGACATGGGCGGCATGAGTGCCGTCGCCGAAGTCATGGAGGGCGCCGGGCCGGTGAGCGCCGTGGCGGCCGAGATGCGCGAGCTCGAGCACGCCATGGGCGATCCCGACCGCGCCGACGAGATGGACGCAATCATAGAGCGCTATGGCGAATTGCAGCACCGCTTCGAAGAGCTCGACGGTTATGCGCTCGACGGCCGGGCACGCGAGGTGCTGGACGGCCTCGGCTTCAGCCAGGAGATGATGGACGGCGACGTCTCAAAGCTCTCCGGCGGCTGGAAGATGCGCGTCGCGCTGGCCCGCATCCTGTTGATGCGGCCCGACGTCATGCTGCTCGACGAGCCGTCGAACCATCTCGACCTCGAAAGCCTGATCTGGCTGGAGAAGTTCCTCAAGGATTACGACGGCGCGCTCTTGATGACCTCGCACGACCGCGAGTTCATGAACCGCATCGTCAACAAGATCATCGAGATCGATGCCGGCGCGCTCACCTCCTATTCCGGCAATTACGAATTCTACCAGGAGCAGCGGGCTCTCGCCGACAAGCAATTGCAGGCGCAATTCGAACGCCAGCAGGCGATGCTGGCCAAGGAGATCGCCTTCATCGAGCGTTTCAAGGCGCGCGCTTCTCACGCAGCTCAAGTGCAGAGCCGGGTGAAGAAGCTTGACAAGATCGACCGCGTCGAGCCGCCGAAGCGCCGCCAGACGGTGACCTTCGAGTTCCAGCCGGCGCCGCGCTGCGGCGAGGACGTGGCGACGCTGAAGGGTATCCACAAAGCCTATGGCAGTCGCAATATCTATTCCGGCCTCGACTTCCAGATCCGACGCCGCGAGCGCTGGTGCGTGATGGGCGTCAATGGCGCCGGCAAGTCGACGCTGCTGAAGCTGGTCGCCGGCGCCTCCGAGCCGGACACGGGTACCGTCGCGCGCGGCCCGAGCGTCAAGATGGGCTATTTCGCCCAGCACGCCATGGAACTGCTCGACGGCGAGCGCACCGTCTTCCAGACGCTTGAGGATAATTTCCCGCAGGCCGGCCAGGCGCCGCTCAGGGCTTTGGCGGGCTGCTTCGGCTTTTCCGGCGACGAGATCGAGAAGAAGTGCCGCGTGCTCTCGGGCGGCGAGAAGGCGCGGCTGGTGATGGCGCTGATGCTGTTCGATCCGCCCAATTTGCTGGTGCTCGACGAGCCCACCAACCACCTCGACATCACGACCAAGCAGATGCTGATCGAGGCGCTGTCGCAATATGAAGGCACGATGCTCTTCGTCTCGCACGACCGCCATTTCCTGGCGGCGCTGTCGAACCGCGTGCTGGAGCTGACGCCCGAAGGCATCCACACCTATGGCGGTGGCTACACCGAATATGTCGCGCGCACCGGCCAGGAAGCGCCAGGGCTGAGGAGCTAGAGACGTAACTCAAAGCGCGTCGTAGACGGCGTCGATCAGGGCCTTGCGGCGCGGGTCGACATCGTCGAACCCCACCATACGGTTGGTGACGTAACCGAACCCCACGCCGGCGTCGGGGTCGGCAAAGCCGATGGCGCCGCCCCAGCCGGTATGGCCGAATGCTTGCGGCGATGCGCGGCCGGCATAGACAGGATCCTCGATCTGAAAGCCGGCAGCGAACGCGGCTGGCAGCGCGAAGCTGTCGTCCATGCCGCGAAAGCGCGGCATGGCGGCTTCTTCGATGGCCGCGCGGCCAATCAGGGCCCTGCCCTCAAAGGTCCCGCCCGCCGCCATCATGCCGTAGATACGCGCCAGCGCAGGCGCCGTGGACTGGCCGTTGCCGCCTGGCACCTCGGCGGCGCGCCAGGCGCGGTCGTTGGGCGCCAAGGCGCGGGGCGTTGGGTTGTCGCATGCGTGGGGAAAGGGCGAAGCGCGCACGAAGTCGACCCAGTCGGAGGTCTTCGGTCCCTCGATCATCTCGGCGGCCCGGGAGTCCTCGGCTTGGGGCAGGCCGACATGGAAATCGGCTCCAAGCGGATCCGCGATCTCTTCTGCGATGAAGCGGCCTATGCTGCGCCCGTCGACACGCCGCACCAACTCGCCGGCAAGATGGCCGTAGCTTAGGGCGTGGTAGATACAGCGGCTGCCGGGTTCCCATAGCGGCGCCATGGCGGCAAGCGCGTCGATATAGGGCGTCCAGGCGAGCATGCCTGCCTCGTCCATCGGCACGGCGAGACCGTTCAGCCCGGAGCGGTGCGACATCACCTGGTCGAGCGTGATGCGCTGCTTGCCGCCGGCCGCGAATTCCGGCCAATAGCGCGCGAGCGGCGCGGCATAGTCCAGCTTGCCGCGCTCCACCAGCATGGCGATCGCCAGCGCCACGACGCCCTTGGTGGAAGACCAGACATTGACCAGCGTGTCGCGCCGCCACGGCCGGGTGCGCGCGGCATCCGCATGGCCGCCCCAAAGGTCGACGACGGTCTTGCCTTCGGCCACGACCGAGATGCCGTCGCCATGCTCGAGGCCTTCAGCGAAACACCAGGCGAACGCGTCGCGCACCCCGGCAAAACGCGGATCGCAGACACCCTCTATGTTCATAGGCGAATTCCCACCAAAAGCGCCTTAGCCGAACAGCTTGGTCACAAAGCCGCTGAACCAGGCAAGTTGCGCCGCGTGGTGGGCTTCCATCAGCCGGTCCTGTTCGTCCCGGTCCTGCGCGCCGAGCGTTCCGTAGGGCGCGCCTTGCCGGTCCTGCCAGCGCCGGAAACCCGGCGGGCCTTGCTCGGCATGGAACTGCAGCGCATAGGTCTTGTCGCCGATCCGGAACGCCTGGTTGGGGAAGGTCTCGCTCGAGGCGAGGTGCACGGCGCCCGCCGGCAGGGCGAAGGTATGGAAGTGGTTTTGGGGCAGGAAGAGCGGCCGATCGAGGAAGTCGCCGGCCTCGGCCGTCGGCCTGATCTCGAAATAGCCGAACTCCCTGATGCCGCTTTCCACCGGCCCGACATCGGCGCCGAGGTGCCAGGCGATCTGCTGCGCGCCCTGGCAGATGCCGAGCAGCGGCAGGTCGTTCGAAAGGCAGTGCTCGATGAGCCCGGCCTCGTGGTCGAGGAATGGATGTTCGTCGGTGTCGAAGACGTTGAACGGGCCGCCATAGATCACGGCCCCGTCGACAGCGTCGAGATCGATCGCCTCGCCCTTGAACGGCATTGCGGTCGTGACCGCATGGCCGTTGGCCATGAGGGTCGTCTGGACATGGTCGTCGCCCGGTTCTTCCGAGTGCCTGACGAGAACGATGCGCTTCATCGGGAGGCTCCTGCCGCTCACTCCACCGGGGAATACCCGATACAGCTTAGCGGCCTGTCGGAAATGTGCCAGCGCCCAGTTACCGCTGGACGCCGGCAAGCCGCTCAAGCGTTGCGCCGGGGCTCACCCCTTCGCCAAGCCGCGATCGATCAGCCGGGCAAGGCGCGCCGAGAAGGCCTTGGCGTCGGCCGGCTTGTCGCCGTCGAGCACCCGCGCTTCGTCGTAGAGCAGATGCGCGGCGTCTTCCTTGAACGGCTTTTCGTCGTCGCCGAGCTTTGCCAGCGCCGCGACGCGCTCATGGCGCGGGTTGATCTCGAGGATCGGCTTGGCGGCCTTGTCGAGCCGGCCGGCGGCGTTGAGCAGGCGCTCGAACTGGCGGTCGGGGCCATGCTCCGGCGCGACCAGGCAGACGGCACTTTCGGTCAGCCTGTCGGAGGCTTTCACGTCCGACACCTCCTCGCCAAGCGTCGTCTTCACGAAGGCGAGGAACGCCGCGATGTCCGATGACGTCTCGGCATCCGGCTTCGCCGCATCCTCGGGCAACGGGACATCGGCAAGCTCGGCCGCGCCCTGCGTCACCGACTTGAACGGCTTGCCGTCGAATTCCGGCGTCATCGTCACCCAGAAACTGTCCACAGGATCGGTGAGGAGCAGCACCTCGATACCGCGCGCGCGAAAACCTTCGAGCTGCGGCGAGGCCTCAAGCCGGGCACGGTCGTCGCCGGCCATGAAAAAGATCGCCTTCTGGCCTTCCTTCATCGCCGCCACATAGTCGGCAAGGCTGCGCCAGCCTTCGCCCGAAGCCGTCGAACGGAAGCGGGCAAGCTTCAGCAACTGCTCGCGCCGCTCGTAATCCTCATAGAGGCCTTCCTTCAGCACGACGCCGAAGTTCTCCCAGATTTTCGCATAGGCTTCGGCATTGTTTTCGGCGAGTTTTACGAGATCGCCGAGCACGCGGTTGGTCACGCCCTTGCGGATCGAGGCGAGCAGCGGGCTCTCCTGGATCATCTCGCGCGAGACGTTGAGCGGCAAGTCGGCCGAATCGACCAGCCCGCGCACGAAGCGCAGGTAGCGCGGCAGCACGTCGGCGTCGTCGGTGATGAAGACGCGCCGCACATAGAGCTTCATGCGGCCCGTGCGGTCCTGGTCGAACAGGTCGAACGGCCGCGATCCAGGCACGAAGGCGAGCACGCTGTATTCCTGCCGGCCTTCGGCGCGGAAATGGATCGTGGAAGCCGGCTCGTCATACTGGCCGGCGATGCTGCGGTAGAAGTCGGTATATTCCTCGGGCTTGATCTCGCTCTTCTGCCGCACCCACAGTGCCGTGCCGTCGGCGATGTCGCGCGGCTCGGCGCCGGGTTTTTCGACAAGCGTGATCGGCACCGGCACATGGCCCGACTGCGTCTTCGCCAGGCTATCGAGCCGATAGGGCGTGGTGTAGGAGGAAGCGTCTTCCATCAGGTGCAGCACGACTCGCGTGCCGCGCTTGGGCGCCGCCTCGAGCGGCGCCGGCGCGATTTCGTAGGTGCCCTTGCCGTCGGACGACCAGCGGAAGGCCTCGTCGCTGCCGGCCTGGCGGCTGATGACGTCGACCCGGTCGGCGACCATGAAGGCCGAGTAGAAACCGACGCCGAACTGGCCGATAAGCTGCGTGTCAGCCGCCGCCTTGCCGGCCTCGACGCGCTCCATGAAGGCGCGCGTGCCGGAGCGCGCGATGGTGCCCAGTGCCTCGGCCATCTCGTCGCGGCTCATGCCGATGCCGTTGTCCTCGACGACAAGCTCCTTGTTGTCCGGATCGGCGGCAATCGTGATGCGCGGCTTGGCGTCGTCACCCAAAAGCTCGGGCCGGCTCACCGCCTCGAAGCGCAGCTTCTCGCAGGCATCCGCCGCGTTGGAGATCAGCTCGCGCAGGAAGACATCCCGGTCCGAATAGACCGAATGCACCATCATGTGCAGCAGCCGCGAGACGTCCGCTTCGAATGTCCTGGTTTCCGTTTTCTGATCCGTCATCTCGACTTTCCCAAATCTCCACTCTGCCTGACGCGCCGGGGCGTTCAGGATCTCATCCCACGATTGTTCAATTATCTCGCGGCCCGCGCGGGACCGGCTTCGGCAGGACAATATCGGGATGGCAGGCGAAGGCAACAAGAGGCGGCGAGAGTTAAGTGGAAAGGCCGATTCCATCGAACGCTCCACGGTAGGGTCGATAGGGGAGCTCTGCCTTTATGCTCGTTTGCGGCTTTTAAAGTCTTCGCATCGGTCATGTGAATGATGACAAGCAGCTCATTGTCTTTCTCTTTTGCGGCGCGTGGTTTCAGCCCATACCCTGAGAGAAGATTGAGATACGCCAGGAGCGGAAGAGGGGATCACTTGGCAGCGGATCCGCATAAGATTGGGAGCGGCGATAACCTTAATTTCGGTTTCTTTTACAGAGGCTTTCCGAGCGGAAGGTAAAGGGATAAATTAGCAATTCGTTAAGTACGACTTGGGGGCAAGCGTAAGGGATGTGCCGTGATGAATTTCAAGTCTCTGATCAAGCGGGCCGAGGACGTCGATAAGGAATTTCAGGAGCTCCAATCGGATCTGGCGGAAGCATTCGAGGACGTTCTTGCCGATGAGGAAAAGGCACCGTCGGAGGACGATGCCGTTGCCGGTCAGGAACTGGTGGCAAGCGACGAGAATCCACCGCCTGAACAGCAGCCCGACGCAGCTCCATCGCGGCTGACGCCGCATACCCAGACGCGGCTGGCCGCCCTGGAGGCCGTTGCCGGGCTTTTCCGAGATGGGCAGGGGCATCTGCAGGAGATCGAGGCGAAGCTTGCCGAGATCGCGACCGCGCATCACATGACGCGTGAGGTCCTCAACGTCTTCCATCGCGACGTGTTGCGCTCCAACGAACTGGAACTGGCAAACCTCGCTCTTACCACCGAGCACAAGACGCTCTCGGAACAATTGCTCGAGGCCGGCCGTAGGCAGCGCGAACGCGACGGCGCGGCCGAGGCCTGGCAACAGCGCGAGGCGAGCCTCGTCCAGGACCGGGAGCAACTGCGCTCGGCGCTTGCTGCCGTGCGGCTGGAGCTGGTCGAGACGGGCAATGAGAGCGCCAGGCGCGAGACCGAGTTCGGCGAGATCGTCAAGGCTCTGACGACCAAAACGGTAGAACTCGACAGACGCGGCGCCGAGAACAAGCTGCTGCGCGAAAAGCAGGTCGGCCTGTCGGTCGATCTGGAGCAGGCGCAAAAGCGCGAGGCGGAAGCCCGGCACAAATTCGACGAGTTCGCGGCAACCCACGCCAGCGAAACCGCCCATATCGCCGAGCTGATGGCCCAACTCGGCAACCATGAAAAGGAAGAAACCCGACTGCAGAAGACGCTGGAGGCGACGCAAGCCAAGCTTGCCGAAACAGCCGAAGCGGCGCGGATCGCCGAAAGCGACAGCATCGCCGAATTGGCGCGCAGCCAGGCGGAAATGCGCGGTTTGCGTGCCGAGATCCGGGAACTGCAGTCGCGTCTGGATCAGGTCTCGTCCGCTAATGGCGAAGCCACGGCCGAGATCGTCGGGCTCAAGGCGCAGTTGAGCGATGCCGTCACCGAACGCCAGATTGCGGAGGAAAGGCTGGCCGTTCTCAAGGAAGAGAGCGAAGCCGACAAGAAGAGCCTCTCGGTGGTCAGCACCAATCTCTCACAGCTTTCGATGCAGCAGGCGTCCGAGCAGATCCAGCTCGATATCCAGAAGCAGGAATGCGAGGATCTGCACGCCGAGGTTGAAGCGCTCAATGCCCGCATCCGGGAATTGCTGCCTTACGAGCGGCTGCACCGGGTGACGGACGCCAGATCGCGCAAGGATGCCGCGCCTCCGGCCAACGGGATCATCGCGGAGGCGGGACGTCCCGCTCCGCGGCGTGTCCCGCGACGGAACCTGCGTGCCAACGCGAGCTGAGAAAAACCGCCGCGTACCTGTAACCGGTCTGGCGGACTATTTGCCCGCCATGCCGTCGGCAAGGTCCTGCGCCTGCTTGAGCAGCGCCGGAAAGGACGGATCGCCGGGCAGGCGCTTTGCCATGCAGGCGCGGTAGTCGGCATCGCCCTTTTCCCAGGCGGCGTTGGCGGGGTCGGAAGCCGAGCCGTCGTCCTGGTTCGCATCCTGATCTGTCTGCTGGGCTTTCTGCGCGGCGGCGTCCGCAGCCGCCCAGATCGAATCACATTCGGCGATCTTCGGCACCGCCGGCGAAGCGGACGCCTCGGCGATCAGCACGCGGTCGCCTTTGACGACCGCCACCACGACGCGCTGGTCGTAGATCGGCCCGATGTCCTGTGTCCAGCCGCCGAGCCGGGCGACCACCGCATCGGCGCCATCGGGCTTCTTCAGTGAAAAGTCGAGCGTGCCCGAGAAGGCCGCGTCGCTGCCGATGGCCTGGGTGTAGAAACTGTCGAGCTTCAGCGCCGCGCCGATATCGGCGGGCAGCTTGAAATCCGCTTCCGCTTCGGCCGATTTGGATTTCAGCCAGCGCTCGGTCAGACCGCGTGTCGAGGCGACGATGCTCGGGCTGTCGTCACTCTGGGCATATCGCAGCCCGTCGAGCATGCCGTAGCCGATGTCGGAGGAGTTGAGGCTTTCGATATTGTTGACGCCGGTCGAGGGAAAACCCTTGACCGACAGCGGGCCGAGGATGGCGGCCAGGCGCTGCTGCAGATCGGCAAGGGCCTTTTCGTTCTGGGCATCGATAGTTTCGATCGCCGTGTTGGCGCTTGCCTGCGCGGTGATATCGGCAATCGCCTTGTCGCGTGCGGCGATATAATCGTCTTCTGGCGAGGCGGCGAGCGCCGTGCCGCCCGCCAGTGCAAAGAGAAGCGTTAAGACCAACCGCATGCTGCAACCCCAAGATTAGCGATCAAGAGTCCCTGGCAGCCATCGCCCGACTTGGCGGCTTTTGCGTGGCGGAAATCAGGGCTGCGGCAAATCTTTATTCCGTCTTGCGCTTCTCCACCTCGGCCTTTCTCAGCAGGAACCGCTGGATCTTGCCGCTCGGCGTCTTCGGCAACTCGCCGACGAACTCGATCTCGCGCGGATAGGAATGCGCCGACAGCCGCTTCTTGACATGCTGGGCGAGCTCTTCGGCGAGCGCCTCGCTGCCCTTGAAGGCAGGCGCCAGCACCACGAAAGCCTTGACGATCTCGGTGCGCTGCGGATCGGGCACGCCGACCACCGCTGCCTCGTTCACCGCCGGATGCTCGATCAGCGCGCTCTCGACATCGAACGGCCCGATGCGGTAGCCGGACGAGGTGATGACGTCGTCGGCGCGGCCGATGAAGGAGACCGAGCCGTCCGGCTCGTATTCCACCGTGTCGCCGGTGCGGTAATAGCCGCCGGCGATCGCCGGCGTCTCCGCCTGGTGATAGCCGCCGAACCAGCGCAGCGGCGATCTGGCGATATCGACGGCGAGCACGCCCGGCTGGTTGGGGCCGAGTTCGTTGCCCGCATCGTCCAGCACCACCATGCGGTAGCCCGGCATGGCGAAACCGGCCGAGCCCGCGCGGACAAGATGCTTAAGCCCGTGATGGTTGTTGACCATCATGCCGTTCTCGGTCTGGCCGTAATGGTCGTGGATCGGCGCGGCGAGGTTGGCGTCGAACCAGCGGATCACTTCCGGGTTGAGCGGCTCGCCGGCGCTGCTCACCACGCGCAGCCTGCCTTTGACGCGGGCCGCCGCCTCCGGCCCTTCCGCCATCAGCAGGCGATAGGCCGTCGGCGAGCCGGCAAGGCTGGTGACGCCGAGGCGCTCGATGATGTCGTAGGTCGATTTGGCGTTGAAGGCGCCTTCGTAGAAGGTGGTGGCGATGCCCAACTGCAGCGGCCCGGTGATGGCGTAGTAGAGCCCATAGGCCCAGCCGGGATCGGCGATGTTCCAGAAGATGTCGTCGGGCGTAAGCCCGATTGCGTCGCGCATATAGGCGCCGAAGGCAATCAGCGCGCTGAGCGGCACCGGGACGCCCTTCGGGTGCCCGGTCGTGCCGGAGGTCGACATCATCATGAACAGGTCCGAGCCCTTGCGCATGACCGGCTCGCAGCCGGGGGAGGCGGCTGCAATCGCCGCGCGGAAGTCGATGTCGCCGGCGGGCAGCGTGTCGCCGGGGCCAAGGATGGTGGCGATGCGCGGACGGTTCTCCACCTCGTCGAGCTTGCCGCGATTGGCGGGGTTGGTCACCACCAGCTTCGCCTTGCTGTAGCTCAGGCGATGCTCGATGGCTTTCGGCCCGAAAGCGGTGAACAGCGGCTGGTAGACCGCGCCGACGCGCCATGTGCCGAGGATCAGCGCCACCAGCTCGGGAATGCGCGGCAGCATGCCGGCAACGACGTCGCCGGGGCCGACGCCGAGCTCCTTGAGCATAGTGCCGACGCGGCCCGACATATCGGCCAGATCATCGAAGGAGTATTCCCGCAATTCGCCGCCGGCCGAGATCGCGCGCAGCGCCAGCCTGTTTTGGCTGGTGTAGCGGCCGCAGCATTCGACATAGGCGTTGATGCCGGTGGCGGGATCGCCGTGAAGGCGCGCGATCTCGTCCTCGATGCGGAATTGCGCAACGGCATCCTCATAGCGCGGCAGCGCTTGCGTGCTGGTCATGGCATCCTCCCTCGGCGGTGGATCATCTCCCCAAGATCGCCGCTGGGAGAGATTGCCTGAAAAGAGGGCGCTGGTCGATTGCGGCGAAAGTCGGCCCCTGGCTCAAGGCAGACGCACCCCTTGCGCCTGCATGTGCCGTTTCCAGCGGTTGCGCAACTCGGCGGGACGGCAGCCGATACGCTCGTCGAGAAAGATCGCGGCGGATATCCGGTCGGTGCGGAAATGGCGGAAATCTTGGCGCAACTCGCACCAGGCGGCGAGCAGGCGCACCGTCTCGGCATAGCCGATCATGGTCGGCCAGATGACGCGTTCGCTCTCTTCGTCGCGTTCGTTGCGGTAGCGGATCCGGATCTTGTGACCTTTGCGGATCGATTCTCGCGCCCGCGAAATATCCAGCCCGTCCAGCAGGCTCGCGCGGCTGAGCGGCGCGCCGACGGTTGGATTGCTGACGAAGGGGCGCAGCCGCTCGGGCACGACGGTGGCAATCTTGGCGATCAGGTCGCGCGCGGCGCTGGCCAGCACAGCGTCGCCCTTGTCGGCCACCCATTGCGCGCCGAGCACCGCCGCTTCCAGTTCGTCCGGCGTCAGCATCAGCGGCGGCATGTCGTAGTCGCGGTCGAGCACATAGCCGAGGCCGGCCTCGCCCTGGATCGGCACGCGCTGTCCGATGAGATCGGCGATGTCGCGATAGACCGAGCGGCGCGAGATTTCGAGCTCTTCGGCAATCTGGCCGGCGGTGATCGGCCGGCTCGATCGCCGCAGGATCTGGATGATCTGGAACAGTCTGTCGGCACGGCGCAAAGCATGTCTCCTGTTGCCACTATGGTGGCAGCAGGCCTGGTCCACAAGTCGGGGCAGGGCGCCTGAACGGGCGCGTCCAGCCGCGGAGATGTCCGTCGGCCAGCCACGGAGAAGACTTGGATGAATTTCGTTTCAACCCGTATCATCACCGCCGACGTCAAGCGGCTCGTCGCCTTCTACGAGACGGTCACGGGCATCAAGCTCACGCTCTACACCGAGGATTTCGCCGAGCTCGTCACGGGAGCCGGCACGCTGGCGATCGGCAGCACGCGCACGCTCCGGCTCTTCGGCGGCGACCACGTCGCGAGCCCCGCCGAGAACCGCAGCGCCATCGTCGAGTTCCGCGTCGCCGATGTCGATGACGAGTACCGGCGGCTGGGCGATTTCATCGACGGCGCGCTGGTGCAGGCGCCCACCACCATGCCCTGGGGCAATCGCTCGCTGCTGTTTCGCGATCCCGACGGCAATCTGGTGAATTTCTTCACGCCTGTGACGGCGGAGGCGATTGCGAAGTTTGAAAGGTGAGGGTGTTCCAAGTAAGAGCCGGTGCCGAAGCTGCCAATCTCCCCCAAGAGAGGGAGATGTCCGGCAGGACAGAGGGTGCGCGAAGGAACGCGGCGTAACGTGGTAAGCGGTTGACCACATCGACCATCCGGCCGATAGGGACGGCGAACCAGAGAGCCGCGATGACCACCGACCTCAAACAACCGGCCCCCGACGCCGCCTGGCAGGACGACATCCGCGCCGGCGTGCGCCATGTCCGCGACCTGGCGTCCCTGCCGCTCTCGCCGGCCGAGCGCGCCGCCGCGCAGGAAGCCGCGGCCGCGCACAAGGTGCGCGTGCCAAAGCCCTATCTCGACCTCATCGACTGGAACGACCCAGCCGACCCGATCCGCGCCCAGGTGATCCCATCGCCCGACGAACTGGTCGCAGCGGAGGGCGAGCTCGACGATCCGATCGGCGACCACGCCTTCAGCCCGGTGCCCCGCCTGACCCACCGCCATGCCGACCGCGTGCTTCTGTTCCCGACCTATCAGTGCGCCGTCTATTGCCGCTTCTGCTTCCGTAAGGAGTCGCTGACATCGATCGGCCGCGGCTATACGCTCGAGGCGCTGGAGCCGGCGCTGGCCTACATCGCCGGGCACCCGGAAATCCGCGAGGTGATCCTGACCGGCGGCGATCCGCTATCTCTGCCCGACAAGGCGCTGGCCGAAATCCGCGCCCGCCTGGAGGCGATCCCGCATCTCAGGCTTCTGCGCATCCACACCCGTGTGCCTGTGGCGCTGCCGTCGCGCATAACGGCTGGCCTGGTCCAGGCCTTGCAGGGCCGGCTGATGGTAACGGTGGTGACCCACTTCAACCACGCGCGGGAAATCACACAAGCCACAGAGGCGGCCTGCCGTACCATGCGGCAGGCGGGCTTCGTGCTGCTCAACCAGAGCGTTCTGCTCAAAGGCGTCAACGACAAGGTCGAGATGCTGGAGGAGCTCTGCCGCGAGCTGATGTATCGGCTCGGCGTAAAACCCTATTACCTGCACCATGGCGACCTCGCGCGCGGCATGGCGTACCGCCGCACAACGATTGCCGAAGGCCAGGCGCTGGTCGCCGAGCTGCGCCAGCGCCTCTCCGGCATATGCAACCCCACCTATGTCATCGACCTGCCGGACGGCGGCGGCAAGGTGCCACTGGCGGCGAGCCATATCGAGGGCCGAGACGGCGACACCTGGCGGATCAGAGGCCAGGACGGCAGGGTGCGGGAGTATACCGAGGTGGTGGTGGACTCATGAAAGGAGGGCCGGGCGCCGCTAGCAAGCGGCCCGACAGCTCTGTTTCGGGGGAAGGTGCTGGGTGGCCGGGCCTAACCGGCGGCATGAACGCTGGCTAAACAAGCTGAATCCGACCCGTCAATGCTGCGCCATGTGAACGAAGTATTTGCTGTTCCTTCGTTCGGAGGATGCGGCGGTCCAGGAAAAGTTCGACACTGACGATGATCCTCTTGATCATCGTTGATCCTGTTGGGATCATCAAAAGTCTACACAGTGAGAGTCCCCTGCCAGGTGCCTTCCTGGCGATCCTTGGGCCCCGCCTGCTTCTCCCCGGAGCACGCGGGGCCTCCCGTTCAACGCGGCCTGGTCGCAACATTGCCCTCTTCCTGTGGGAACCGGGTTCCTCGCCCTGCATTCTATGAGCGGGAGCTGAAGGAGCGTTGCGTGAAGGCTTTGTTGGGAATTGCCGGCGGCTTCGTGCTGACGCTCATCGTGTTTGCCAGCGGGCTTGCCTTCGCCACCTGGCTGCTCGCCGCCAAGCCGGTGCGCCAGGCAACGCCCGCGATCGGCGTTTCCGAGCTCTGGACGAAGGATGCGCAGCCGGTCGATCAGCAGAAGCAGAACCTTGAACGCATTCCCGCCCGGCAGCTTGCGGCTGCACCCGCCAAGACTGGCGACAAGACTGGCGAACCGGCCCCAGGCCAATCGATCAAAACGGATAGCGGAGCGCAGACCACCGCGCTCGCAGCGCCGGCGCCTGCGGTAGCGCCGCGACTGCAGCCATTGCCCAACGTCTCTGGCCCGGGCCAGCCCACGCCCGATGCCGGCGCGGCCCAGCGGCCGGCGACAGTCGACCAGCAGGCCGAGCCGCAACTGCCCGTTGCCCATCTGCAATGGTGCGCCGCGCGCTACCGCAGCTACCGCCCGGCGGAAAACAGCTACCGCTCCTATGGTGGCGAGTTGCGTCCCTGCATCTCACCCTACTACGACCCTGGCGGCGACCGCACTGCCTCGACCGGCCAGAACGATCAAGCCGACGATCAGGCAGCAGCGAACGATCGCCAGAACGCCACCACCGACGACTGGACGGGCGATGATCAGGCCGAGATGGAAGGCTACGCCCCATCACGCGGCGGCTACGCCACAACCTATGGCGGCCCGCCGGAAGAAATCTCGCCGGAGGCTGAGGCCGCCCAGGCGTCGGGCCGCGCTGTCTCGGGCGACCACGTCGATTACTGCTTCAGCCGCTACCGCTCCTACGATCCGCAAGACAACACCTACCAGCCCTTCGACGGCGGCCCACGCCGCCAGTGCGAGTAGGGGAGGAGTCGCGTTTCTGAGATGCTGGCGCGAGGCGCCCCCTCTGTCCTGCCGGACATCTACCCCGCTTGGGGGGAGATTGGCAGATCCGACGCCGCGCTCACCTCTGCAGCGTCGGTGATTGGCGAAATCCGGCGTGACATCCGATTTCCCCTCTTGTGGGGGAGATGGTCGGCAGATCAGAGGGCGCGCTGTCCCGCCAGCCTCTCGCGCCAACCCGCCAACATCACCCCACAACCTTCCCGGGATTGAGGATGTTGTTGGGATCGACCAACTGCTTGATCGCCTTCGCCAAATCCTGCTTCACGGGATCCGCATGCCGCTCATAGGCGTCGCGCTTGTCGAGTCCCACGCCATGCTCGGCCGAGAATGAGCCGCCGGCCTCCCGCAGCCCCTCGTAAAGCACGTCCTCGATCGCCTCGTGCCGCTCGTGCGAGACAGGGCCGTCGCAATTGATCGATATGTGCAAATTGCCGTCGGCGAGATGGCCGTAGACATAAGGCGCGTAAGAAGCGTCGACCTGCTTCAGCCCCGTCTCGATGCGCGCCACGTAGGCGTCCAGCCCGCCGCCGGGCGCCGATACATCGAAGGAGGGCGCCATGGGATGCGCGCGCTCGATCTGCTCCGTCTCCTCGCGCAGCCGCCACATCGCGGCGGCTTGCGCCTCGGAGCTCGCGACCAGCCCGTCGATGATGCCTGCCTCTTCCCAGATCGCCGCCAGCCCGTCCTCGAGCGCGTGTCGCGCCGCCTCGATATTGTCGGCGCCGAGCCCCAGCACCAGAAGGCACGGCGCCTCGAGCGGCAGGCTGCCCGGCGCATAATTCAGCGCCCGCTGCATCAGCGAGGCAAAACTACGCCACAGGATTTCGGCAGCGGTGAGCCGGGCGCTGGTCGAGGCCAAGAAATGCCGCACGATCCGCTGCGCGCTGGCCGCATCCGGCACGCCGACAAGCGCGGTGGCGCTGGCCCTGGCCACCGGGTCGAGCCGCACCGCCACGCGTGTAACGATGCCGAGCGTGCCCTCGGCGCCGATAAAGAGATGTTTCAGGTCGTAGCCGGCGCTGGTCTTCAGCACCCGGGTGAGATCGGAAAACACCCGCCCGTCCGGCAGCACGGCCTCCAGCCCGAGCACGCGGTGGCGCATCGTGCCGTTGCGAAACGCCATGATGCCGCCGGCATTGGTGGAAACCATGCCGCCGATGGTGGCGCTGCCGCGCGCGGCAAGGTCGATGCCCGGGTCGAGCCCATGCTCAGCCGCCGCTTCCTGCAGCGCCCCCAGCGTCACGCCCGCCTGCACGATCGCCACGCGCGCGAACGGGTCGATCTCCTCGATTTGGTTGAGCCCGCCGAGGTCGCAGATCACCTGACCCGCTGAAGTCGCCGCCCCGCCCGCCAGCCCCGTGCGCCCGCCCTGCGCGACAAGGCTGACGTTGTGCTCCGTACAAAAACGCACCAGGGCCGCGACTCCCTCGACATCGCGCGGCCGCACCAGCGCCGAAGCGCCGAAATTGCGGGCATCGAAGCCGGGATCGCGGGTAGCGAGTTCGGTGGCGTCCCAGATGGTGGCGGTGGGGAGGGCGGCGCGGAGGGAAGATAAAAGGCCGTCGCTCACGCTGGCGGACTCCTTCTGAAGCTGAGCCTCCAACCTATAGAGGCGGTGGCGCGGTTGAGCCACACTCGGACAATGATTGCAGGGCTAAATTTCGCTCGTGCCAGCCGCGCTGCTTCGATTGCCGTGTGGCAACTTTCGCATCGACGCGGATCAGGATGTTCTGCCGGCCTGTTCGCGCCTTTGGGCATCCAGGCTATTCAGCTTGGCAACAAGCTTTTCCGCGCGCCGCGTCCTGATTCCAACCGTCGGCTTCTGCTCGAACTCGGCAGGTTGGCCGGTAAAGACATCGAAAACGGTCCAACTGTTCGGCTCGTCCATCCTCAGTGCGTAGCGGTTTGCCATGCTTGCATCCTTCTGGTCTCGCGCCGGCTAGACGAGCCCGCTCAGGCCCGTAGGACAAATACCGACGCCAGCACAGCTGCAATCCACAGCGCAACATAAAGCGTCAAGGCGAGTCGTCCGTGTGCGAAAAGCGCTCCGCGCATTGTCTCCGCGGCATTTTCCATGCGTTTCGATCTGGCCGGCTTCACCGCGGCCTGAGGCTCCGTCGCGCCAAACTTGCCGAAGCCACGGGAGATCCGCTTGGCCATGGATACGACCTCGAATGTTGTTGCAATGCCGGAAGTGGAGAGCGGAGCGGCGGACGACCACATAGCGGCTATGTGCTCGGATTTCTCGATGGCCTTTTCGGGAAAAGCCTGCCGTCTTATAGATGGCTTTGGATGTGGCGGATAGGAGTGAAAAAATAATTACAGGGAAGCCCAAAAATATTTGGGTGAAATAATTTGAAGATTTCAGCGCTTGCAAATCGATTTACCGCTGTTTCAGGCCCGGATTTGTGATTTCTATTTATCCGGGAAAAAAATATTTGGCGTGTAAGTCTTGCTTTGAGCGCAATTGAGGCGCATACAAAAAGTGTTGATTTGGTTGAGTTTGGCTTTCGCCCCGTCGGAGCCGCGCCAATCCTTTCCGAATTTTCGATAGCGAAGCGTTGCGTCGTTCCGGCGCGGCAGCTTGCTCGTTTGAACCCTGGAACGATGCAGGGCGCTGACCACGGATGTACTGGCAGCACCGCAAACCGTTCCAGCGGTTCGACCGAAATAATGCGGAAATCCATCCTGGCATGTTTTCACAGGAAAGCTGCAATCGTGGCCATTCGCGTCGTTCGTCGCTTCGGCTCTGCCGCTTCAGACGGGCCGCAACCGCAGGGTATTTTGCTGATCTCGACGAAAAGGCCTGGAAGGGTCTTTCCCGCGCCGCGCAACGCGGCCGCTTTCATTCACCTGCCGGCGATCGTCCGCACTGTGGGGCTCGCACGGTAAAAGTATCGATCAACCGGCCTCTCTCGAGGCGGCGCTCGATGACGACCGGAGACAATCATGACAAGCCTTATGCAGCGCAACACACGGCCGATACGGCACGGCGCCCCGCCGCGGTTGTTCGACATCGGACAGGCGGTCCGTCTGAAGGGAGATTTCCGGACATCGACCGCGGAAGTCTACCACGTCACCGGCACGCTGCCGCCAAAAGAAAACTCGCCGCAATACCGCATCCGCAGCGACACCGAACCGCATGAGCGGGTGGTGACCGAGGACAGGCTGGAATCGGCCGGAACCCCGGCGTCGGACCTCGGCCTGATGCTGATCGAAAGGACGTTCGGACATGGCCAAGGGACAGCAGCGCTCCAATCGCGAGGTGAGGAAGTCAACGCAGGAAAAAGTTCCGACCAAGCCTGAGAGCCCGTTCAATCAAGGTACTGGCCTCAGCGCGAAGGGCTCGATGCCGTCGCGCGGCGGGTCTCGATGACGGTCGTGATCGAATTCTATCGCACGCGCCTCACCGACGACGCGCATGCCGTTATCGGCCGCGAGACGGTGCTGGCAACCGATCTCGACGATGCAATCGAGATCGCGCGGCTTCTGGCGAGGACGCTGAACATGCCGCAGTGGCCGGACGCGGTCACAATCTCCGAAGCGGACGGTGCGGCGCTTTATTCGGAGATTATTGCCGCGCAGGAACGCGAGGAAAGACCGGTATGAACAGCCCCATGGCCAATGGCGAAATCGAGGCCGGTCGCAAGGCCGTATCCGGCTGCTCGCAAAGCGATGGAGGCCTGTCAGCCTACGTCTTCAGGGATCGTCAATACGGCCGCCGCGTCGAAGCGGATCATTCCTGGACGGTCTACCATGTCTTCACTGGAATTCCAGCGCATGTCGACGGCGCTCCGATGGTCGGGCTAACGCGTGCGCATGCGACGAAGAGCATGCTGGATCTCAACCGTCGCAATGTCGAGGCTCGAAAGGAATGGAACAGAGCCCGGCCGGCAACTGAATATGCCGAAATAAAGGTGGGCAACCCATGACGCTCTCCTTTCCAAATCCCAGCCGGAGCTTCGATCAAACGCGCCACGCCGTCTGCTTCATTGGCCATGACGGCATGTTCCAGGTTCGCTTCTTCGTCGAGGTCGAGGCCCTTGGGACATTTAACGACAATGCTGGGGGTGGGGAAACGGCCGAGACGGCATACCTTTCGGCATTCGACGCCCTGCGCAGTTCCATCCAGGACGCCGCCAGCAAAGCATATGCGCGCGAGCGCCGAAACTCCTACACGCTCACTGCTTCCGGCTTCCGATAGGCAGGAAGCCAATATCGCACGAAAGAGCACGCAACCGCGAATAGCCTTAGCCCTTGGCTGCTATAAGAAAGGATAATGCTGATGCGTTCCATGAAAACTCCCGAGTCGCCGCCGGCCGCGATGAAGCCGAGCGTCAGGCCGTCAAGCATCATGTCCGCACGGCTGACGATCAGGAAGGACGAAGCAGCAAGGCGCAAGCTCGCTGACACCGACGGCACTGTGCGGCGGGCACGCCAGATCGCGGAACGCAATCGCCTGATTTGACGTACGGCCACCGACAAGTGTCTCGGGAGCTGGCTTTCCCGGTCCTAGGCATGTCCAATCCCAAGGCGTTCATGCCCTAACCCGGGAGAAATACCATGGCGATAAAGCCCAACTATCGATACGAGCGCAGTCAACGCGACAAGGCGAAGGCGGCAAAGAAGGAAGCCAAGCTCGCGGCCAAAGTGGCGAAAGAGAAGGTAGCGGAGCGGCAAAGCGAGCGGGAGCAGAGCACTGATAGCGGATAACGTCGCGTTAGGCCGGCCGGCCTTGGAACCGAAAATGACAAAACGAGAGTCGGATCACTTCGAAATCGATGTGGAATGCCCTCGGTGTCGGCACCAGGCGAAAACGCGCGTGGGCTGGATCCGTGCTCACACCCAGATGGAGTGCGAAAATTGCGGCGAGATCATCGACATCGAAAGTAGGAATTTCAGAGCACGCGAACAGCCTTAAAGCATGTCTCCCGAAAGTGGGGCCCGGTTTCGGGACAAAGACATGCTTAAAATCAAAAACTTAAAGCAGGTAGCGTGATCCATTTTCACGCGAGCTGCTTTAAGGCGTCACAAGAATGGCCGCCTCGCGGGCTGCGGCAATGAATGCCTTGCGCGCGAATGAAGCTGGTCGGCGTCCGCTGTTTGTATCTGTGCAGGCCTGAATGGCTGCACGGTGCTTATCGCTTCGCTTGCCGCGCCATCGTCGCAGCAGGAAGTCCAGGCAGGCGGCCGCATCGCCGATTGCCTCCTGTCCGCCGGCCGGATCAGCGATGATCGTTACCGGCTGGTCGAATTTTTCATTTGCCATCACTGCGCTTAGGCCGGGGCGCGCAACATAGCAAGCGCCTTTGTTTCCTGTGTGGCCAGTGGAACCGCTGAAAATGAGAGCCGTTGAGTATCAAGGGGTGCCTTATGGCGAACGATTACGGTCAGCCGCTTGACGAGATTGTCAAAGCGGCTGATGAAGCAGACGGGCATTACCGAGGCTCAAGCGCTTGAGCTTGTCTATCGTGTTGGCTTGAATTGGCCGTCTCTCGTTAGACAGGCGAAGGCGCTTAAAGTCGGGAAATCATAGCAGCGTCTCTCAGGGTGCGCCTGGAATTGAATGCGCGAAGCAGATGCTGAAAATTGTGATGCGGCCCGCGACAAAATTAGTCGCGCCGTTTCGTTGGCGATTCCGAGCCCTGACGCCGGTACCCTAGCCGTCCACTGCGACCTCTTCAGAGGTTCGATCGCATCGGCAATTCGGTTCCCTAATTCCTAACCCGCCCAGATCGAGCATCCCACCTTCTGCCCCGTAGCCGCGTCCCGCGTCGCTTTCGCGAACACCCGCCGCAGCCCAACCCTGTTGGCCTTCACTTCATCGCTGGCGAGGTAGGTCGGATCGCCGATCTCCCAGTGGTAGCGTGTGTTGGCCGGCGCGCGCCTCCAGGTGAATTTCGACAAGTAGGCCACCTGTCCCGGCGTGGTGTCGGCGAAACGACAGTCGATGGTCGCCGGCATCAGGCCTTTCGCGCTCATCGCATTGACGACCTTGTCGGCGTCGGCCGTCGCCAGCCATTGGTCGATGCCGCTCGTCTGGTATGCGTCTATGCCCCTCGGCTGGTGCGTCATGCACCCGGCAAGCAGCATCAGCGCGGCCATTGTTGCAATTGCCTTGCCTGCACGCTTGCTGTCTTCCCGATCGATGCCCATTGCCCGTCTCCTTGTCCGAAAGTATGGAAAGTCCCGGGCAAAAGGATGGTCCGCGCGCACCGCTTCGTATATTAGCCGTTTCACATGCTTGCGCTGTCCGGCCCTCAGGTCCTCGGCGGATCGCGGGTGGAGGCGGGCGCTGTGACCGCGCCGCCACAGAAGTTAGCCGCGTCAGCCGTTAACGGCTCCAATCCCCAAAATTAACCTTTTGTTAACCATTCGCTCGGCACCCTTTAACCATTGAGTAAGGATTCGCTTGGACGTGACCTTCGCCGCCCCTTTGCACAACAAATCGATCCGCTTTCGCGCCCGCTCATTCGTCGCTTTCACGCTGACGCCGGAGGCGCCGATCGCCGACTGGCTGGAGGGGTTGGATCACTGGATCGCCAACTCGCCTGGCTATTTCAACGGGCGCCCGGTGGTGCTGGATCTAAACGTCCTGCAGCCGGGGCCGGAGGAGATTGGAGCGCTTGTCGGCGTGCTCGGCTCGCGCGGCATACGCGTCTATGCCGTCGAGCTTGAGGGCGCCGAGCTCGGGCCTGAATTGCCGCCGTTGCTCGCCGGGGCCAAGGAGGCGACTGCCGAGGGGCTGCTGGGCCGGGCCGCACGCAAGGCGCGGGCGGAAGAGCTGGAAATGGCCGTCGCCGAGGAGCGGGCGCAGGTGGCCCAAGAAACTATCCAGGCGGCGGCGCCTGCCGAGGTTCTGCAGGCCACCGGCGATGAGCCGGTGGACCCCGAACTGGCAAGGCTGGAAGCGGTCAGGATCGAGCCGGCCCTAACCGAACCGGAAAGGCCCGGACAGGCCGAACCGGAAAAGCAAGGGCAGGGCGCGGTCCCGGCGCCTTCCGCCGGCACGCTGATGATCAAGGCGCCGATCCGCTCCGGGCAGTCGGTCTTCCATCCGCATGGCGACGTGATCGTGCTGGGCTCGGTCGCATCCGGCTCGGAGATCGTCGCCGGCGGCTCGATCCATGTCTATGGCACGCTGCGTGGCCGCGCGATCGCCGGCTCGGAAGGCAATATTTCGGCGCGCATCTTCTGCCGCAAGAACGAGGCCGAGCTGCTCGCCGTCGACGGCTGGTACACCACGGCCGAGGAGATGGAGGGCGTCTCGCGCGGCAAGGCCGTGCAAGCCTTCCTCGACAATGATGCGCTGTGCGTGGTGCCGCTCGGCTGAGTTTTGCGTCGCAAGCTTCGGACCGGTTTCGCGTGCGAGGCTGACAAAGAATCCCGCCGTGCCCGGCACGGCCAGAGAATAAAAACCGCCAATGGAGGCTGGATATATGGGCAAGGTAGTCGTGGTCACTTCGGGCAAGGGGGGCGTCGGCAAGACAACCTCGACGGCCGCGCTCGGCGCCGCCGTGGCCAAGACCGGCAAGAAGGTGGCGCTGGTCGATTTCGACGTCGGCCTGAGGAACCTCGATCTCATCATGGGCGCCGAGCGCCGCGTGGTGTTCGACCTCGTCAACGTCATCCAGGGCACGGCGAAGCTGTCGCAGGCGCTGATCCGCGACAAGCGGCTGGAGACGCTTTACCTGCTGCCGGCCTCGCAGACGCGCGACAAGGACGCGCTGACCGAGGAGGGTGTGGCCGAGGTCATCGCCCGGCTGCGTTCGGTGTTCGACTATGTCTTCTGCGACAGCCCGGCCGGCATCGAGCGCGGCGCCCAGCTCGCCATGCGCTTCGCCGACGAGGCGGTCATCGTCACCAACCCGGAAGTGTCGTCGGTGCGCGACTCCGACCGCATCATCGGCCTGCTCGACGCCCGCACCATGAAGGCGGAGCAGGGCGAGCTGGTGCAAAAACACGTGCTGGTCACCCGCTATGACGCGGCGCGCGCCTCGCGCGGCGAGATGCTGTCGATCGACGACGTGCTGGAGATACTCTCCACGCCGCTGCTCGGCATCATCCCGGAAAGCCAGGATGTGCTGCGGGCCTCCAATCTCGGCTCGCCCGTCACGCTCTCGGAACCGCTCAATGGTGCCGCAAAGGCTTACCTCGAAGCGGCAAGACGCCTGGAAGGCGAGGACCTGCCGGTGGTCGTCCCCTTCGAACGCAAAGGCTTCCTCGACCGGCTTCTCGGAAGGAGGGCCGCATGAGCATCCTCGACCTCTTCAAGCGGCGCACCAGCGCGCCGGTGGCGCGCGAGCGGCTGCAGCTGCTGCTCGCCTATGAGCGCCAGAGCCGCGGCCAGCCGGATCTCGTCTCCATCCTGCGAGAGGAGATCATGGCGGTCATCGCCAAGCATGTGCAGATCGACCAGGACTACCTCCAGGTCTCGATGGACCGCGGCGCGACGATGTCGACGCTGGAGATCGACATCCAGATCCCCAACAAAAGCGCCGCGCCGCTCGCCATGGCGGGGTAGGACTTGGGTTCCTCGCCCTCGCCAAAGGCGGGGGAGAGGTGCCCCGCGCAGCGGGGCGGAGAGGGGACCTACGACGTTGGCGGGTTTTCTCCGATTGCTTTCCAGGGCCGGCGCGTTTCCGTGACTGGCGTGACTGGTTGGCCGAAGGGTTGATTGCCACGTGGTTCCCCCAATCCGTCGCTGCTTCGCAGCGCCACCTTTCCCCCCCCTCCGGAGGGAAAGGAAGGGAGCGTTGCTGGACGAGCGTTGACGGCAAAAAGCTTGGTGCCTTTCCTCTACCCCGTCGATCGGGGGAGAGGTGTCTCGGCGAAGCCGAGACGCAGTGGGGGGTCGACCAGCGCGGCATAAGAAATGCATGCGCCAAGCTGCCATGCACGCTTGAAGCGCCGCCGTCCCGCACGCCCCTCACTCCGGCCGGTACAGCTCATCCATGCTGCGCGCCGCCAGGTCCGCGAACGGCGCCTGCTTCTTCACCCGTCCATGCTCCAGGATCACCAGATCGTCGCAGAACGAGATCGTCGAGTGGTGGTGGCTGATGACGATCGTCGTGCGGCGGCCGGCGCGCGATTTCAGCGTTTCCACGATCGCCGCTTCCGACAGCCCGTCCACCGCGTTGGTCGCCTCGTCGAGGATCAGGATGTCGGGATCGCGCACCAGCGCGCGGGCGAGCGCGATGCGCTGCCTTTGTCCGGCCGACAGGTTGACGCCGCGATAGCCGACGACCGTCTGGTAGCCTTGCGGCAGCCTCTCGATGAATTCATGCGCCTCGGCAAGCTCGGCGGCGCGCCGCGCCTGTTCCATGCTAGCCATGTCCTTGCCGTAGGTGATGTTGTCGAGAATGGTGCCGTCCACCAGTTCCAGCTCCTGGCTGGCCAGGGCGATATGCGCCCGCCATGCGACCGGGTCGATCTCGCCGAGCGCCGTGCCGTCGACGAGGATCCGGCCCTCGTCCGGGTCGACGAAGCGGCAGAGCAGGTTGACGATGGTGGTCTTGCCGGCGCCGGAGCGGCCGATCAGCGCCGTCGAGCGACCGCTTCGGATGTCGAAGCTTGCGGCATGCAGCACCGCCGCGCGCTGCTCCTCATTGGCATAGCTGAAGCTCACACCCTCGAAGGCGATTTTTTCGCTCAAGGCGGCGAAGCCTCGGCTGCCTTGCGGGGGATCCGGCTTGCCCGTTGGGTCGAGCAGCCAGTTCACCTCTTCCAGCGAGCCGGAAAGCCCCTGCAACTGGCTCCAGGTCATCTGCAGCGCTCGCACATGCGGCTGCAGCCGGTAGAGCAGGATGAGGAAGGCGGCCACCAGCGGGAAGCTCAGGCCCGCGAGCCAGGCGCCGATCACGACCGCCAGGAACAGCATGGCGTGCAGCACTTCGGTAAGCGGTCCCAGCGCGCCCTGGCGGTTGGCAAGCTGGAAGGCCGCCCGGCGCACGCTGTCCGACGCCGTCTCGAATGCCGCCTTCTCGCGCGCTTCCTGGCCGAAGATGCGGATCAGTCGGCCGGCATGCACCAGATGCAGCATCCGCGAGGCCAAGGCGCTGTTGCGCGCGGCAACGCTTCGGCTCGGCTTCCTCAGATGCGCCGACAGCGCCATATGCGCCATCTGCACCAGAGCCAGCCCGAGCATCACCAGCAGCGTCATCTGCCAGGAGAGCAGCATCAGGAAGACGAGCAGGATGAGCGCCGCCGAGGCGCTGACGATCGAGCCCAGCATCGCCTGGATGGCGTCCGACGCCCGCCAGGATTCGCTGGAGATGATGTTGAGCAGCCGCCCGGGGCTCTCCCTCAGGAAGAACGTATAGCCGACCTCGAGCAACCGCCCGGCGAGCGCGCCGCGGATCGCCTGGCTGGCCTTGCCGTAGATATGGGCGGTGAGCACCGAATTGGCGAAGGCGAGCAGGTTCTTGAGCAGGATCGAGCCGAGGATCGCGGCCGCGATGGCGATCAGCCGCTCGCGCTCGCCAAGCCCTGCGCCGACCTTCTGCAACAGGGCCGAGAAGCCCGCCATGCCGGCGGTGTCGCCATGCCCCATGATGATGCCGAGCAAAGGGATGATCAGCCCGATGCCGAACCCTTCCAGCGCCGCGCTCGCCAGCCCGAGCGCGACGACGATCGGCAGCAGGCCGAGCTGCCGGCGGCCGAGCGCCTGGCGCAGCATCGACAGTGTCGGGCGCTCGCTCATCGCGCGCCGGCCTCCGCGCTGGCCTCGGGCGTTTCCTGGGCGCACCGCGCGTGTCGCGGCGGCCGCCTGGCCAGCACCAGAAACGCGAATTTCGCCGCGCCCGCGAGGTTCATCAGAACGATGGGCCAATGCGATAGCCTGAGATCGCTATCGAACCTCGGGCCGCCGGCAAGCTCGCGCAGAGCGGCGCGTGCGGCCCAGTAGAAATGTCGCAGCAGCCAAGGCGCGTGGCCGATGTGCTTGAGGCAGAGCGCGCCGTTGCCGAAATGATAGTCGCGGTGCAGCCGGTCGATCGCTTCGCGGTCGCGCCGGCCATGATGGTGGAAGATCGTCATATCGGGCACGTACTCCACTGCCACGCCGGCAAGCATGGCACGCACCAGATAGTCCGTGTCCTCGGCCGAGCGCAACGCCCCGCCGGCGCCAAAGCGCTCGTCGAAGGGACCGATCAAGGCGGCGACCTCGCGGTGCATGGTCATATTGCAGCCCAGCACGAAGCCGCCCGGATGGACGGCGGGCGTCAGTCGCTCGCGTTTGTCGCAGCGCTTGATGGTGAAGGGCAGGTCGCGCGCGTCGCCGATCTCGACGCGGCCGCCGCGGATCAGCCATTTCTCGCCGTTCGCATAGTGCCGTTCCAGGTCGACGAGGTAGTTGCCGTCGAGCCGGCAGTCGTCGTCGACGAACACCAGCACCTGCCCGCGTGCCCGCGCCAGCCCCGCATTGCGCGCTGCCGCCAGCCCGGGCCGCGGCTCCGAGACTGCCGTCAGCGCGATGTCGGAGGTCGCGGCGGCCGCCGAAATGTACTCGGCCGTGCCATCGCACGAGCCATTGTCGACCACCACCAGTTCGGCCGCGAAGGCCGGATGCGCCCGGCAGGCGGCGCGGATCGAGTCGATGCAGGCTTGCAGCACCGCGAGGCGGTCGCGCGAGCACACAACGAAGGAGACCTGAGGCCGCTGCCCCGGCCAGGAAGGGACGGGCAGGGCGGGGCGAAGATGCCGAAGCAGCGGGTGACGCTGATCGCTCATGGCGAGGCCTCGGCGTCAAGACGTTGCAGGACGCCCGTTCTCATGCCGTCCCCGTCCTGTAGGGTGCGAGCACCGACGCCTCCGGCGCGGATTTGAAGCGGTAGGCCACCCAATCGGCGCGCTTGCCCGCCCACATCGAGGCCTGGCTCAGCCAGGGCGCCCGGACGCCGGGGCTGAGCGCATATTTCTCGCGGCGGCGGATGGCGTTCCATTTCCCCGTCAGTGTCAGCAATTCATGCGACAGCGCCGGCTGCTCCTCGTCGTTGACGAGTTGGTAGAGGAAATAGAACAGGTTCAGCGCGCCGGCCTCGAAGCCCGGCCTCGTCGTATCGGGAAGGGCGGCGATCCGCTCCTCCAGGGCACGGATGAAAGCGGCTGCCCGGGCCACGGTGTCGAAGGTGACCGTCTCGCCGATGGCGCACAGGCTCCGGCCGTCTTCCGTCAGCCCCTCGCTCTCGAGATTCTCGCCGACAATCTTGAGATGCGTGCGCCGCATCTCCTTGCCGTGCATGCTGGTCACGCTGCCGGGATGGACGCGGTAGACCAGCAGGCTCTCGGGCATCAGCGCCGCCGGATAGCGCTCGGCCAGCCGCCGGAAGAGGTCGAAATCCTCGGCATGCCGATAGAGCTGGTCGTAGTGGAGATCGACCTCGGCGATGACCTTGCGGTTGTAGACCACTGTCGGGTGCATGAAGATGGTGAAGAATTTCGACAGCACGGGCAGACCGAGGCGGAACACCGGATCGAGCCGGCCCGGGGCGATGCGGCCGTGCAGCAGCGTATCCACGAGCGCGCCGCAGAAGCCGAGCTCCGGCCGCGCCGCAAACAGCGCCGCCTGACGCGACAGCCGCCAGGGATAGGCGAAGTCATCGGCGTCCATGCGCGCGACGAGCTCGCCCTGCGCGACCGCCAGTCCCTCGTTGAGGCTGGCGACGAGGCCGCGGTTCTCGCGTGAGATGATGGAAACGCGGCTGTCGTCCCTGCGGCAACGTTCGAGGATCTCCAGCGACCTGTCGGTCGATCCGTCGTCGATGGCGATAAGTTCGATCCGGTCGTAGTCCTGCCGCAGGATCGACTGCATCGCGGCGGCCACGTAGGGCTCGGCATTGTAGACCGGCAAAAGCACGGAGATGAGGGGCGCTGCGGTCATGGTCGGCCCCGGTCCGTCGGCCGCAGGTCGAGTGCCGGGGCGGTGCCGAACCCGCGCGTCTCGCTCGCGCCGCGCCGACGCGAGGGCGCGACATAGGGAAAATAGCGCTTGAGACCGTTGAGTGGCTTTTCGAAGAACACCCAGGAGAGCGAGGCGACGACCAGCGTGGCGGTGCCCGCGACAATGAACCGCCCCGGCCCCTGCTCCGAGACGTCGACCGGGATCCATGACTGTGCCCTGACGGTCAAGGCGAGAAGGATCGAATGATAGAGGTATACGCCGTAGCTGATGCGGCCAAGCGCTAGCAGCGGGGGGAACTCGGCCAGCCGGCCCAGCGGGCCGCGCAGGCCGTTCGAGCACGCGGCGACGATAGCCAGCATCGGTACCAGCGGCAGCACCTGCACCAGCGTCCAGCGTGGCCACTCCCAGGCGGAATTCGCTGGCCCAGGATCGGACCAGACGACGAACAGGAACATCGCGGCCAAGACCGGCCAGCCGAGCCGCATCCACTTCGGCGCATCCGCGCCCCTGGCGCGGCGGACGGCAAGCAGCGCGCCGCAGCCAAGCGCATCCATCGAGGCCGGCGGCAGCAGGTCGCGAGCGAGCGCTGGGTTGGCGGCGATCGGCCAGTAGAACCGGTAGGCGAGCGAGAAGGCGATGACGGCGATGGTGATCGCCTCGAGGCGCTTGCGCGGCGCCAGAAGCACGATCAGCGGCCAGACCAGGTAGAACTGCTCCTCGATGCTCAGGCTCCAGAAATGGCAGAGCAGCCAGGGCGTCCAGTCATTATGCCGCGCATACCAGAAATTCGAGAGGTAGAGCGCGTGCCAGGCGAGCGAGGGCCTGGATTGCTCCGAGGCGAGCCACACGAGCCCCAGCACCGCGAAATAGGGCGGGAATATCCGGATCATGCGTCTGGCATAGAAGGAACGCAGCGCCGGCCCGACCTCGAACAGGGAGGCATCGCGCGCCTCCAGCAAAAGCCGGGTGATCAGGAAGCCGGAGAGTACGAAGAACAGCCTGACCCCGAGATGGCCGACGAAGGACGAGCCGCCGGCGGCGAGGAGATGCGAGTAGAGCACCAGCGTCACAGCAATGGCCCGCAATGCGTCCAACTGTATGTCGCGCGCGTTCGCCATCGGCGGCTTCCGCTGCGCATCGTGCGGGACGCTGTCGCTGCGGCTCAGCGGAATGCCCATCGGGGTCAACGTAACGGCATCCTTCACTGCATAACCGTCAAGGGTTTCTCGCGGTCCATATTGCAGCGCAACACAAAATGCTTATGGCTTTGAAATAAATATGTGATGGATGGAGGCGGGGATAATATTTGCCAGGTGAAAATATTCGCTGAGATGCCCAATGGTCCCATATGTTTATGGGCAGTTGGTCTGATTTTTTGAAAAGCACTTATCGCTGATGGTGTTGATAAATTGGTCGGCAACCAGAGCGAGAGCGTTGGAAATATCAAAACTGTCGGCTTTGTACCTCGCAAATCTATTCGAGGATCCGCGAAAAGAATCTTGAATTTCAAAGCTTTGTGCGCTGCAGCGGACGGATGCCTTGTCCCACTATCCGTCCGCTCGTGCCTCACGACAGCGCGACCGCCAGGCTTTATCTCCCGCGACACGCGGGCAAGGGGATGGAGAGAAAGTGACGTCGACGCCAATTGCAAAACCGGAGACCCCTGTCGGCGCCATGCCGGTGCTTGGCCTGCTCGGCGCAATGCTCTCCGTGCAGGTCGGCGCCGCCTTTGCCAAGGGGCTGTTCCCGGTTCTAGGCCCGGAAGGCACGACCATGCTGAGGCTCGCCATCGGCGCGCTGATGCTGGCGGCGGCGCTGAGGCCCTGGAAGGTGCTGCCGTCGCGCCGGAACCTACCCTGGCTCGCCGCCTACGGCATCACCGTCTGCGCCATGAACATGTTGTTCTATGCCGCGCTCCAGCGCATTCCGCTCGGCGTTTGCGTGGCGCTCGAGTTCACCGGGCCGCTGTTCGTCGCCACGCTCGGTTCCAGGCGCCTGCTCGACCTTGTCTGGGTGGCGCTGGCCGTCGTCGGCATCGTGCTTTTGTCGCCTTTTGCCGGCATCAGTCGCGGGCTCGATCCGATAGGCGTGGCGCTCGCGCTGGCGGCGGGCGCCTGCTGGGGGCTCTACATCATCTTCGCGCAGAAGGCCGGCGCCGAGCTCGGCGTGCGCACCTCCGCCTATGGCATGGCGATCGCCGCGGTGCTGGCGCTGCCTTTCGGCTTCAGCGCCGCTCAGCCCTATCTCGCCGACCCGCACATTATGGCGGGCGCCGCCGTGGTCGGCCTGTTTTCAAGCGCTCTGCCCTTCTATCTGGAAATGCTGGTGCTGGCCCGCATGCCGGCCAAGGTCTACGGCATGCTGGTATGCCTGGAGCCGGCGGGCGGCGCGCTGACCGGCTTCTTGTTCCTGCATGAGAAGCTCAACCTTGTGCAGTGCACAGGCATCGCCGCAGTCATTGCCGCCGCCTTCGGCACGGCGGTTGCGGCACGGCGGCCGGTGGCTTTGCCGGCCTGAATCCATCTTCCGAACCCGGTGGTTCCAGGAAATTGGCGAACGGTCAGGCCCGGCGCCTTGCCGTGGCCTTCCGTCCGGAACTGCTTGAAAACAAGAGGTGCGGTGTTTCGCCGTTTCCTCGAGGCCTCGCAATGCCGTGGTCGCTAAGGGATTGGTCGGCTTTGGAAAAACACCGCTGCGGTGGCAACGTCCGACCGCATCCGGTGGTTGAAATAAGACTTAGGTCCTATAACAGAATTGCAATAGGTCCGAGTGGACAAGACAAGGGTCGTGGGCCACTTCCTTATGCCTTGCTGATTGGGGATGCTTATCATGCGACATTGCCGGTGGGGTAGTTCGGCCGACGGGCTGAAGGGCTGGCATGGGGAGAACGGAATGCGCGCATCGCGCGTGGGCTGCAGGCTAGTCTTGCCGGCGCTGGTTGCGTTGGCGCTTGTCGTCACGCCTTTCAGTCTCTCCATCGATGGTCTCGTTGTGACTAAGGCCTATGCCGGCAAAGGCGGCGGTGGCGGTGGTAATGGCGGCGGTGGTGGTGGAAACGGGAACGGCGGCGGCAACAGCGGGAGCGGTGGCGGGAATAGCGCCGGCAACGGCGGAAATGGCAACAGCGGTAACGGCAATAGCGGCAACGGCAACAATAGCAAGAGCAACAACGGCGCGAGCGGCGCCAGTGCGACAAGTACCGGGGATGTCGATAGCCATGTGAACGCCGCTACCGGCGACAAGGTCGAGGCCACCAGCAACAGCATCCAGGTCACGCACCGCAATGGAATGAAGGAGACGATCGAGAACGGCCGGTTCAGGATGGAAGACAAGTACGGACGCACCATCGTCGACCGCATGGCTACCATGGTCGATCTCAATCGCCTGAAGAATTTGTGAGACAGAGTTTGTGAGAGCGAGGTTTTATCCGGATTAGATCTTAAGGGACCGAAGGTCAGCGCTGCAAAATCAGGTTGCCACCTTTTGCTTCGTCTCTACGGTCCTGATCGTCTTGCGGTAGAACCTGGCTACTCACCTTACCCCCGCCTTCGTGCGGGGGTAATTTTTTGCGCGGCAAAGCTTAGCCGCTGCGACATTGGTCAGCGATGGCGCCGGAAATGGTCCGACGGGCCGGGGCAGGGGTCGTGGGCCGCTTTCGTCGCCCCGTCGGATGTGAATTCCTGCCCGGGTCAGGACAACGGTTCCGCCTTGGCTGCGCCGTGAGCGGAACTTCGGCCATGCCGAGGTGGAATCGGAATGTAGAGAAGATATGCGAAACCGCCCCTTCAGCAGGCTTGCTTGGCTCGGGCTGCGTGTGCTTGGCGCGCTGGCGCTGACCTTTGCGCCATGGCACGTCACCTTTGATGGCGCGCCGAGGATTGCCGCCGCCACGGCCGATGCCGGCAACGGCAACAGCGGCGGCAACGGCAGTGGCGGCAATTCGGGTTCCGCCGGCGGCTCGAATTCCGGCAATGGCGGCAACAGTGGAAACAGCAATGCCGGCGGCAATTCCGGCAACAGCAATGCCGGCGGCGGCAACCCTAATGCCGGGCCGGGCAACAACAGCGGCAAGGGCAATACCGATCCCGGCGGCAAGAACAGCTACACCAACGCCGCGACCGGCGACACGTTGTCCATCGATGGCGACAAGATCACCGTCGTTCATCGCAACGGCATGAAGGAGCAAGTCCAGAACGGCCGTTTCGAGATGACGGACGCGCAAGGCCGCACCATCATCGAGCGGCAGGCGACGGAGGAGGATCTGTCGCGCCTGCTGAATCTGTGAAGGGATCAGAACTGGGGAACTGACGAACTGGGGAATTGAAGAATGAACCTCGTTCCTCAGTTCCTCAATTCTTCAGTTCCCCAATTCCCCAATTCCCCAGTTCCCCTCAATTCCTTTCCCTCGCCTCGTGCATCAGCAGCGCCGCCTCGGTGCGGTTGCGCACGTTGAGCTTGGCCAGCACCCTGGTCATGTGATGCTTGACCGTCTTCTCCTGCAGCGACAGCCGGGCGGCCACCTCCTTGTTGCTCAGCCCCTCCGCCACCAGTTTCAGGATCTCGGCCTCGCGTCCAGTGAGTTGGCTGAGCGGGTCGGGCTTGCTTCCGGTGGGCTGCAAAAGGTCGGAAAGCAGCCTGGCCGAGAGGCTCGGCGATACGTAGCTCTGGCCGTTCGCGACGTCGCGCAGGATCTCGGCCAACGCCTTGGAGCCGACGCCTTTCAGCACATAGCCGCGTGCGCCGGCCTTCAGCGCCTGGGCGACGTCGGCATTGGTCTCCGAAACCGTCAGCATGACGATCTTCTGCTCGGGCATCGCTGAAAGGATGCCAGCGAGTGCGTTGAGGCCGCCGCCCGGCATGCTGATGTCGAGCAGGAGAATATCGGGCGTACTGGCGCGCGCCAGCCTTTCGGCGTCCTCGGCGCTGGCGCCTTCCCCGACAAGTTCGAAGCCGCCGATCTCGCTGAGGCTGCGCGCCACGCCCTCGCGAAACAGGGGGTGGTCGTCGACTATTGCAATGCGGATGGATGTGCTCACGGTTGCTCCTCGACAGACAAGCTGATCACCAGTCTTGTTCCTCCCGGACCGGACAGCGTCTCGAACTGTCCGCCGATGCTTTCGATGCGTTCCCTGAGGCCCGCAAGCCCAAGGCCCTCGCTTCTGGCCGGGTCGAAGCCGGGGCCGGTGTCCAGCACCTCGACCAGGAGTTTGCCGCCCTTCGTCGTGGCCTTGACCTGCTGGCCCTTGCCCTTGCCGTGGCGGTAGGCGTTGTTCAGGCCTTCCTGCACGAAGCGGTAGATGCTGATCTTTTCCGAGGTGCCGAGTTCCGGCAAGCGCTCAGGCAGAGTTAGCAACACATTGGTGCTGGTGCGGCGCTCATGCTCGCTCACCGCCAGCCGCAGGATGTCGGTCACGGCCTGCGTCTCGATCTGCGGCAGCACCAGCCCGTTGCAGATGCCGCGTATCTCGCGCATTGCTTCGCCGAGCGTCTTGTGTATGCCGGCGATTTCCGCCTCGCGCAGCGTGCTCGACGTGGCCGGATCGACCAGCACCGGGCTGTCCATCCTGAGCGCGGCGAGCGCTACCAGCTGCGCCGGTCCGTCATGCAGGTCGGCGCCGATACGCCGCAGATACCGCTCGTTGATGGCGGTAGCGCGGCGCGAGGCGCGCTGCACGCGCTGGCGCAGCGACGAGTTCTGCGCCAGCGCGGCCTGCAATTCGGAAACCTTGGCCTCGAGCGCTGCCTGCTGCGTGACGATGGTGCGGCTGCCGCGGAAAACGATGCCGGAGAGCAGCGCCAGCGCCGCCGCCGTGGCGGCCGCCACCACCAGCCAGCTCCACCACAGCGCCGAGTGGAGCGATTCCTCGAAGTCGCCGGACAATTCGTAGAACTCGGTCACCGCCACGACCTCGCCTGACCAAGGCTCGCGCACCGGGTTGTAGATTTCCAGCAGCGGGGCGCCCATCGACCGCTCCTTGTCGTCTTCCTGGTCCTCGAGCCTGTTGTATTTGACCATGACATTGCCCGCGAAAGCGGCGATGAGATTCGCGTTGGGCGTGATCTGCCTGCCGATGAGGCTGGCATCCTTCGAATAGAGGATCGTGCCGTCGCGCCGCCACAGCTTGAACGACACCAGCCTTTTCCCAAGCGCACCTTGGCCGAGCGTCTCGTCCAGCGCCCGCTTGACGGTGTCGTCGAGCTCCTGGCTCTTGCGCATGTCAGGCAGCAGCGGCGCGATCACGCTGTCGACATAGAGCGCGGTGGTCGCGGCGGCATTGTGCATGACGCCGTCACGGATCTGCGACGTGACCCACAGTCCAACCACGAGCATCACGGCCAGAAGGCCGATGCCACCCGCGATCACGAACTGCCAGGCCAGCGAAAGCCTGCTCCAGATTCGCGCAAGTCGCTTCAAATATCTCCCGAACATCGGCCCTGTTCACCCACCCGCTTGCAAGATTATAGGCGAGGGAAGGCAATTGCGACACCGACCTTGGTCCGTGCCGATGGGGGAAGGTTAATGGCGGGCGGCTTGCGCGCTCGCCAACGGGCAGGCGCTTGGCTTCGCAAGCGGCGAGGGTGGCGCTCCCGAGCGGCAAAAGCCCGCGTCATTCCTCTTGGCGGAGAAGACGCGGGCCGGCTGCCACCTGAAATTACAAATGGTTTTTGCGATGCCAACACAACCACCAATCGAGCTCCGGGTCCATACCAAAAGACGTATAACTTGCAATACAGCGCCACGCCGCCGATGCCTCGGCCCGAGACGGTGTTCTTATCGGCCGTTGTCGGTGCAGACATATAGCGGCGGACCTGCCGGATGGACGGCTTGCAAACCCTGTTCGCATCGGCAGGTCAGGCCCGGCAGAAGACGCGGACGCGGCGGCAAAATTTGCCCCCAAAAGAAGTCAGGACCAGGATGTTGATGGGTCGAACAGCCACCGCATATACATGGGTATGCATGATGAGCTTCACCCGGTTCTTGGCAACGTTATGGACGCCGGCACAAAAAAGCAAAAAAGAAACCAGCGGCTGTCGGTTTTTGAGCTCGAGGCTCTGCGGGAAGCTTTCAGGCAGTCCGTTCGCGACAACGACGTTGGGGAAGCGGAATGGGCGCAGCACGCCGAGCTTTTCGTCAAAAGAGCGCTTCAAAAAGGCAGCCGTCTAACGCAGGCTTGAACGGCCGGGCGTAGAGCAATTCCAGGAAAAGTATGAGCGGATAGGTTCGGCGTCTTCGCCGTAGCCTTCCGTCCGGAACTGCGGCATCACGCTTCCAGCCGGTCGGACCATTGCGCCGGCGCATAGGACCTCAGCGACAATTGCGGGCGCAACGGGAAACGGACACGTTATCCCTGCGCCGGCTCTCCCCCCAAGGAAACCCAATGGCCGGCGCTTTAGCCCGGCTTGTCTGTCAAAGAGCCGTACTCTTTTACCGCCAAGGCAAGCCGGGCTACCCCAACCGCCGATTCGGTTGGCCGTCGCTCGATGCTGCTTGAGAGACGGCGCAAATTAAACAAATACGCGTGCGGTACGGGCATTGTAGCGCGCAAAAATCCTGGCGCGTCACCTCAAACAGGGGGCGCGTTATTATGGAGCATCCGATCCTTCACTTTCGACGGAACGAAAGGCAGGGCAAGCGCGTTTTCCGCCGCTATGTCGAGGATACTTGACCGACACAAGGCCGAAAGGCCTTCTCAGGTTACCGAGGCCGAGCGTCTGGCACGCGTGCAAAAGAATGCCAGGCTGAAGCAGCTTCGCACCCACGCTTCGTGGCTGGTGCTCGATCCGCAGGCTCACTTTCAGGAGGAGATCGACTGTTCGGCGTTGCTCGGCGACATGTCGATCCGAAAGGTCGTCCGCGATGGCTGAACCCTTGCTGCTTTCAGCCTCAGGCCGCCTTCAGCCCGGTATCCTCGCGCGATATTTCGACCAGCCGCGCGATCGCCCATGGCGCCATCAGCGCAAAGAACGCCGTGACATCGAGAAAGCTCGACCGCGCAAGGTCGAACCCGCTGTGGTCGTAGCAGACTGCGAACTCCATCACGCCTGATCCCTTGTTGACCCCACCCATTGCGCATGTCGTTTCACGCGCTCGACGAGCATGATCCTGATTTGCAACAAATACAAGTGGACGCTAATTTAGAGGTGCATATCTATTGATGTGCTCCTCAGATATGCGAGGCCACGCTGGCTGAAGCATCTAAGCCTTGGGCCAGAACAGCCGGGCGAGCGCCAGCGCCGCCAGCACCCAAAGCGTGATGATGAAGGCGAGCCCGGCCTTGCTCACCGGCTTCTCGCGCCGCATGGCCTCTTCGCGGAATTCCTGCATCAGATCGGAGGGGACCAACTTGACCGCGAGCATGATGCCGACAGGCACGATCAGCAGGTCGTCCAGGTAGCCGATGATCGGGATGAAATCCGGGATAAGATCGATGGGGCTCAGCGCATAGGCAGCGACGGCGCCCGCGGCGGCTTTTGCATACCAGGGCACACGCGGATCGCGGGCTGCAATCCAGAGCGCAACCACATCGCGCTTGATCTTGCGCGCCCGCCGCTTTGCCGCATCAAGGATAGACATGCCGCTTATATATGGATGCTTGGGTCGTCAGGCCATTGAGCTGTCGATGGCTCGGCCTCTCAGGCGCAATCCTTCAACTCGACCACCTCGACGCCGAGGCGGAAGGCCTGGCCATCGGCATAGGAGCGCGCATATTGCTCGGCTTCGAATGGAAAGATGAGCGTCGTGCCGTAGGCGGTAACGCGCACCGTCCACTTCTGGCCCCTGACGAGTTCAACGCCGTGAAGCTTCGCCGTAACCATCTCACCCTCCTCAGATCCGGCACTCCAGCGACATCCGCATAACGTCGCTAAAGTCATTTGAATACAAATAATCCGACTTAATCGTGTCGTTACGGTGTCGATTCCGACATTGGGTCGTTTGCGTCCGTGAAATGGTTCACCGAGAGCGGCGCTTTTTTGCGGCCGGCCCGCAAGCGGACGGGATGGCTCGCCTGGAACCGCGACGGCCCAGGCGGGTTAGGTTCATGATTCACATGGTTCACAAGGAGATCGCCATGATCCGTAAGCTGAAATCCGGCGAATACAGGCTCTATTCGCGCAAAACCGATCCGAGAACCGGCAAGCGCCGCAATCTGGGCACCTTCAAGTCGCGCGAAGCTGCGGAAAAGCACGAACGCGAAGTGCAATATTTCAAGCGCCATTAGGCGCTTGAATTTGCCAGAACGCGAAGGGCGCGAGGGGAAGGGCCGATATCCCTGTTTACCCATGCGGTGTCGGCGGGGTGCGCGGGCGAGGGTGGCCAGGCACGTTAGAGCCGATATGATCGAGGTCACAACGCCGCGTCACCATCTCGACCGACTTGGTGTCGACGGTCACCCGTCCCAGCACCTGCACGGTCGTGCGTCCGAGATCCTCATCGATATGCACGACGTCACCCTCGAGTCTGAGCTTGTCACCCGCCTTGGCATTGGGCTCGACCATCGAATATTTATGGCTGTCGCCGTCGAGCCTCAGCGTCACGCGGTCGCCGGTGCGTTTGACCACCGTGGCGATGACAGCCACCCTGTCGCCTATCTCCACTGCCGGCCGTGTCATCTCGGGCTCCTTTCCGCTCCGTGCGGCATCTCATCCGACGGAGCCGGCTGGCGCCACGCCGAGTGCCGGCAGCCGCTGAAATAAACGGCAAAACAAGCATTTGGTTGCCGCCGACTGCCTACAGTCGCGGGCGGCCGATCACATGAAGCCGGGATTTCGCGGCAGATATTGCGTCCAGTCGCCAAAGCCGGGCGATGCCATCAACAGCATCGGGAAGGTGATGCGCATGCCTTGATCGACCGCAAGGCCGAGCGCGCTCTGGCATGTGCCCGGCAGGAAGGCCGATACCTTTTCTGCCGAGCGATCCGCCGCTACCAGCAACGCCGTTGCAAAGGCATCCCGAAGGATATCGGGCCGCGTCACCGCCAGGGGGCCGATATGCCCGCTCGCGCTGAGGTAGCCGTAGCCGACAGCATCGCTGCCGGCGAGGAAGAAGACGCCTGTCGTCGAAGGATCGGCGCGCAGGTAGCGATGATGTTTCTCTCGCGAGACACCCAGGGCGCGGACGTCGATCTCGACCAGTTTTTTCATCGTCGCGGCGCTACCGTCCATTTCGACGGCGCGCAATCGCGGCTGAGGCAATGCCTTGGTCACGCGTTCGCGCGCGGCGCTGAGAAGGTAGATCGGCGTTTTGGGAAACAAGCCGTGCCGCATGTAAAGTCCCTGCGACACACGATTGAAGGTGAACGTGATAAGCGCCTTGTGGGCTGCGCCTGATCTGCGGGCATGCTCCATAGTCCGTTCCAGCAGCGTGTTTCCGATGCCGTGGCCTTGTCGGCCAGGATCGACGAACAACTGGGCGAGGAACCAGATATCGCCGCACGCCCAGCTCCAGGCGAAGCCCACAATGTCCCCGCCGGCTTCCGCCACCCACAGGCCGCCAGGGTCGTCCTCGAGCGAAAACAGCTGGAAGTTGGGAGGGCTCGTCGCCGCCATCGGGCCAAAGCCGTGCCGAACGGTAAGCTCGTTGATGCTGTCGACCACCAGCGCATCGGTCGCGGCCAGGTCATCGGCGCGAGCAGGTCTGTAAGCGAGCGACATTGAACAACCCCAACCACAGAGCGCGAGCCGCAACGCCGATCATATCAGCTATCCATGCTTGCCGTCTCGGACACAGTCAGCGGTATCATCATGGGTACCGGAGGCCACGTTGCCCCCCGGCGTTGCCCGCTGCCCGTCAGGCCGCCCGTGATAGTGCGTTTCACCGTTTCACGGAACCGGTGAACGCCCTATCTCTTTGTTTTTACGCAATTCCGGACGGGAGGCTACGGCGAAGTCGCCGAGCCCGACCGATTACACTTTTCCTGGAATTGCTCTAGCGACAGAGCAGGGGCCACGCTGCCGACGGCGTGAGCCGGCCGACACTTGCCATTGCGGGCGACGTATCAAGGAAGCGAAGTGGCCGGGCTCGGTTGCACGTTGCCATATCCTACCCTGGAGGATAGGATATGGCATGACAATACACAGCCCTCATCCCGATATCATCGCCCGGCTCAAGCGCGCGCACGGCCATCTTGCGGCCGTGCTCACCATGTTCGAGCAAGGCCGGTCCTGCCTCGACCTCGCGCAACAGCTTCACGCCGTCGAAAGCGCCGTCGGCAACGCCAAGCGGGAACTGATCCACGACCATATGGAACATTGCCTTGTCGAAGGCGGCGAGCCTACCAGGGACGCGCTCAAGGAGCTGAAGCAGCTCACCAAATATCTGTGAGGCATTCGATGTGGAGAAAAATTCCGGACTGGTTCGGCTTCGGCCCTCACAGATACGACCACGGCGGGCACGACCACGGCGGGCACGGCCATGACCATCACGGACCGCATGGGCATACACATGGCGTGATCGATGCGACGATCGCCACGACGGAGCGCGGCATCTGGGCGATCAAATGGTCGTTCGTCATCCTGGCCATGACGGCCGCGCTGCAGATCGCGGTTGTCGTCTTTTCAAGCAGCGTGGCGCTGCTCGCCGACACCATCCACAACGTCGCCGACGCCACCACGGCAATCCCGCTCTGGATCGCTTTCGTGCTGGCGCGCCGCAAGCCGACAAGAACCTTTACCTACGGCCTTGGCCGGGTCGAGGACCTTGCCGGCATAGTCATCGTGCTCATTATCCTGGCCAGCGCGCTGGTCGCCGGTTACGAGGCGATCAATCGCCTGTTCAATCCGCAGCCGGTCCAGTTCCTGGGCTGGCTTGCCGCGGCCGGCATCATCGGCTTCCTCGGTAATGAGGCGGTGGCGGTATTCCGCATCCGCGTCGGCCGTCAGATAAACAGCGCAGCCTTGATCGCCGACGGCTATCACGCCCGCACCGACGGGCTCACCAGCCTCGCCGTCGTTGCCGGCGCGCTCGGTGTCTGGTTCGGCTATCCGCTGGCGGACCCGATCGTCGGCCTTTTGATCACCGTCGCCATCTTCGGCATCGTCTGGCAATCGGCGCGCTCGGTGCTGACGCGCATGCTGGACGGCGTCGAGCCGGGTCTTGTCGATGAGGTTCATCACGCCGCCGAACATGTCGCCGGGATCGAAAGGGTGGTCGGCGCCAAGGCCCGCTGGCTCGGCCACAAGCTGCACGTCGATGTGGAGATCGCGGTGAATGACGGGCTGCTGCTTGCCGCTGCGAACAACATCGCCGCTTCGCTTAAGGCCGAGCTCTTCGCGCATATTCCCGCGCTCGACGTCGCCACCGTGCGCTTTGCCGAGCCGGAGGCGGAGGGCGGCCACCATCACGCGCCGGATCCTTTCCTGGTGTCCGGCAAGCTCGCCAGCGGGCTGCTCGAAATCGTCGACACACCGCAGGGCGAGCGCATGCGGCTGCGCCTGTCGCGTCACGCCGAGGGCTTGCAGGCCGGCGTTGCCATTGAGCGGCCGGGAGGCATCGAGCGGCTGGTGCTGTCTCCGGTCGGCGGCGACCATCACTATCTGCAAAGCCTGGTCGCTCCGGCCGAACCGCACGAATTCAGCGCCAGGCTGCAACTGGCGGCTGGTTCCGACAGCGAGGACCTGCCCTTCATGATGGCCGAGCCGGCGGGCCATCATCACGAGCACGCGCACGGCTGAGACAGGCGCTCTTTTGAATGCTGGCGCGGGATTTACGAAATGGTGACGGCTCAGCTCATCTCGCGCTGATTAGCGCCGTGCCGGCGATCGCGAGCAGGGCGCCGGCCCAGGCGGCTGCGGTCGGCCGCTGACCGCTGCGCAGCCACACCATCGGCAGGATGATCACCGGCGTCATCGAGGACAGCGTCGAGATGATCCCGACATTGCCGGTGCGCAGCGCGGCCATCAGGCAGGACATGCCGAGCGAGGTGCCGACGAAGGCGGAAAGCACCGCAAGCCCGACCGTACCGAACTGGACGGCTTCCCGCTTGCCCCTGCCGAATGGCGTTGCAGCGAGCGCGATGAACAGGATCACGGCGAGGCCCGAGCGCAGCGCCATTGCGCTGAACGGTTCGACGCCGGCGGCCATGGCCGGCCGCGCCAGAAGGGTGCCGATCGCCTGGCCGAGCGCCGTCGTGACGCCGAGCGCGATGCCTGGTCCCATGCGGCCGGTGAGCGGCGGCCCGGGCGCGGTGCTGACCGGCACGGTGGAAGGGGTGACGACCGGCATCGCCGGCGCCAGGTCGCCGCGCTTGAGGAAGCGCCGCGGCATGCCGATGGCAAGCACGATGCCGGCCAGCACCAGCGCCACGCCCAGCGCCTGCCAGCGGCTGATGGTTTCACCGAGCACGAGATAGCCGAGCGCGAGCGCGAAAGGCGAGGTGAGCGAGAACAGCAGCGCCGTGATGCGCGGGCCGACCGAATAGATGGTGGCGAAATAGGTCGTGCTGGCGATGCTGATGCCGGCGAAGCTCGATCCGGCAAGCAGCCAGAACTCCCTCGGTCCGATCGTGTGCCAGCCGCCGATCGCCAACGACACCGAGCCGGTCATCACGAAGGTTGCGAGCATCTGCCAGCGGGCAAGCTGGAGGAGGGGAACGCGGCCCTTGAGCTCGCTCAGGAACATGGAGCTCAGCGCGCTGCATATAGCGGCGGTGACGGCGAAGGCTTCGGGGGCGGACATGGCTGCTGGCGGCTGCGAATCCGGAGGCCGGACAATTGCCGATGCTTACGCCAGCACGCCGCGATGCGCTAGTCGGACTGGCGACGGCACGCCGCAGGCGTGGGCGCGGATACAGAGATGCCAAGGTTGGTCGAGGACAATGGCAGGCATTGCCCGGCCACGGCAGCGACGGGACGAGTGCCCGTCGCTTCCATGGCATCATTCCGGCATAGGGGTGCTACAAGCGCTCTATTGCATGGCTGCGGGGTTCATCCACAGGAACTCCCAGACATTGCCGTCCGGATCTTCTATGTGGCGGTTGAACATGAAACCGAGATCCTGCACCGGGTTGGGATCGGCGCGGCCGCCGGCCGCAACGCCTTTGTCGATTACCGCATTGACCGCGTCCTTGCTGTCGACGGTCAGCGCGATCAGCATCTGGCTCTCGCGCTTGGCGTCGCCGATCGGCCGGGCCGTGAACTGGCTGTAGTGTTGGTGCGTCAGCAACATGACCCCGATCGATTCGGAGAACATGATCGAGCTGGCCTGGTCATTCGAGAACTGCGGGTTGAGCGTGCCGCCGATCGCGAGATAAAACGTCGTCGCTGCCTGCAGATTGCGCACCGGCAGATTGAGGAAGAGCATCTGGGTCATCGGGTTGGACCTCCAGTTCATTGACGGGTACTAGTCAGTCTAGTACTGTGGCGATGACTATCATGCGGGAACGGTACCGTCTAGTACCGATCGAGAGGCGCTATGGAAATTACCGTTGAGACCAGATCGGCCCGCAAGGATCGTGAGATCATCGAGGCGGCGACCGCCGCGTTCATCGCCAAGGGCTACGATGGGACCAGCATGGAGGAGATCGCCACCAGGGCGGGCGCTTCCAAGCAGACCGTCTACAAGCATTTCAAGGACAAGGAGACGCTTTTCAGTGAAGTTGTGGAGTCCACCGCTTCCCAGACCAACGACGTTGTCGAGTCCGTGACGATGCTGCTTTCCGAGGCGAAGTTCCTGGAGGGCGGCCTGCAGCAGCTTGCCCGGCGATTGACCACCACGCTGATGAACGACGAGTTGCTGAGGCTCCGGCGTCTGATTATCGCCAATGCCGATCGGATGCCGCAGCTTGGCCGCAGCTGGTACGACAAAGGCTTTGAGCGCATGCTTGTCTCGGTGGGGGCGTGCTTTCAAAAGCTCACCAGCCGAGGCCTGTTGCAAACCCCTGATCCCCGTTTGGCGGCCAGCCATTTCTTTGGGATGCTGCTTTGGATCCCGATGAACGAAGCCATGTTCACCGGAAGCAACCCGCGCTCGAAAGCCGACCTCGAGCGCCATGCCGATGCCTCGGTCGAAGCGTTCCTTGCCGCCTATGGGGTGCGCTCGAAGTAGTCGCGCTGCCCGGCGCGATCTGCGCAGCACAACGAGCCGCGTTACTTCGCTTGGTATCTCGACGCGGTCAGCCGGCCTGAGTCGGTTAAACAGCGCGTACCCGTCTCGCGCCGAAGATCGACCACGCAGCCGTCATCAGCGCCGCGGTCGTGGCCAGGACGACGGCCAGGCTCGGCAGATGGAAGAACATGTCCCGCCATCTGGGCTCGACGACCGCGCCGGTGCTGAAGGCCTCGCCGCTATACTGGCACAGGATCCAGGACGCGCCGCCGCGCACCATGTCGGCATCGATGTCTGAGATCAGCGCCTTGGCCTGACGCGTGGCCGCCGGCATCGTCGCCATGTAAGTGAGCAGCGCCTTGGCGGTGGCGAGATAGGCATGGCTGCATTCGTTGAAGGGGCTTTCCTCGTCGCCGAGGCTTCCCGGCATCAGGCCCCAGAGGCAGTAGGTGTATTGCAAATTGCCGTGATTGTAGAGCCGCCGGAAGGTCGGGTCGGTCACGGTCTGGCGCCGGGCAAGATCGATGATTTCACCACGGTAGCGCGCGATCACCGCCATCTGGCCATGCGTGAGGCTGGGGATCTGGATGCCCGGAGGAGGCGGGGCCGAGGATCCGCTATGCGCCTCGGCCGGAATGGCGATCAGAAGCGACTGCCAGATCGTCAAAAGGAAAACCGCCAGGGCAAACAGCCGTGGCGGCCGATGCATCGGAATTCAGGCGTAGCGGCGGGCAGGGCCGCGCTGGTCGCGCACCGCGACCACGCGCTCGGCAACCGCGCCGAAGCCGAGCCCGACGACGGTCCAGAGCACGAGCTGGATGCCGAGCGAGGCGACGCGGAACTGCCACAGCACCGTCGCCGAGAAGCTCTCCGGCACCTCATTGATGTCGGGAAGTGCTGCCTTCACCAGAGCGAAGACCACCAGGAAGGCGAGCCCTGCCACGATCGAAGCGTTCCAGGCGCCGAGCCGGTTCCACAGCCGCTGCGCCAGCCCGGCCGCCGCCACCATCGCCGCGATCGAGATCACGATCATGATGAAGAACAGTTCCGTGCGGTAGGCGATGGTCTCGGGGTTGCCGACGGCCGGCGGGTTCGCCGGATATTTGAGGCTGGGCACCACGATCACGGCCAGGAAGCCGAGCAGCGCCAGTAGCGCCGAGGTCCCGCGCGGCCCAAGCGAGCCCAGGCGGCCATAGGCATAGGCAAAGACCAGCGAGAACAGCCCGCCGAGCGCCGCGCCATAGACCAGCACGCCGGTAGCAAGGCCGATGCCGGCCTGCGTGGCGCGGCTGACCATCTCAGGCTCCGGCGCTTCGCCGGCGGCCTGGGCCTGCTGTTCCTCGAAGGCGATCGCCTTGTCGACCTGCGGCTCGCCATAGACGCGCGCGAAGGCAAACGCCAGAATCCCAGCGACCAACCCGACAAGCATGCCGCGCAGCAAAAGTTTTCCGACCATGTCAGCAGCCTTTCAAACAATCCGACCGAAAAACGCATAGCGATTTTCCGTCCGGAATTGCGTTAGACCAAACCTTAGGACGGTTCAGCGATGCCGAACCGCTTTAGTGGCAGGGGAAGCCGAGCAGGTGGCGGCCGTCATGCACGAATTCGTGCACCGCCGTGCCGCGGATCAGCGACGTCGCGCCTTCTTCCGCGCCGACGAAATAGATCATCAGCATCAGCATCAGGCCGGCGAAGATTGCCCAGGGCAGAAGCTCGCGGACCGGAATAGCAACCGGACCGTAGCTGGGGGCGAAGGTGGTGTCGGACATATTGACCTCCCGTGGGATACTGCGTCCCGTTGATCGAACAAATGCTGCGGAATAAGGCCTGACTTTCGGCTGGTGCCGATCACAGTGGCGCGACCGTGCCGGACTCGCACCGGCTTCCAATCCCGTATAGCGCTAAAACACTTGTCAGCACTTCGTTCGCCTGTCAACGACATGTAATGGCCAACAGGCTTCGCGCGGCCGAAATTTCACTGGACCACGGAGTTTTGGGATGCTCGCCCGCCTGACGATGATTGCAAGCGGTGCGACGCAGGCCACGCGCAAGGGTCGCTTTCCGAACGACGAGGCGCCGGAGCCGCGGGCTCTCGATCGCGCCGGCGCACTGGCCGCTTCGCTGCGCCGCGCCGACCGCGTCTGGACGAGCCCGGCGCTTGCCGCGCGGCAGACCGCTGAGGCACTCGGCCTTGACGCGACGGTCGAGCCGCTGCTTGGCGAGCAGGATTTCGGACGCTGGGCCGGCCTAAGCTTCGAGGAGGTGCAGGCCGAGGACCCGGAAGGCATGGCGGTCTGGTTCGCGGATGTGGACGCAGCACCCCATGGCGGTGAGTCGCTTGCCGCCGTCGCCCGGCGGGGTGCCGCGCTGATGGAACGCCTGGCCTCCGAGAGCGGCCACACCATCGCGCTCACCCATCCCGTGCCGATCCGCGCCGCCATCGTGCATGTGTTGGGCGCGCCGCTTTCCTCGGTCTGGAAGATCGACATCGAGCCGATGTCGCTCACCGAGTTCCGCGGCGACGGCCGCCGCTGGGTGCTGCACGCCAGCGGGGTCGTTGTTGGCACGAAATAGCGCTGGGAACCGCCCACCTGCCGACCGGCGGCAGCAGGCCAGGCCGAGCTTCGCCGTTTCAGTGATCGCTAACGGAACGGAAACGCCTCGCGGCTATTATACTGGTTCGTGGCAAGGAGGACTTTGCCTGAGGAGCCCGCCGGATATGGCCGACTATCCCGAGACCGAGCGTCGTCTTCATGCGCGCGAATTCGTGCTCAAGGAAGCCACGATCATTGCCGCCGGCGTCAGGATCGGCTGCTCGGTCAGGAACCAGCACGAGCAGGGCGCCGAATTGCGCGTCGGCGCCGATGTGGAGATACCGGACCGCTTCCTGCTCGAGGTTCCGGCCGACGATATGGTCTATCGCGCTTTGGTGCGGTGGCGGCGCAACGACCGCGTCGGCGTGGCGCTCTACAGCAACGCGCCGAAGGACTGACGCGCGGCCGTCTCACCAATTCGTCACTTGATCCTGCCCCAGGCGACGTGCAACCCGATACACATGGAACGCTACCGGGCCGAGCGCGTTCATTGCCGGATCAACAGGTATTTGCGAATGAGCAGGACAGCTGTTTGGGTGGCGCTGATCGCCATCGTTCTCGTGGGCCTTTACCTGTTGCAGGCCAATGGCATGATCAGATTTTAGCAGCGCCGCGCGACCGTCGCAGGATCAACAGCAGCGGTTCGCGCCGCAGCAAGGCTGGCTTGCCGCCGCCTGTTGCTTGAGCCAGCGGTCACGCGGCTTGCAGCTTGACGGTCGTGGCGACAGCTCGACCTCGACGGCCCCGCCGACAAGGCTCGGCTGGGCTGCCCGGTGCAGTTCCATCGGGCGCACGCCGTCGCTGACCTCGAAGGTCAGCTTCGCAGCCTGATCGAGCGCGACATGGTCCGCCACCTTGCGGATGATCGCTGCGAACTTGCCGGCCGGCATGTGGACCGGCCCGCCTTCGTCCACGTCCCATAGCTGGACGAAGATTTCCGACCATGATTCCGGATTCGCCTCGCAATCCAGCGCCGAGAACTGTCCCGCTTTCACCTCGGTGACATGGTAGCCCGGCTTTACCGGCCGCCCGTCATAGCGGAACACCAGCGGCCTGTCCTTGTGATCGGCCAGTGCCATCAGCAGGTCGCCGATGGTCAGGTCGGATGGATCCGTCGGAGCGACGTTTTTCCGATTGTCAGAAGAGAGCATGTCGGCTATTCCTCATTTCAATATTTCAAGGATTATTGAAACGTGGATGAACGTCAAGCCCTGATCGCCTTTGGCGCGCTGTCGCAGGAAACGCGCCTGCGCCTGCTGCGCCTGCTGGTCGTTGCCGGACCGGAAGGTATTGCCGCCGGTTCGCTCGCCGAAAAAGTCGAGGTCTCGCCTTCCAATGTCAGCTTCCACCTCAAGGAACTGGAGCGTGCCGGCCTCGTGACCGCGCGACGTGATGCCCGCTCGATCGTCTACAGCGCCGAATACGACGCGCTGTCCGGGCTGATCCGTTTCCTCATGGAGGATTGCTGCTCGGGTCGCCCGGAAATCTGCGCACCGGCGCTTGCCGCCCCTTGCTGCCGGCCGGGCGAGAGGAGCCGGCAATGACCGCCGCACCCGTTGCCCGGCCGAAGGCCAGCCGATGAATGCCTTCGATCTCTCGCGCCGGTTCGTGGCTGAAGCGCTGGGCACCGGCTTGCTGGTGGCGACAGTCGTCGGCTCCGGTATCATGGCCGAGACCCTGACGCATGACACGGCGCTGGCGCTGCTTGGCAACACGTTGGCAACCGGCGCTATGCTGGTGGTGTTGATCACCATCCTCGGGCCGATCTCCGGCGCGCATTTCAATCCGGCCGTTTCGCTGGTGCTCTGCCTCAACCGGTCGCTGCCAGCCCGCGATCTTCCCGCCTATCTCGTCGCGCAGCTCGCCGGCGGCATTGCCGGCACGATCGCTGCGCATCTCATGTTCGCCCTGCCGATGCTGGAGGTCGCAACGAAGATGCGCGCCGGGCCGGCACAATGGTTCTCCGAAGGTGTCGCGACATTTGGGCTGGTCGCCACCATCCTTGCCGGACTGCGCTTCGATCTCAAGGCCGTGCCCTGGCTAGTCGGCCTCTACATTACCGCCGCCTACTGGTTCACCGCTTCGACGTCCTTCGCCAATCCGGCCGTCGCCCTGGCGCGTTCGCTGACCAACACGTTTTCCGGCATCAGGCCGCTCGATCTGCCCGGCTTCGTCGTCGCCGAACTGCTCGGCGCCTTGATCGCGCTGGCGCTGATGGGTTGGCTGCTGCGGCCCAGGATCATCCAGCAACCTTCGAAAGCAGAGCCATGACGGTCACCATCTATCACAACCCTGACTGCGGCACCTCCCGCAACACGCTCGCCATGATCCGCGCCAGCGGCGAAGACCCCGTCGTGATCGAATATCTGAAGACGCCGCCGGACCGCGAAAGGCTGCTCGAACTGATCGGCGCGATGGGCATAACTCCGCGCGAACTGTTGCGGGAGAAGGGAACGCCTTACGCCGCGCTCGGCCTTGCCGACCCGAAATGGAGCGACGACGAGCTGGTCGATTTCATGCACGCCCATCCGATCCTCATCAATCGACCCATCGTCGAGACGCCGAAGGGCACAAAACTCTGCCGGCCGTCGGAGGCGGTGCTCCCGCTGCTCGACAATCCGGTGCGCGAATTCGTCAAGGAGGATGGCGAGAAGGTCTACACGCCAGCTACCTGAAAACAGGGCTAGGGCGTTAGATGCTTCATGAAATAGATCGAGGCTCTTGGCTTGCCGAACGGGTCGACGAAATGATGCGGCACGACGCCGACTTCCCGCCAATTCATCCGCCGATAGAGCCGCTCGCTCGCTCCGCCTTCGGCGGTGTCGAGAAGGAGCAGGGAGCGCGTTCTCTTCCTTGCCTCGTCTTCGACGGATGCCATGAGCGCGGAACCGATGCCTTGCCGTTGAAAATCTCGATGCACGAGAAGCATGTAGACCTCCGCCCGGTGCAGCGCATTCGGCTCCGGCGACAGATAGAGCTGAACGGTGCCGACCAGCTTGTCCTCGAGATAGGCGCAGATGAGCAGGCGCTCTCCTTCCGCCACGGAGCTGAAGACCTCTTGCCAATAGGACTGCGCCTGTTCGGCGCTGAACGGCAGGACGAAGCCGACAAGCGCCCCGTCCTCGATGCTCTGCATCAATATCTCGGCGAGGGAGCCGATCTGGGCCTTTGCCTCTGCCTCGTCGATCACCGCGATACGCATGTGTTCTCCCATTTGAGCTCGACAGATAATGGGCTTTGAGCGATCCGTGAAGGCCGAAGCGCCTGTTTCGACTGCGCGCAATCGCCATGTCCTCGTTTCCGCCCTCGGCATCACGCAGATTCTCGCCTGGGGATCGTCCTACTACCTGCCCGCCGTGCTTGCCGCGCCGATTGCCAGGGATACCGGCTGGTCGCTCGCCTCCGTCGTTGCCGGCCTATCCTGCGGGCTCCTGCTTGCCGGACTTGCGTCTCCCTTCACCGGGCGGCTGATCCAGCGCCATGGCGGCCGGCCGGTGCTTGCCGCGAGCTCGTTGCTGCTGGCGGCCGCGCATTTGTTGCTGGCGACGGCAACCGCTTATCCCGTTTACCTGATTGCCTGGCTGCTCATGGGGCTGGGCATGTCGAGCGGCCTCTACGATGCCGGCTTCGCCACGCTGGGTCGGCTCTATGGACAGGGCGCGCGTGGCGCCATCACCAACCTGACGCTGTTCGGCGGCTTCGCCAGCACCGTCTGCTGGCCGCTCAGCGCCTTCCTTGTCGAGCATGGCGGCTGGCGCATCGCCTGCCTTGCCTATGCCGCGATCCATCTGGCGATCTGCCTGCCGCTCCATCTCTGGATGATACCGGCGCCCCCGGCCGCCGCGCCCGCGCCGATGAAAGACAGGCCGAACGAGGCCTCGGCTTCGGGCAGGACGCGGGCACGCTTCATTCTCCTGGCTTCGATCCAGACATTGGCCGCGATCATCGCCTCGATGCTTTCCGTCCACCTGCTGACGCTGCTGCAATTGCGCGGCGTGGGCCTGGCAGCCGCCGTCGGCCTCGGCGCCTTGGTCGGCCCGTCACAGGTCGGCGCGCGCGTGGCGGAACTGCTCATCGGCCGCAACCGGCATCATCCGATCTGGACAATGCTGACATCCGTATCGCTGCTTGCCGCCGGCATCTGGCTGCTCCTGGCGAGCCAGACATTCGTTGCTCTCGCGTTGATCCTCTATGGCGCGGGCAACGGCATCCATACGATCGCGCGCGGCGCGCTGCCGCTGGTGCTGTTCGATCCACACCAATACGCCGCGCTGATGGGCAAGCTCGCAACGCCGAGCCTGATCGCCCAGGCGGCGGCGCCCTCGATCGGAGCGCTGCTTTTGGGCGCGGGCGGCGGCAATCTCGTCCTGATCGCGCTCGCGGCTGCCGCCACCGTCAATGTGGGGCTCTGTGCCGGTCTGATGGCGGCAGTGCGCCGATGACCAAGTCCGCCTGCCCACCCGCCGGCGCCCCGTTGAGCGCGGGCGGATGCAGCCCGCGGGGCTGGCAAGACGCCACGACACAGAAATGCTCGGTGGTTTCCACCAAGCCGGACGGCAAGAAAATTGACCGATGCCGGGACGAAAGCCTACACGTCCCAGGCCAATGCCGAAAAGGCGCTGAAGCTGCTCAAAGACTGCAAAGTAAGCTTGCCGCTTTGAAAACTTTCTCCCGCTCCGGCTTGCCGGAGCGGGCTTTTCTCCGCCGGGATCGCTTCGGCAAGATATCATCGACGCACGGTCGGCCGGGGCCCATCGGCTCCGCCTACTTGTCCGCCGCCAGCGTCTCGTTGAGCACGGCGGCCAGGTGCAGGCCGCCGAGCGCGAGCTGCTCGACCGCCACCGGTGAGAACTGGTCGAAATAGGCCTGGTCAAGGATCACCGCGTGCGGATTGTCGGACTTGATCGTCGTGCCCTTGGGCAGCGCGCGATAGGCGTCTTCCGCTTTCTCATGGCATTCGGTCAGCCATTTCTCCGGCGTCTGGTCGGCCACCGGCATGGCGGGCAGATGCGGGATCACATCGGTTTCGAGGTCGAGCGCGACCTTGCCCCAGTCGTAGTATTTGAACAGGATGAGGCTTGAATCCCACACCGCGTGGAACGTCGTAAGGTCGCGGTAGGTCGAGCCGTCCGGCTTCGGCCGGTAAACGTTGAAACTCACCGTCAGCGTGTTGCCGCCCTGGTCGCCCTGGCTGCCGTCCAGGCGCTCGACGCAATGCAGCGGCTGCGACAGATCGCCGGCCAGATGGATGACGAAGGCCAACGCCTGCCAGCGCTCCTCGTCGCTCTTTGCCGGATCGGCCAGGATCTTCTCCTGCGCCGGCAGCGCCCGCATCAGGCAGAAGCCGAAACTCGTATTGTCCTTGCAGTCGCGCGCCGGATCATAGGCGGTGGCGCTGGCGCTCGCGTCGCCGGGTTTGGAGGCCAGCGGAATGTCGATGAAATGCCAGTTCGACGTCTCCTTGTGATTGTCGGCGCGATAGTCGTCGGCCCAGCTTGCCACCGAGGCCAGCGAGACGGTGGCCGGCGGCTTGAGCTTCAGGTGCGAGCGCAAAAGCTGCTCGATGACGTCATAGGCGTTCTGGCTGAGCCTGTGCTGCGCGATCTCGGCGATCACCGCATGCCCCTCCTGGCCCCAGGCCAGCGCCTGGCCGCAAATCGCCAGGCTCGTCGACATTGCCGCCAGGGAAAATGCCGCCGCAGCTTTCCACCGCATCGCCTTGCCTCCTCCAGGGTTCGATCCGTGAAGTACAATAGAGGCCTGTGACACGGACATGAACAATCTCACGGACGCAAGATTTTGCGACGCAGGAGGCAATCTGCTTTGACGCTCGTCAGGCGCCAAAATGTGCCGCGTAGCGCAAAAAACGACCCGGCAAATTGCCGGGCCGGTCTTCTGAACACTCACGATCGCGAAGCTTCGTCAGTCGCGATGCTCCGGCATCGCCTTGAGTTGATCCTTCGTCCAGCTTGTGACGGCATGCACGTCGCCGTCCTCGTCGCGCATGAAATCGAGTTGGCTGGCGGTGACGGCCACCGGCTTGGCGCCGATGCCGAGGAAGCCGCCGACATCGATGACGACCTGGCTGCCGTGCAGGTGGTCGACCGAGCCGATCTTCTCGTCATCCGGGCCGTAGATGGTGGCGCCTTCGAGGATGTCGGGCGTGAGCTCTGCGTTGGTCAGTCTTACGTGGCTGGTGTGGTCCATGGCGCATCTCCTGTGGTTGTACAGGGATGAACCTCTTTTCGGGCTCCGGGTTCCGGCGACGGAGCGAAAAGCGGGGCGCTGCTCAGCGAAGCGCCGCCCAGCCTGTCACGAGGATGAGGACAAGCGTGACCAGCGCTCCGGAGACATAGAGGATCGTCCTGACGCTGCCCCCCTTGGCCGCGTTCCCGCCGCGCAGGTAGATGATCATGTGGACGAGGCGTATCGCCACGTGCGCCCAGACCAGCACGGCCAGCGTCAGCGGCCCGACGCCGACCATCATCGCCAGCACCACGGGCACGACAAAGGGGGCCAGCGCCTCGACCGAGTTCATGTGGACGCGGTCGATCCTGTAGAGCGGGTTGTCGTCATCCGCCGGGATCACCGGTCCCGAAAGCTTGCCCGCAAATCCCTTGGACGAGCCGGAATGGACCGCCAGCGCCACCGACAGGAGACAGAGCGCAAGCACGCCGAGGGTGCTCAACCAATAGGCTTCCATTCTTTGCGCTCCTCGATCGCTGCCGTGCGGGCCATACCCCTCGAGCACGGCGCTGCCGTCACCCCGCCCGGAGAAAAAGCGCCTGGAACCGCTGCAGGTAGAGCGGCCAGCCCTGGTCGCTGTCGACCCCGCCGCGCACGCTTTCCCAGCCCTGGCCGTGGCGCTCGATATGGCGGTGCTCGATTTCGACCCGGGTGCGGTTTTCCGCCTCGGCGGTGAAGCGGACCTCCCACTCGCTTGTCCTGGCGAGGTCGGTCTCGATCTGCCAGCGCGGGTTGATGTCCCAGCTCAGAAGCAGCCGGTTGGGCGGCTCGTAGGCCAGCACGCGGGCGAAGCGGCATTCGCTACCGTCGACGCCGCGGTCGTAGACGTGGCCGCCGACGCGCGGCTCGAAGATCGTTTCCGCGATCGGGACGGCAAGCAGATTGTGCTCGCGCGGCTTGAAGCTGCCGAAATCCTCGGTGAACACCTTGAAGGCGCGCGCGATCGGCGCCTCGACGACGACCGAATGTTTTACGGGAGCAGGCGCCGGTTGCTTGATCATGTCTCGTCCTTTGTCGGTTGCTCGACGGTCAGCTTGTATGCGGCGAGCGTCTTCATCCAGAACTGGTCGATCTCCGCGCGAAACGCCGCGAGCCCATCCGGATCGATCCGGTAGATGCGCTCCTTGCCCGAGCGCGTTTCGGCCACCAGTCCGGCATCCTTGAGAACCTTCAGGTGCTGCGAGACCGCCGGCCGCGTCACGGGCAACGCACTAGCCAGCCCGCTGACCGAACTGGGTCGGTTGACCAGCAGTTCAAAGATCGTGCGCCGTGTCGGATCGCCGAGTGCTGCCCAGTATTTCGCGTTAGTGGCCACTAACGCGAAGCTAAGGCGCGATGATTGTCCTGTCAACCCGGATTGGGAGCGCACGCGCGTAGCCGCCAAGGAAGTGCCCGGGGCATGCCAGTCGTTCTGATCCTGGAACGCAGCCGCGATCAGCTGCGCCGTTTCGCCTTGAGATTACGCGCCGCCTGCTCGATCGCCGCGCGGTCGTTGCCCAGCCTGTCGAGCAGTTCCTGCGCCTCGTCGCCCGAGATGCCGGTGCGCATGGCAAGCGCTTCCACCGTCAGCACGTCCGCGCTGTCGATCTCGCGCGTTTCGGGCAGCGCATCGTCCGCCGTCATCGGCAACGCCGCCTCGCGGTCGATCTCCATCTCGGCCTGCTGCCAATGCCGTTCGTGATTGCCGAGGATGCCGCCCTCGCGTTGAAAGATCTCATAGGCGCGCTGCCTGATCTTCTCGGTCCGATCGTCGTCCATCACCGTTCCTCCTTGCGTGTCACAAGAACGCAGGACAGGGCGGAACGATCCACGTCGTTCTCGAAGTGATCGACCGGCGCAATCCAGGCCTCCATCGCGCGACTCGCGCGAAGGGTTACGGCCCGTAAATGGCCACCGGCTTGCCGAACATGCCGGGCTCCGGTTTCACGCCCAGCCCCGGCCGCTGCGGCACGGCGATGTGACCTTGCTTGATGACGACCGGGTGCTTCTGGTCGAAATGCCCCTTGATATATTCCTGGGCGATCCAGGCACCTTCCATGCGGCGCGGCTCCGCCGTGGCAGCCAGATGCACGCAGGCCGCCGCGATGATGTCGCCGCCCCAGGCGTCGTCGCAGCTGTGCGGTAGCGAGCGGATGGCGCAAAGATCGCGCACCGTGGTCATCTTGGTGAGCCCGCCAAGGCGCGTGACCTTGAAGCCGAAACCGTCTGCAATGCCGAGCGAGATCGCCCGCAGCACCGCGTTCTGATCCTCGGTGCTCTCGTCGAGATAGACCGGATGCGTCACGCGGCCCTTCAGCGTCGCGATCTCGTCCATCGTGTTGCAGGGCTGCTCGAAGACGAACGGGACTTCCTGGCAGAGCCGGTCGAGATGGATCGCGGCGGCGACCGTCAGGCCCCGGTTGCCGTCGACGGCGATGCGCGCTCTGTAGCCGACCGCTTCCCAGACCTTGTGGACGACGGCCACGTCCTCTTCGAGATTGCGCCCGCCGATCTTCACCTGCAGGCGCGGATAGCCGGCCTTCACCTTGTCGGCGGCGATTTTTGCCGTCTCGTCCGGCGGGCCGACGATCAGCGAATAATAGGTGGGCACGCGGTCGGTCAGCGCGCCGCCCAGAAGCGTCGAGACCGGCACGCCGAGCTTCTGGCCGAGCAGGTCGAGGAAGGCCATGTCGAAGGCGGCCTTGGCATAGCCGTGGCCGTTGAGCCGCTCGTCCATCTGCTTCGCCAGCAGCCTGATTGAGGCGATCTCCAAGCCGATAAGGCCGGGCGCGATTTCGGCGATCGCGGCGCGGGCGCCGAGCGCATGATGCGGCTGGTAGACCGGGCCGATCGGGCAGGTCTCGCCCCAGCCGGCGAAACCGTCATCGGTGACGATTTCGACCAGCGTCGAGTCCAGCGCCTCGACATCGGCGCTGGCCATGCGGTAGACGCCGTTCTTGACCGGCAGTTGTGCCGAATAGACGTTGATCCGATCGATGCGCATACCCGGCTCCCATCAAGGAATGCATGGACGACGGGGCCTCAAGCGGGCCCGTCTTACATCCGCGCCCTGGCCGAGGTCGGATCGTAGGGCGAATCCGCCACGACCTCCGCGACCTTCCAGTCGCCGAGGATCGCGACATCGAGCTTCGTACCGGGTTTCGAAAAACGCTCCGGCAGCAGCGCCAGCGCCACGTCATGCCCCAGCGCATAGCCATAGCCGCCGGACGTGATGCGGCCGACCAGTTTGCCGTCGCTGTAGAGCCCCTCATTGGCGAACGTGCTGGCGCCGTCGGTGTCGATCCTGAGCGTGACCGACCGGCGCTGGTCGTTGCGCTCCTTGTATTTCAGAACCGCGTCGCGCCCGACGAAGTCGCCCTTGTCGAGGCGGATGAAGCGCTCCAGCCCGCTCTCCAGCGCGTTGAGCTCCGGGTTCATGTCGCGATACATGGCACGATAGGATTTTTCGAGCCGAAGCGACTCCAGCGCGTGCAGCCCGACCAGCCGCATGCCGTGCTTCTCGCCCTGCTTCAGGATCGCATCCAGCAACTGCCGCTGATAGGGCAGGGGGTGGTAGAGCTCCCAGCCGAGCTCGCCTTCATAATTGACGCGCAGCAGCCGCACGTCGCTGGCCAGAGCCACGCTGCCGGTCTTCACGCCGAACCAGGGGAAGCTCTCGTTCGAAAGGTCGATCTCGGTCAGCGGCTGCAGCACTTCGCGCGCCTTGGGGCCAACGACGGTGAAACACCCGCGATCGTTGGTGACGTTCTTCAGGGATACGCCGCCGTCGGCCGGCAGCAGTCTGGAAAGATCGTCGAAATTCCAGCGCTCGGCGCGCGGCGTCGAGATCAGGTAGAACAGGTCCTCGTTGAGACGCGCCACCATATATTCCGCCTGAACGCCGCCGCTCGCCGTGAGCTGATGCGCCAGCGTCACCTTGCCGACCGCGGGAAGGCGGTTGGCGATGATCCTGTCCAGCCAGGCGGTCGCGCCTGGTCCCGACACCTCGAACTTGGTCATCGGCGTCATCTCGACCAGGCCGACGGCATTGCGCACGGCGAGCACCTCCTCGCCGACAAGGTTCCCCTTCTGCGTCCAGCGCCAGCTGTACTGGTCCTTGGCCTCGACGCCGTCACGCGCGAACCAGTTCGGCATCTCCCAGCCGTTGAGCACGCCCCAGACGGCGCCCAGCTCGGTCAACCTGTCGTATGACGGCGCGGTCTTCTGCGGTCGCCCGGCGGGCATGTCCTGCCCGGGATATTTCTGCTCCGCATGCGTGCCCCAGGCCTCGCGCACCTTCTCGCGTGTCCAGGCCTTGTTGGCGTAGTCGCCGAAGCGGCGCGGGTCGAGGTCGGAGACATCGAGGCTGTTGCCGCCCTCGACGATCCGCTCCGACAGGTAATAGCCGATCGTGCCGCCCCACAGGATGCCGCCCGGCACGCCTTCGGCCAGCCACACATTGGGCAATCCCCAGGCCGGCCCCATCAGAGGCAATTCGTCCGCCGTCATCTGGAAAGGGCCGCGCACATTGGCCTTGATGCCGACGCGCCCGAGCGCCGGGACCAGTTGCAGTGCCTGTTCCCAGTTCCACGACACCGCCTCGAAATCCTCTTCCAGCAGATCGGCGCCGAACCAGGAGGGCACGCCGTCCTCGGCGAACAACTTGAGGTGCTCGGTGCGTTCGTAGGGTCCGAACATCAGCCCGTCGCCTTCCTCGCGCAGATATCCCTCAAAACCCTCGTCGCGCAGGATCGGCATTTCGGGCCGGCCAGCGCGCTTGCGCTCCACCACCTCGGGCACCGCTTCGGTGATCCAGTACTGGTGCAGGATCGGGATCGCCGGGATGTCGAGGCCGAGCAGCGCGCCGGTCTGGCGCGCGTAATTACCGGTGGCGCAGATTACATGCTCGCAGGTGATGTCGCCCTGGCTCGTCTGCACCAGCCACTCGCCGCCCGGCGTCCGCTTGAAGCCCGTCACCTCGGTGTTGAGATAGACTTTTGCGCCAAGATCCCGCGCGCCCTTGGCCATTGCATTGGTCACGTCGGCCGGCGCGATATGGCCGTCATCGGGATGGTAGAGCGCGCCAAGCATCTCTTTGTTGTCGAGCAGCGGCCAGAGTTTTCGCGCTTCGTCGGGCGTCAGCAATTGCGCCCGCATGCCCTGCACCTCGGCGACGCTCATATAGCTCTTGTATTCGTCGAGCCGGTCGCGCGAATTGGCGATGCGCAACTGCCCGCATTTATGCCAGCCGACCGGCTGCCCGGTCTCGGCCTCGAGACCTTCATAGATCTCGATCGTCTTGTTGATCATGCGCCCGACATTGATGCTGCGGGCGTAGGACGGAATCAGCCCCGCTGCGTGCCAGGTCGAGCCGGCGGTCAGCTGCGTGCGCTCGAGCAGCGCCACGTCGGTCCAGCCGCGCTTGGCCAGCCCATAAAGGATACCCGCGCCGACGCAGCCGCCGCCTACGATCACCACCCGCGCATGTGTCTGCATCAAATCACCAATCCGACCGTATTGAGAAAACCGCGGTCGAAGCTACAGGCGGCGAAAGGCCGTGTAACGTCTTCAAAAATTAGGGATGACAATAAATTGGGCTTATGCAGCCGCCCTATGCAAGACCATGACCTGACGGTGCCTTACTGAGCCTGCCCGTCCTGCGCCGTCTCGTCCTTGAAGTCGACTTTGGTGCCCGGCTTGACCATGGCGGCGAGGTCTTCGGCGTCCCAGTTGGTCAGCCGGATGCAGCCATGCGAAAAGGTCGTGCCGATCTTGCCGGGATCGGGCGTGCCATGGATGCCATAGCTGTCGATCGAGAGGTCGATCCAGACTGATCCCACCGGATTGTTCGGCCCCTTGGCGATGGTGAAAGGCCGCTTGCTCTTGACGCCCTTGAAGGCGAATTTCGGATTGTAGTGATAGGTCGGATTGCGCACCACGCGCCTGACCTCCGCCGCGCCGCTCGGCGCCGGCTTTTCCTCGCTGCCGATCGAGGCGGGATAGACCGCGAGCGCTTTGCCTGACGCATCGAGCGCGCGCACCTGGCGGGTGCCCTTGTCGACCTCGACGCTGGCGACGGCCGCGGGGGGACGGCCGCGGCCGACATCAGGCACCACCAGCGTGGTGTCGGCCTTCCTGAAACCGGTTTTGGGATTGAGCAGCCTCAGCAATTGTTCGCTGACATGGAAGCGCTCCGCCAGTTTTTCCCGCGCGTTGCGATAGCCGAGCCGCTTCAGATCCGCCATCCGCTCCATGCGGGCGGGGATGCGCCTGGTGAATGGCCCGCGCACATCCTTGGCCGTGACCTGGTAGTTTGTCAGCACCGGACCGGCGAAAGTCGCCGCCAACTTGTCCCAGGTCTCCCGCGTGAGCTTGCCGTCGGAGGGCAGTCCGTTCGCCGCCTGGAAGGCCGCGACGGCCTTGGAAAAACTGTTGGAAAGGCGGCCGTCGATCAGGCCGGGGGAGAAGCGGGCGCGGTCGAGCAGGATCTGCGCCCTGAGCAGCATCGGATCGGCGCCTTTCGGCTCGCTTTCGCTGAATTGCGCCTGGTTGACGGCGGCGACGTCGAGCTTGGCTGCCAGCGTCCCGCCGCACGCAAGCGCGAGCGCCAATGCAACGACAACAAGCAGCCTGACCATCGGTGTCACTCCAGGATCGCGACAAGAGCCTGTCTCTATGACGCGGCACGGCCGATGTAGTTCCCGTCGCAGGGAACCGCACGAAGATCATCACGAGCGTGCGCTTTCTCCCATAGATGTTTGAATTTTAAGCTGGAAACCAGTTCCCATGAACGCAAAGAACTGGCATTATCGCGCCAGGGCCTGCGCATTTTTCTGATTCCATGGCCCCTCGTGCTGGTAACCGACGGCTCCCCTACGCCCCCCGCCCATGCCGTCGGTTGCCCTGTTGGCGTCTTCCCGTCTGAGCCCCGTCAACGGTGGCTGGTCATCGGCTTGAATTGAGCTTCTGGATACGCCCCTTATCCAGCCGGAATACGCCGTCCGTGCCGCCTTGCAGCTCGAAATCGGTTTGCAGCTCATCCCATGTGCCGAGGTATCTGCCGCACTCGGCGCAACGGATCGCCGTTTCGGGTTGAGCATCGGCTGGAATTTGCAAACGGATGGTGCCGCAAAACGGGCATTCCAGTTTGTGGTCCAGATACTCGCCAGCCATGGTTACGCAGCATTGCGCAATCGGCGTGCCGGCGCAAGTCGGCGGGTGTCGGCAGAGGCTGACGCGCCAATTTCATGCGTTCGGCGCGCAAATCAATGCCGTCATGCCGGTCAATCGCCGACCCGCGCGGATGCTTCCGCGATTGCCCGCTCCAGTTCGGCGGGCTCGTATGGCTTCCGCAGGGTGAGTTCGTTTTCGAACGCGCTGGTCAGGCCAGGGGAACCGTAGCCGCTGGCAAACAGGAAAGGGATGCCGCGCCGCCGCAGGATTTCGGCCACCGGGAAGGATGTCGCGCCTGCGAGGTTTATGTCGAGAATGGCAAAGTCCAGATCCGCGTGCTCGGCGAACTTCACGGCCTCGGCCACTTGGGCAAAAGTGCCGGCTACTTGATGCCCCATTTCGGACAGCAGGTCCTCAAGCAGCATGGCGACGAGGAACTCATCCTCGACGATCAGAATCCGCCTTGCGCTCGGTTTCCTCACCCCGCTCTCCAAGCAATTGGTGCCCGGCAGGCAGGGGTGCCACGATCGTGCACACAAGGCCGGTGGACGCGTAATTAACGCCCACGTCGCCTCCAAGTTCCGATGCCAGCGCGCGCTCGATCAGGCGCGAGCCAAAGCCCTTGCGTTTCGGTCTCTCAACCTCAGGACCGCCCGTCTCTTCCCAGTGCAGGACGAGCCGGCGATCGCCCTCGGCGCCCTCGATCCGCCAAACGATAACCACGTGGCCGTCTTTGGACGACAGCGCACCATATTTGGCGGCGTTGGTGCTGAGTTCGTGCAGCGCCATGGAAATTGCCAGCGACGCGCTTGGCGTGAGCCGGACGTCTGGCCCTTCGATCCGGAAGCGGTTTTCTCCGCCGCCATGCGGCTTGACCGTGTCGGCAATGATGTCGCCCAGATTGGCGCTCTGCCAGCTTTCGCGCGTCAATACGTCGTGCGCATTCGCAAGGTTGAGCAGCCGAGAGCTGAATGCTTCGCGCGCTTCGTCCAACGACGACGCGTGATTCAGCGTCTGGGAGGCGATGGACTGGATCACCGCCATCGTGTTCTTGACGCGGTGGTTGAGCTCGGCCATCAACGTCTTCTTGTGTTGGTCGGCGCGGCGGCGCTCGGTCATGTCGCGCGCGATTGTGGATGCACCTATGGTCTTGCCGGCTGCGTCTTTTATCGGGGATACGGTCAGCGAAACCCAGACGACGCTTCCATCCTTGCGCTGGCGACGCGTTTCGTAATGGTGGATATGCTCGCCTCGCTGGAGGCGGCCCAGAATATCCTCCTCCTCCTCGCGGCGATCCGGCGGCGCCAGCGTCATGATGGACTTGCCGACGATCTCTTCGGGTTCGTAGCCGAACAATCGCCGGGCGCCTTCGTTCCAGCTGGTTATGGTGCCGTCGAGGGTTTTGCTGATGATCGCGTCGTCGGAGGATTCGACGATCGAGGCAAGCTGTTTTGCCACGTCCTCGGCGTGTTGTTTAGCCACGCCCTCGGCACGTTTGCGCTCGGTGATGTCCTCGATGGCGAGCAGGATCAGTTCGTCGCGGCCGCCGCCCTGACCGAGCCTGCGGGCATTGAGCAGCATGTGGCGCCGGCCGATATCACCAAAGCCGTGTTCGACCTCATAGTCGGCGACTTCCCGGTTCTTCGCCAGGACTTCTTCGAGAAGCGTGCGCAGGATGGGAATGTCCCACTGTCCGTTGCCAAGGTCGTAAAGCAGGATGCCCACGGTTTCCTTCGCCGTGACCTTGAACAGATCGTAGAAGGCCGGATTGGCGGACTGGATACGCAACTTGCCGTCGAGGACGAGGAGCGGCTGGCGCACGGCCCCGACAATGGTCTCGGCGTATACTCTGGCCTCGTTGACCGCCATCGCGGCCGCCCGCCGCTCGGTGATGTCGTTGAAAGTGACGACGACGCCGGCAATGCGGTTGTCGCGCGTGCGGTAGGGCAGCATGCGCCGCTGGTACCATCGTCCAGCGTCGCTCGGGACCTCGGCCTCGATGGTGATGAGCCTCTTCAGCACCGTCTCGGCATCCTGCAAGAGATTGTCGTCCGAGAATTTGCGCGCGAAGTGGGCGATCGGCCGGCCGATGTCGGACGCCACCAGATCGAACAGTTCCTTCGTCGCCGGCGCGAACCACTTGATGGCGAGCTTGTCGTCCAGGAACAGTGTCGCGGTTTCCGACCCCGCCAGCAGATTGTTCAGGTCGTTTGTCTTCCATTCCAGCTCCGCGATCTTGTGCTGGAGCTGGCTGTTGACGGTGTTCAGTTCCTCGTTGAAGGACTGCATCTCCTCCTTGGAAGTCTCCAGCTCCTCATTGGTGGACTGAAGTTCCTCGTTCATCGAGGTCGCTTCCTCGTTCGACGCCTTCAGCTCCTCATTGGCGGTCTCCAGATGCTCGATCGTGTTGCGCAACTCGGTGCGCATCGAAGCGAGCTCTTCCTGTAGCGCATGGTCGCCTGCTTTGATCTCCCGTGCATCCTTACGGCGAGCGGGTTGCTTCGGTTTGGCAATCGGCAGCCCCGGGGCGAAACTTACCAGGATGAATTTACTCCCCTGCGGCGAGGCTGGCAGCGGCACCACGGTCATGGTGACGTCTCGCGACGATCCGCTCTGATGCACGCGCCCATGAACCACAACGCTCTTGTCGCCTCTGGTGGCGTCGCGTATCGCCCCGCGAAGCTTCAGGCTCAGTCCATCGCGGGCCATCGCCAAAAGGTCCCTGGTGGGCTCGCCCGGCGGCTGTTCCAGAAAGTCGCGCGTCGTTCCATGGAAGTAGACCACGCGCCCCCTCTGGTCGAGAAGCACGGAAGCCGGGGCATAGCGCTCCAGCAAGGCGCGGCGCGCTATGTCGGCGACCGGTGTCGAGCCTGCTTCCTGTGGCGCGGTCAGTGGCTCGCCCGCCGTTTCTGTCGCGGGCGAACCACGCAGCGGTCGATAGTCGACAAGGTCGTGCCTTGTCGGTCCGATCCGCCGGTATATCCGCCATTTCTTCGATACGGTTTCGAAAAGGTCGTCATGCCGCCCGATCGTCTCGGCATTGCCGAGAAACAGATGCCCATCCGGACGAAGGGCGAAATGACATTGGGCGATGATACGCTGCTGTGCTTCCGGGACGAGATAGATCAGGAAATTACGGCACGAGACGATGTCGAGCCGCGAGAACGGCGGGTCGCGCAAAAAATTATGCTGCGCGAACACCACCATGTCGCGAAGTTCTTTGCTGACCTGGAAAGAGCTGTCGATCCTTTCGAAGAAGCGGCGGACCCGTTCCGGCGGGAAATCGGCCAGCGCGGCCGCCGGGTAGATGCCGTCGCGCGCCTTGCGCAGATTGTCTTCCTGGGCATCCGTGGCGAAAACCTTGACGTCGAAGCGTTTCCCGGCGGCTTCGGCGTGCTCGGTTATCAACATGGCGATCGAATAGGTCTCTTCCCCGGTGGCGCAGGCGGGTACCCAGATCCGTACCGGTCGGCCGTTTTCGCGCTCGGCGACGAGGGGCGCGATCACCAGCTCGCCAAGCGCCCGCCATGCCTCGGGATCGCGGAAGAACCCGGTGACGCTGATCATCAGGTCCGCGACAAGGGTGGCCACCTCCTCGGGATTGGCATGCAGTTCTTTCAGGTAGTCGGCGAGCGTCTCGATGTTCCTCAGCCCCATGCGGTGGTGGATGCGCCGTCTGAGCGTGTTGCGCCTGTAGTAGCCGAAATCGTGCCCGTCGCGGGAGCGCACGATATCGAGGACCTGATCGATCGTCGCTTCGCCCAGCGGCGAGACGGACTCGGCCCGATCAGAGGCCGCGACGTAGTCGTGATGGATATAGGCGAGCAGGGTTTCCGGCATCCTCTCCGGCGCCAGCACATGGTCGGCGAGACCGGCGGCGATCGCGCTCCTCGGCATGCCGTCGAACTTTGCCGTTTCCGGCGCCTGCACCAGGCTCATGCCGCCCTCGGCCCTGATCTCTTTCAAGCCCTCGGTGCCGTTGCTTCCTGTGCCCGAAAACACGATGGCGACCGAGCGCTCGCGCTGCTCCGTCGCAATCGAGGCAAACAGGACATCGACCGGGTGCCGCTGGCCGCGCGGCTCCGACGGTTGGGAAACTTCCAGCCTGCCGCCGTTCAGTTTGATCTCGGTAGCGGGGGCGATGACGTAGACATGGTCGGACAGGAGTTGCATGCCGTCCTCAACCTGCGCCACCGGCATTTTGGTATGAGCGCGCAGGATGCGGGCCATCTCGCTTTCCCGTTTCGGGTCGAGATGCAGCACCACGACAAACGCGCAGCCGCTGTCGGCCGGCATCGCGTCGAAGAAACTGCTCAAGGCCTCGATGCCGCCCGCCGAAGCGCCGATGCCGACGACCGGAATAGCCTTGTCTGAAACCCTGTCGGCGGCCTCCTGCATGGCGGCATCGCCTGGCTTCGCCTTCAGGTCGCGGCGCGAGCGGTTTCCTGGTTTGTCTGGTCGCTTTGCCATGGGCGCCCTCACGATGCGACTGCATCATATAACGACGATCGCCACGTTCCCTAAAAAACGCGTCAAACGCTATAGGGGACGCCATTTATCGCATCAAGATCATTGAGTTCCGCTCGGTGACTTCAGCCGGCTCGATCTCCGAAAACAGCCAGTCGCGAAACGCCTTCACCTTGCGCTGGCGGATCGCTTCCGGCGGATAGACCAGATAGAAGCTGGAAACCGCCTTCAGCGCATGGTCGAACGGCCGCACCAGCCGGCCAGTGGCAAGGTCGGCCGATACCAGCATGGTCCGGCCGAGCACCACGCCTTCGCCCTGCACCGCCGATTCCACGGCGAAGGTGGCGGAATCGAAGGTGAGCCCGCTGTTCGGGTCGACGCCTTCGACGCCGGCGCTGGCCAGCCACGCCGCCCAGTCGATGCGGTAGCCGTCGCGGATCAGCGTGTGGTGCTTGAGGTCCTGCGGCGTCCTGAGCGGATGCGGCCCCTTCAGAAGCTTCGGGCTGCAGACGGGAAACACTTCCTCGCCGGTGAGGAATTCGGAAGTGAGCCCATGATAGTGGCCGCCGCCATAGCGGATGGCGACGTCGATGCCGTCGCCTCGGAAATTGGTCAGCTTGCCGGTGGTCGAGACGCGCACGTCGATGTCGCCATGCGCGCGGTGAAAACGGTATAGCCTCGGCACCAGCCATTTTCCGGCGAAGCCGTCCGAAGTGCTGACGTTCAGCGTCGAGCCGGAATGGCGCGAGGTCGCTGTTTGCGTCGCCAGCGCCAACTGGTCGAGCGCCTCGCGCACGGCAGCCGCATAAGGCTCGCCGACCGGGGTGAGCCGCACCGAGCGCGTCGCGCGCTCGAACAGCTGCACGCCGAGCTGGTCCTCCAGATGTTTTATCGCCCGGCTGATCGCGCCATGGGTGAGGTTGAGTTCGTCGGCGGCCCTTGAAAAATTCAAATGCCGTGCAGCGGCCTCGAAGGCCGGCAAGGCGTTGAGCGGTGGCAGTCTGCGGGCCATGACGACAAAGCCATTTGTGAGTTATGGTAACAAATACTTGCCAAACTTTGGTTTGTCCGTCGAGCTTTTTCCAGCCAAAAATCCTCACAGAATTTGTGATCAACGCTCACTTAAGATCAAACCTGCGAGGACAATATGGCCACCGTTCATCCCTTCCTCTGGTTCAACCTCGATGCTGAAGCCGCGCGTGATTTTTATCTCTCGGTCTTCAAGAACGGCCGGGCGCTGCAGACCATCGAGTTCACCGATAAGCCGCACGCGATCTTCGACTTCGAGCTCGAAGGCCAGCGTTTCACCGCGCTCAACGCCGGCGGCGTGCCGCCCTTCAACGAGCGGATTTCGCTCTACATCGAGACCGAGGACCAGGCCGAGACCGACTACTTCTGGAACGCGCTGACCGCCGGCGGCGGCTCGGAACAGCCTTGCGGCTGGCTGAAGGACAAGTTCGGCGTCTACTGGCAGGTCATTCCCGAACCGGCGCTGCGCCTGATGAACGACCCCGACCGCGTCAAGGCCGACCGGGCGCGGCAGGCCATGTATTCGATGAAGAGGATCATCCTCGCCGACATCGAAGCGGCCCATGCCGGTCGCGCCTGAACTAACCATTCCACAACTGAAGACGGAGAAGACCCATGACCAATCTCACGGGAAAGAAGATCATTGTCGTCGGCGGCAGCTCCGGCATTGGTTTCGGCGTCGCGGCGGCTGCACTGGAGAACGGCGCGGAAGTCGTGATCGTCGGCCGTTCGGCCGACAAGCTGAAGGCCGCCGAGAAGAGGCTGGGCGGGGCAGGGCGCGTGACCGGCATCTCCGCGAACATGGCTAGCGAGACGGACGTTGCCCGCCTGTTCGAGCAAGCCGGCGCCTTCGATCATCTGGTGGCGACGGCCGGCACGCCGCCGCCCAATTATCCGGTCGGCGAGGCCGACATGGATTTCGTGCGCCAATTCGTCGACGGCAAGCTGATCGGCGCGGTTATGCTTGCCAAGCACGCCGCGCGCAAATTGAACGAGGGCGGCTCGATGATCTTCACCTCCGGCATCAACAAGGACCGCCCGCCGGTCCCTGGCGGCTCGGTGGTCGCGGCGGTCGCCGGCTCCTTCACCTACTTCGCCCGTGCACTGGCGCTGGAGCTTGCGCCGACCCGGGTCAACATCGTCTCGCCCGGCTGGGTGGACACCGAGATGTGGGACGAGATCGTCGGCGCGGCCAAGACCGGTTATTTCGGTGAGATGGGCGCCCGCATCCCGGCGGGCAGAATCGCCACACCCGCCGACATCGCGCCAGCCTACCTCTATTTGATGCAGAACGAATTCATGACCGGCGAGACGGTTCATATCGATGGCGGACAAAGGCTGGTTTAGCGGGCAGGGCCGGACCTCGGTTTGAGGACCCGGCCTTTACCTTTTTGCTGTCCACAAGGCCGTTTGCCGGACTTTGCTAAGCATGGCGCTTCCGGCGGAACGCTAATATACAAGACGCTTGAATGAGCAGCACCTCCGCCTCGTCGAGGAATGCATGCGAAAGATCGTCGTCACAGCCATGTGCCTTGCCGCCGCGACAGGCGCCGACGCCCATGACTGGTACCAAAACAAGGTTGACCCGGTAACCAACTTCAAGTGTTGCGGCGGTACGGATTGCCGCCCCATACCGGAGTCCACGGTGCAGCCCAGGGCCGACGGCGGCTACCTTTACGTGCCCGATGGGTTCAACATTCCGCCGGACCGCGTGCAGGAATCGCCGGACGGCCGCTACCATATCTGCGAGAACCACTACGTCATAACCAACCAGCCCTATTTGCGCTGCTTCTTCGCACCGCGCCTCAAAGTCTCGCGGTTGCTCCCGCGCTGACCGCAGGCTCCTCAGCTTCGGTGCCGAAGCGCCGCGACGATCACCGCCATCGCCGGCGAGAGCTGTCGCCGGCTTGGGTAGTAGAGGTGATAGCCCGGGAAGGGCAGGCTCCAGTCGTCGAGCACGAGCCTCAGCCGGCCCTCGGCCACGTGCCGGCTGACGAGGTCCTCCGGGACATAGGCGATGCCGTAGCCGGCAAGCGCGGCGTCGACCATGGGAAGGGTCGTGTTGAAAGTGAGCTGGCCTTCCACCCGGACGCGGAGCTCGCGGCCCTTTTTCTCGAACTCCCAGGCATAGAGCCCGCCGAACGTCGCCTGCCGCAGGCAGATGCAGTCATGCGCGACCAGATCCTGCGGTGTCTTCGGTACGGGGCGGCGCGAAAAATAGTCCGGCGATGCCACGGCCACCAGCCGCCAGTCGGGGCCGATGCGCACCGCGATCATGTCCTTGTCGACGCTCTCGCCCAGCCGCACGCCGGCGTCGAAGCGTTCCTCGACGATGTTGCGCATGCCGTTGTCGCTGTAGAGCTCGACGCGCAGGTCGGGATAGTCGCGCAGCGCCGGCTGCAGCTTCGGCCAGACGATCATCCGCAGCGCGTGGTCCGACAGCGTGATGCGCACCGTGCCGGCGGGCCTGTCGCGGAAGGCCACCAGGCTCGAGAGGTCGGACTCTATGCCTTCGAACCGCGGCACGAGCGACTGGTAGAGCCGCTCGCCCGCTTCCGTCGGCGCCACGCTCCGCGTCGTGCGAGTCAAGAGCCGCACGCCGAGCCGCGCCTCCAATTGCTTGATGGTATGGCTGAGCGTCGATTGCGACGTCCCGAGCTCGGCCGCCGCTCTGGTGAAGCTGCGCTCCCTGGCCACCGTCAGGAACCACATCAGATCCTTCAGATCCTCGCGCTGCATGACGACGCTCCGTTTTGGCCGCCCGCTCGAGCCGCAGCGATCCATGCCTTCGGTCAATTCATATCAAGAATGGATAAGTCCATGCAGATTGCAACGGCTAATCCGGATAGTGCCGGTGATTTATATAGCCGCCAGCGAAATGACTGGAGGGCCCGACGGCGGGCCGCGGCACATGGATACGACCTACGACAGTCAACTGGTGAAAGCCCAGGAGGCGAAAAAACCAAGCGCCTGGGGAGCGGTGACATGCCTGTCGCTGCTCACCTTCGTGCTGGTGGCGTCGGAGTTCATGCCGGTCAGCCTGCTCACGCCCATCGCCAATGAGCTCGCCATCTCCGAAGGGCAGGCCGGTCAGGCGATCTCCGTCTCGGGCTTCTTCGCAGTCCTCACCAGCCTGTTCGGCAACGCGCTCTTGTCGCGGCTGGACCGGCGCACCGTCATCGTCCTCTACACGGCCATCCTCGTGGTCTCCGGCCTGGCGATCACCTTCGCGCCGAACTATCTCGTCTTCATGCTCGGCCGGGCCCTGATCGGCGTGTCGATCGGCGGCTTCTGGTCCTTGTCCACCGCCATCCTGGCCCGTATCGTGCCTGGCGCCGACCTGCCCAGGGCGATCGCCATGCTGCAAGGCGGGACGGCCTTCGCCTCGGTGATCGCGGCGCCGCTCGGCAGTTTTCTCGGCGGCCTGATCGGCTGGCGCGGCGCGTTCTTCATCGTCGTTCCGATCGGCCTTCTTGCGATCGTCTGGCAGCTTGCCGTCCTGCCGAAAATGCCCGCCGGCGAACAGGCCTCGGTCGGCAAGATGTATCGCCTGCTCGGCAATCGCATATTCGCCATCGGCATGGCCGCCACCACGCTCGCCTTCATGGGGCAGTTCGCGCTTTCCACCTATCTGCGCCCCTTCCTCGAAAACATCACCGGCCTTGAAGTGAACGCGCTGTCGATGGTGCTTCTCGGCCTCGGCCTCGCCGGCCTGGTGGGCACGTCGCTGGTCGGCTTCATCCTTCGCACCCATCTCGCAGCCGTGCTGATCGGCCTGCCGACGGCTCTGGCGATCATCGCGCTTTCGCTGATCGCGCTTGGTCCGTCGGCAATCGCGACGGCGTCCCTGCTGATCGCCTGGGGCCTGTTCACGACGCCGGTCCCGGTCGCCTGGAACACCTGGATGACCCGGGTGATCCCCGACGATCTCGAAGCGGGCGGAGGGCTGCAGGTCGCGCTTATCCAGTTCGCCATCACCTTCGGCGCGTTCGCGGGTGGACTGCTGTTCGACAGCACCGGCTGGTGGAGCCCCTTCGCGCTCGGCGCAGTGCTGCTTTTCGGCTCGGCTCTGTTCGCCGTGGCGGCAACGACACCCGGGGGTCGCCATTGACGAAGCGACGACCGATCAGCCGCCGAACGCTGCTGTGCGCCGCGCTCGCAACCGTGGTCCCGGTGAGAGCGGCCAACAGCCAACAGGGTAGGGACCCGGCCAACCAGGAGCCGACCGATATGCGGATCAGGATGACCTTCGACGGTCGTATCATGACGGCCACGCTGTATGACAACCCGTCTGCGCGGGATTTCTTTTCCATGCTGCCGCTCCATCTCACCGTCAGCGACTACGCCCACAATGAAAAGATCGCCTACCTGCCGCGCAAGCTGACCGAGGAGGGCAGCGGTCCGTTCGGCAACGAACAGCCCTACGACCTCTGCTACTTCATGCCGTGGGGCAATCTGGCGATGTTCTACGCCGATTACCGCCATCCCGGGCTGATCAGGCTCGGCCGCTTCGACGAGGGTGAACAGGCGTTGCACGTGCGCGGCGAGTTCCCGCTTCACATAGAACGCATCTGAGGACGCAAAGGAAATCATCATGGACATTCTTCGCGCAGGCAGCAGGCCTTCCGGCAAAGGTCCGGCAAGCTGGTTCACCGGCACGGTGCGGATCGATCCGCTCTTCAATCCTTTCGACGCCGAGCGTGTGCAGGGCGCGCAGGTCACCTTCGAGCCCGGCGCCCGCACCGCCTGGCACACGCACCCGCTGGGCCAGACGCTGATCGTTGTCTCCGGGCTCGGCCGCGTGCAGCGCGAGGGCGGGCCGGTCGAGGAGATCCGGCCCGGCGACGTCGTCTGGTTCGCGCCCGGCGAGAAGCACTGGCATGGCGCGTCGCCCGAAACCGCCATGACCCACATTGCCGTCCAGGAGGCCAAGGACGGCAAGACCGTGGACTGGCTGGAACATGTCAGTGACGCCGACTACGGCACCTGACCCGATCGACGAAAGGAAAGCAAAAATGCTCGCAACCGTTCTTCACAAGCCCGGCGACATCCGCTGCGAGGAAGTCGCCGACCCGAAAATCCTGCGACCGACGGACGCCATCATCAAGCTGTCGGCAAGCTGCATCTGCGGCTCGGACCTGTGGCCTTATCGCGGATTGCAGCCGGTCGACGACCCGCAGCATATGGGCCATGAGTATTGCGGCATCGTCGTCGAGGTTGGCGCGGAGGTGCGCACGGTTCGTCCCGGACAGTTCGTCGTCGGCTCCTTCTGCCTCTCCGACAACACCTGCCCGCATTGCCGCTTCGGCTTCCAGTCGTCCTGCGAGCAGCGCGAGTTCATGAGCGGCGCCCAGGCGCCTTACGCCCGCGTGCCGCTGGCCGACGGCACGCTGGTGGCGACTTCCGAGGTTCCGCCGGCTGAGCTCATCCCTGACTTGCTGGCCGTGTCGGACGTGCTCGGCACAGGCTGGTACGCGGCTGATGCGGCGGAGGTCCGCGAAGGCTCGACGGTCGTGGTCGTCGGCGACGGCGCCGTCGGCCTGATGGGCGTGCTCGCGGCCAGGGAGATGGGCGCCGGGCGCATCATCGCCATGAGCCGCCATGCGAGCCGCCAGAAGCTCGCACGCGAATTCGGCGCCACCGATATCGTGGCCGAGCGCGGCGAGGAGGGCATTGCGCGCATCAAGGAACTGACCAAGGGGATCGGCGCGGACTCGGTGCTGGAATGCGTCGGCACCGGAGAATCCTTCGACCAGGCGCTGGCCTGCTCGCGGCCCGGCGGCACGATCGGCTATGTCGGCGTGCCGCATGGCGTGAGCTTCGACGGCCAGAAACTGTTCTTCGGCCAGAAGCGCATGCTGGGCGGCCCGGCGCCGGTGCGCCGCTTCCTGCCCGACCTGATGGAGCGCGTGCTGCAAGGCCGCATCAAGCCCGGCAAGGTCTTCGACCTGAAGCTGCCACTTGCGGAAGTGGCGGAAGGCTACCGCGCCATGGACGAGCGTCGCGCGATCAAGGTCATGCTTGAGGTTTAGGCGCGCCCTCGCGGTGTCTCAGCGTTCGGGAACCACCGCCCACAGCTTCTTCGCGAAGCCGCGCTTGTCGAGCGCCCATGTCGAGCCCGTCACCACCGCCTTGCCGTTCCGGCATTTATACGCATAGACGGCGTCGTGGCCGGTCGCGAAGGCCGGCACGACGTCTTCGTTCGGACTGGTCTTGCAGAATTCGTCGGCGCCCGGATTGTCGCGCTGGGCGTTCATCTTGGCGCAGGGCAGGTTGGCCCCGACGAAACAGGCCAGCAGCTTGCCGTTCATGCAGCGGTAGCTGGCCTGTGTCTGCAACTCGGACTCCTGCAGCGTGCCGTTGGCGTCCGGAAACAGCTTCTTGAACGCCTTGACGGTGCCATCGTAGAGCTCATGTGAATAGGGGCGGACCGTGTCGTCGTTCTTCACTTGGCGGCAGAGCTTGTGGAGGTCCTGCGCAGGCGCGGCCTTAGCCGTCGCAGGCGCGGCCACGGCGCCTGCGGCGGCGACAAGGAACATGAGCAGCGCCGGCACAAGAAAGCGGGTTGTCGAAAGGCGAAATGCGGTCATGGAGACCTCCTTGCGCTGACGGCAGCAAAACCCTCGGAAAACCGTTAGACCCGATACGGGGACGCAGGAAGCGGCAAGGATGGCACAACTCACCGACAAACAGGAGCCTCTCACCTTCCGCTTCGCCGATGACGGGCTGGTGCCCAATCATCCGCGCTGGCCGATGCTCGTCTATCCCGGCGCGGTGATATTGCCGGACGATGTCGACCCGGCTGCCGTCTTCGAGGATATTTTCGGCTCGAATGGCTGGGGCGACAGCTGGCGCAACGGCATCTACGGCTTCGTCCACTACCACTCGCGCATCCACGAGGTGCTGGGGATCGCGCGCGGCGCCGCCGAGATCCGCTTCGGCGGCGACAAGGGCAAGGTGCTCGAGGTCAAGGCGGGCGACGTGGCGGTGCTGCCGGCCGGCACGGGTCACCAACGCCTGTCCGCCTCGGCCGACCTTCTGGTGGTCGGCGCCTATCCGCCTTTCGGCACATATGATCTGTGCCGGAGCGCCGAGCAGCACGCGGAGGCGCTGCGCACTATCCCGCAGGTCCCCCGCCCCGACAAGGATCCGGTCCACGGCGGCGACGGGCCGCTGCTGAAAGCATGGAGCGAAGGCTGAAATGGCAAGGATCGTCGCCATCGAGCATTTGACGCTGGACGGCGTCTTCCAGGCGCCGGCGCGTGCCGACGAAGACACGCGCAACGATTTTGCGCATGACGGCTGGGGCAGTCCGGGCAGCGGCCCGTCGCTTACGGATAATGTGTCTTCTTCGGCGCGTACGTTGCCGGATCGAAATCCAGTTCCTTCGGCAGCGGCTGGCTTGAGCACTGGAGGTGCATCTGTCGGGCAAACAGCCGTCGCTGCTGCTGCTCATGCTCCTTGACCGCAGCCACCATGCCCATGCTGTAAGGCCCAAGCAGCACGCCCATGCCCCAGCCGGGATGGTCCTTCTCGCGCTGCGCATAGTCCGCGGCGGCGGCGCGGGCCTGCTGGCATTGCGGCGATGCCCATTTCGGGTCCTGCTGCGACAGCGACGCGCCATAGTCGACTGGCGAGGACGCGCATCCAACCAGTGCCGCGCAGAGCGCGATGACCACCGCAATTCTCATGCTTGAGTCTCTGCTAATTTAAGGCGGAGAGAGCACGGAACGTGTCTTCGCACAAGCGAGATGGCGACGAAAAGCCAGGGTCAGGCGACCGCCGTGACCGTCGTTACCTGAAAAATTCTCCGACGCCTCGTTCCGTTTCCACTTGCCATTTCGTCCTTGGTTCGTCCGCAACGAAAAAGGAGAGCCGCAATGGCTGGAATGGTCGTCATCTACAAACAGCCGGCTGACCCGGAAGCGTTCGACAGACACTATTTCGGAACGCACATACCACTGGCCAAGAAGATCCCGGGCCTCAGGAAATATGAGGTCAGCCAGGGGCCGATCACCACGGTGGCCGGTCCGTCCGATGTTTATCTCATCGGGACCCTGCATTTCGACGATCTCGACACCATGAAAAAGGGGATGGCGAGCCCGGAGGGAAAAGCGGCCGGGGCCGATCGCCGGCTTTACGCACCTGACGAGTCAGGCGTTCAGATGTTCCTTTTTGACAGCAGGGAAGTTTAAATCGCGTTGCTATAGCCAATGCGCCCGCCCTGTCCTGCCACCGGCAACCTGGGCATGTCGGTCAGGCCAGCTCTATTTTGGCGACGACACCGGCGGCAGCGCTTAAGACGTATGCCAGTCGACAGCACCCTGATCATGATTGAACGCCGGCCGGCTAATGCATCGTTGCTGGCGCGCCCCCGCAGATTGGCGTTTGCCAATCCTGCGTGTTCACGCGGACTTTTCCCGATCGATCTCGGTGCGTTTTTGCTCCGCCGCGGCGATCGCGTTTGCCATCACCGCATCCAGATCGGCCATCGCTTCCAGGTGGCCGTGATCGACGATCGACTTGCGCAGCATGCGCATGGCCAAAAGCGCCTCGTCCAGTGCCTGTTCGACATTGATAACCATGGCCGCTTCAGCTTTTGCGCCGGCTGCGTTTCGTTGACGCCGGATTGTCGGCGGCCGGTCCTTCAGGTCGGTTGTCCGCCGCCTTGCGCGCCAGCGCCTCGGCTGCCAGCGGGTCTGGTTGGCCCGCCGGTATCGTCACCGCGCCGGGCATCGCGGCGCCCGGCTGCTCACCGAAGCCGTTGTCCTCGCGCTCGATCTCTTCGCGGGCTTGATGCCAGTGTTCTTCGTGCTGGCCATGCGCTTCGCCGCTGCGCTGCCAGATCTCATAGGCGCGTCGCTTGATGCGTTCGTATTTATCGCTCGCCATTGTCTGCTCCTCGGTCATTGACTTCAAACGTGCGCTGGCCGCAATCGATCCATGAAGGAGGCTGGAGAAGATAAGTTGGGTTCAGAATTTCCGGCTGAGATAGGCCGACCCGGCAAGTCCGAACCGCCAATCGAATTCCACCGCCTTGGTGAGGCCGATCCGGCGGCCGCTGACGATGGCGGCCGAGTCGGTCTGCGATCGCGCAAACTCGAAGGGCGGCGCGGTCAGCGGCAGCCGATTGTGCGAGCCGTCGATGCCCAGCGCCTGGCAGAGCTTGCCGGGGCCCGAACAGAGCAGCCGCTCGTCATCCATTCCGCGCCGTTCACGCATCGCGGCCATGCCAGAGAGCGGTTGGAGCGCCCGGATCAGCACGGCGCTACCAGGCAGGCACACCGCGTTCAGGCACCAATGCAGGCCGTAGGAGCGGTAGACGTAGGCAGTGCCGGGTGCGCCAAACATCGGCGCATTGCGCGGTGTCTCGCCGCGATAGGCATGCGAGGCGGGATCGTCGGGCCGGTACGCCTCGGTCTCGACGATGATGCCGCCGACACCGGCTAGCTCAAGCCTGGCGCCGATCAGCGCGCGCGCCACCACGAGCGCGTCGCGGGCGAAGAAGTCGCGATCAGGCGGCATAGGGGCGGGTGCTGGTCAGATAGGCCATGATCATCCTGTGGCATTGGCCGATCGCCCGCTCGCCCCGAACACTGACCGGATGCCGCTCGATGGCGCGATGGACGACGTTTTCCAGGAGCGTCTCGATGAGCGCGGCTGCCTCGCCGAGATCAAGGTCGGGCGCGATCTCCTGCCGGTGCCGCGCCAACTCGCCCTTGACGGTCGCCGCGATCCGGTCGCCGACCTCGCGGACCTTTTCCGCGCGATAGCGCGGCGCCAGCTCGTTCAGCGCCCGGTGCAGCTTCGGGTCGTGCGGATGCGCGACCAGCGCCACCTCGATCAGGGCATCGATCGTTTCCTCGAGCGTGTCATGCACGGGTGTCACCACCGCTTCGACAAAGGCGGCCTCGAACTTGTCGGCATAGTGGTCGACCACGGCGGCCGCCAGCGCCTGCTTGTTTGGAAAATACTGGTAGAGCGAGCCGACGCTGACGCCGGCGCGTTCGGCAACCCTGGCGGTGGTCAAGGCCTCGAAGCCCACATCGGTCAAAAGCTGAGCCGCCGCCTGGACTATCGCTTCCAAAGTGGCTCGCGCGCGCTGCTGTCGAGGAAATTTGCGTTGGATTACATCCACTTAGCCGGCCGTGCTGAATCAAATCCAAAAGCGAATACAAAACCTGACGAAATCGTCACATATTCGCTGGCGCATTGCAAGCAAGTCGCCGCCCGTCGGCCGCTTCGGTGTCAGCCAGCTCGGAGAAAAGGATCATGCTCTATATCAGCGTTCTCGATATTCACGCCTTCGGCATGATGTCTGCCGCGGTGCTGTTCCTGGCGGTTGAACTCCTGCTGTTCGCCAGTGGCGGGGAGGGCGTGAAAATGGCGCGCTATACGCTCAGCGCCAGCCGCGTCGGCAACCTGCTTGCAATGGTCGGCATGCTTGCCGGCATCGCGTTGGTCTATCTCGGCAGCTGGCCGCTCACAACGCCATGGCTGCTGCTGTCCTTCGCCCTGATTGCCGCCATGATGATTGTCAGCCGGCGCTTCGTGCAGCCGTGGCAAGCGAAGTTCCAGGCGGCGGTGGCGGGTGTGTCAACCCCCGATCTCGCCGCGCTGGCCGGTGACGGCAGGGCGCGTGTTGGCCGCGTCGCCGTGATTGCCTTGTTCGTGCTCGTGGCGGCGGTGATGATGCTGAAACCGGACCTGGCGCCGATGGGCTAGCGGCATCACGACACCGGCCATTTGTGCGCAAGCACCTGTCGATGTCGTGGCCCTTCGCGGCACTGATCGTCAGCCGCCTTTGCTCGCAAAGTCGTCATCGGGGCCAACGATCTTCCCGGCGGCTATAAGCGCACGGACGGACTCGTGGATCGCCTCGAAGCTCGTATAGCGGGGCTGGTAGCCGAGACGCTGGCGGCTTTTCTCGATCGAGTGGCAGGAGCTTCGGATGACGTGCCCTCGCGAGCCCACGGCATCGTCGCCTTCCAGGTCGAGGATCCATTCGTCGAAGGGTTTGAACGCGATGCGCGGCTCCTTGCCGAACCAGCGATAGACGGTTTCGGCGTAGCCCCTGAGCGTGACGGCCTGCTCGGAAACCGTGTTGAATGCCTCGCCGATCGATGCCGCCCGGTTTTCGATCGCGCGGATGATCCATTGGGCGACGTCGTCGGCGTGAACATGGTGCACCGTCTCCAGTCCGAGGTTCGGCAGGACCAGCTCATCACCACGCGCGATCAGGGAAAAAACGGCCGGATTGGCGTTGCCGATCGGGTTGATCGGATTCCATCCCTCGCCGACGATATGGCCCGGCCGAAAGCAGGTCGCGGGAAAGCCGGTCAGTCGTGCCTGCCGCAGCAGCCAGGCCTCGATCGCTGCCTTGTTCGCCCCGTAGGTGTCGATGGGATTCGGCGGGTCCGCCTCAATCGACGGAACCGCGAAGAAACGGCCATAGACCCAGATCGAGCTGCAGAACAGATAATGCTCGATCTTGCCGCGCAGCGCCTCGACCAATTGTTGGGCGCTGGGCAGATCGAACGATATCATGTCGATAACGATCTCCGGACGCAGCTCCGCGATCATCGTGCCGAACCGCCCCGCCTTCTCTTCGGCGACGCGGTCGATGACGATGTTCTCGATAGCTTGCCAGGCAAAATGCGGACGATAGGGCACCGCGGTGCCGCGGCTTACATTCACGACCTCATGTCGGAGTTCGACGAGCCGCGGCACAAGATAGCTTCCGACGTGGCCGCTGCCTCCGATGACGACGATGCGCGACATGTGTTGCTCCTGCTGGCATGATTTCAGGGATTTGGCTCCGCCGGGATGTAGCTAAGGCTTGTCGGGGCGGAAGCCAGCCGCTCATCCCAGCAAATTGCGCGCCGTACGCATGAAAATGCGCGAACCGATCGGGATCAGGTCGTCCGGAAAATCGTAGTCGGGATTGTGCAGCGAGGGGGTGCGCTCGCCGGCGCCGAGGAAGAACATCGCCGACTTGGCATTGTGGCCGAAGATGCCAAAATCCTCCGAGGCGCGCATCGGCAGCGTTTCTTCGCTGCGTAAAACGCCTTCCTCGTCGAGCGCACGGTTGAGGTGCTCGACCGCGTCCGGCGCATTGACGCTGGCGACGAAGATTTCGTGATAGTCGAAGCGCACGGCAAGACCGTGCCTGGCGGCGATTTTTGCCGCAAGCGCTTCCGCGGCGGCGACCTGCTCGGCCATGCGCTCGTCGCGGCGGGTGCGCAGCGTCGCCCACACTTCGGCATAGCCGGGCGCGATGCCGAACACGGCTTCGCCCATCGCGCAATGGGTCACGGTCACCATGCCGAAATCCTCATCGTTGAAGGTTCCGCGCCCAAGCGCTGGGAGCGCCGGCATCAGCTCGCTCATCGCCGGCATCGGCGAGGTGCCGGTTTCGGGCATCGAGGAATGCGCCGTCTTGCCTTCGAGCACGATGCGCATGCCGCGCGAGGCGCAGTTGACGGTGCCGGCCTTGAGCCGCACCTCGCCGAACGGCACGCCCGGCAGGTTGTGCAGCGAAAACGCGAAATCAGGCTGGATCTCGCCAAAGCGCGGATCGGCGACGACGCCGGCCGCGCCGTTGCCGGTCTCCTCGGCCGGCTGGAACATCAGCACGACGCGGCCGCGTGCCGGCCGTTCGCGCCCGAACTGGCGGCCGAGCGCCGCCAGGATCGCGGTGTGCCCGTCATGACCGCACATATGCGACTTGCCCGGCACCTGCGAGGCATGCGCCACGCCCGAAAGCTCCTCGATCGGCAGTGCGTCGAGCTCCGAGCGGAACAGCACCGTCGGTCCGGCCTGACCGCTGTCATAAACTGCTGCCACGCCGTGGCCGCCGAGCCCCGTCAGCACCTTGTCCGGTCCCGTGTCGGCGAGGAAGGCGACGACCTCGCTCGCTGTCTTCTCCTCCTCATTCGAGATTTCCGGCTGGCGGTGCAGCTTACGCCGCCATTCGGTCAGCTCGACGACGTCTCGATTGGTAAGGGTCATGGGTTGGGGCTCCGATTGGCTTGCCGGTCACACAAACACGATAGGGTTTTCTCACGCCGTGCCATGGCGGTCTATTCGGATGGTCCATCGGCAACCGCGAAATCAATGCCGCTATCTCCCACCTTCACCTGCGGCAGGTCGCGGCTGATCGGGCGGAAGCCGACGCCGTAATACATGTTCCGGGCGGCCGGATCCGCCGGCGCGCCGCGGCAGGCGACCAGCATGCGCGTGGCGCCGGCCGCCCTGGCGAGCTGCATGCCGTGCAATTGCAAGGCGGTGCCCAGGCCGCGCCGGCGAAAATCGCGATGCGTGCCGACGGGCTCGAATTCGGCGGTCCGCGTCGCCTCGTCCAGCCAGATGATCGCGGTGGCGGCCAGCGTGCCGTCGGGCGCGGCGACGAGCACATGCAGGTCGCCTCGGTACGGCCAGGTCCGCCGCACGCGCTCGAACGTCGCCTCGTTGAAGCGCGACGCATGCCAGGCCTGGCGATGCGCCTCTACCGCGTCGGCTGCCGAAACGTCGTTGGCGTTCAGGAACCGAAACCCTTCGGGCAGCGCCGGATCGGGCAGGTCAGTCAATTCCCGTGTGTTGAACTGCACCCAGGGGCCGTCATCCGCGCCGGCTTCCGCATCGAAGGCGTAACCATGCGCGGCGACAATACGCTGCGCCTCGATGTCGGCGGATTGCACCGTCAGCAGCCGGTCGACGCTGCCGGCGACGTCGTCGTACCAGTCGAGGATTTCGCCAAGCATCGCAGCGCGGTCCGGATGCGTCTGCCAGGTCAGGTTGGCGGTCTCGACCTCGAGCACGGTGCCGTCGCCGCGCGGCACCCGATGAGGCAGGCAGGCCCACCCCCACGCTGCCAGCCGCCCATCGGCGAACCACATGCGGTGGTGCCAGAACGGGCAGAGCGCGTCGAAATCCTTGGCCCAGACCCAGGCCAGCTCGCCGACGGTCGCATCGCCGTTGAGCAGTTCCGGCCGCAGCGCCGTCACGCCCTGCGCGAGGCCTTGCATCAGCCTGAGATCGGTCGGGCCAAGAGTTTTCATCTCGACATCTTTTGCGAGAGCGCTCGTCCTGTCCACTCGGAACGCCGCCTGTTTTCTCCCAGCTCCTGGCGCCGGGCGACCTTGATCGAAAAATGCGACGTAAACCGCTGAAATCCTTAACACGATTTTCATTCCGCTCGCCTAACCACTAGAACCATGGCGAAGCATGACGAGCGGCTGATGGCAGGTCTCTCCTCCGAGGGGCGCAGCGAAGCCGTTGAAGCAGGCATCCTGCGCGATCAGCTCGCCGACCTGGCCAAGGGCGTCTCCATCTCGATGCCCGTCGGCACGGTGCTCTCGGCCCTGATCCTGACGGTTCAGCTCTTGTCGGGCGGCGGCTTTGCCGCGGTGTTGTGGTTTATTGCGATCGCCTTGATCAATGGCGCGCGGCTGGTGCTTGCCGTCGCCCAATCGGACGCGGCCGACGACAGGCCGGAGGCGGTGGGCGCCCGGCTTTCCCTCTATGGCTTGCTGGCGCTTGCCTCGGGCGTCGCCTGGTCGTTCCTGGCGCTGCTGAGCGACGGATACACCACGGCCCAGGCGCCGCTCTATCTGATTGTGCTTGCCGGTGCCTCGGCCGGTTCGGTCACCTATGGAACCTCCTACGCGCCGGCTTCGATCAACTTCATCGTGCTGCCGCTTCTCACCGCCGCCGGCTGCGTGTTCGCGAAAGGCGGCGTCGAAAATGCCGTGCTCGCCTTCACGATCCTGCTTTTCCTCGGCGGCATGATCCGAAGCGCGCTGCTCGGACAATCCCGTTTCCGCGAGACGAGCCGTCTCAAATACGAGGCGCGCGAATTCGCCGCCGAGATGGAGCGCAACTCAAGGCGCGACCCGCTGACGAACTTGCTCAACCGCTATGGCCTGGAGCAGGCGATCGCCAAGCTCGGCCATTCCGACGGCCCGTTCGTGGCCATGCTGATCGATCTCGACGGCTTCAAATCCGTCAACGACACCTATGGCCACAACATCGGCGACGACCTCCTAGTCAAGGTGGCGCGCCGGATCGAGGGCCACGCCCCGCAAGGTGCCACGATCGCGCGCATCGGCGGCGACGAGTTCGTGCTGCTTTTCTCGACCGGCAGATGTCCGCAGCAGGCCGGAGAGCTTGCATCGGCCATCATCGCGGCCATCGCCAATCCGGATCCGGAGCTGAATTCGGTGCGGGTCGGCGCCTCGATAGGCATCTATCAGGCGGAAAAGCCGCGCCTGACGGAAATGCTGCTCAAGGCCGACTTCGCACTCTATGCGGCCAAGCGCGGCGGCAGGAACGAATACTGCCTCTTCGACGCGGGGCTCGACGCGGCGCTGGAACGCAAGAACCGCATCGAGCGCGACCTGCGCGGCGCGATCGAAGCAGGCCGGCTCTGTTCCTGGTTCCAGCCGCTGGTGCGGCTCGACACCAGCGCGGTCGTCGGCTTCGAGGCGCTGCTGCGCTGGCATCACGATGTCCATGGCGCCATCTCGCCGCCCGAGATCGTCACCGCCGCGCGCGAAACCGGCCTGCTTTCGCTTTTGACCGAGACGGTGTTCCTCAACTGCTGCGCCATGATCGCAGAGCTGGTCAAACAGGGGCGCCGCGACGTCCGCGTCGCGATGAACCTTTCACCGCGCGAGCTGGAGGCCGGCAATGTCGACGACATGATCCTTACAGGCCTGCGCAAGAGCAATGTGCCAGCCGCGATGCTCGAGATCGAGATCACCGAGGAGGCGCCGGTCGACCGCGATCGGGTCGACGAAAAGGTCGGGCGCCTGGCGGATGCCGGCATATCGATCGTGCTCGACGATTTCGGCACCGGCTTCTCGACCCTGGTGTCGTTGAAGGACAGCCGCATCCGCAAGATCAAGATCGACAAGGATTTCGTGCACGACCTGGCGAAATCCGTGGAGGACCAGGCGCTCGTCGAGGCGGTCATCGGCCTTGGCCGCACGCTGGGCATCGAGGTGATGGCCGAGGGCGTCGAGACCGACGCCGACCGCATGATCCTGCGCTCGCTGGGCTGCATGATCGCGCAGGGCTATCTGTTTTCGGCGGCGCTGCCGATGCGCGACGCGCTGGCCTTCGACGCGGCCCGCAAGTCTGCCGCCGAAGCTCATTTTGAGCCGCTGCGCAATCCCCGGAGCGGCAACGCCGCCTGATCGGCCGCCCGAACGAGGCCGCTTACGCGCGCACCCGGCATCGTCCGGCCAGCAATGAGCTCCGAAAGGGCAGAGTAGCCGCGCGAGCGGTAGCGATGAAACCTTTTGATTTGCAGGCCGTTGTCGCGCGATGCCCCCGGCCAAGTCCAAACCGAAACCGACCGACAAAGCCACACCGCGCGCTGCAGGCAAGCCGCACCCGGCGAAGTTGCGCCACGAGAAGCCGCGCAAGGTGCAGGCGCGCGGCACCCCGAAATCGCGCCCGGACAAAGCTCAGGAAGACAAAGCGCTGGAAGACAAGGTGCTGGAAGGCAAGGCGCAACAGGAGAAGGCGCCGCCACCGGCCGACAAGAAGCCGCGCGAAGAGCAGCCACCTGCCGCCGATGCCGCGCCGGAAGCCATCGGCCATGCCGGGTCGCCGCCGCCCGAGGCCGCTGAACCGGATCCCGAGCTTTCGCCCGAGGAGGCCGAGCGGGCGCGCAAGAAGTACCTTTTGCGGCGCTTCTGGATCAGCGGGCGCGGCTATTGGGGTTTGCGCGGCGACAGGCTCGCCTGGCCGCTGACGATCGGGCTGCTGACGCTGATCTGCGTCAATGTCGGCTTCCAGTATGGCATCAACCGCTGGAACCGCGCGATCTTCGACGCCATCGAGCAGCGCGACGCCCACACCGTCTATTGGCTGAGCGCCATCTTCCTGCCGTTGGTCGCCGGCAGCATCAGTCTGGTCGTGGCCCAGGTCTACCTGCGCATGACCATGCAGCGCCGCTGGCGTTCCTGGCTGACCACGGCGGTCATCCAGCGCTGGCTGGCCAGCGGCCGCTACTACCAGCTCAACCTCGTCAAGGGTGACCATGCCAACCCCGAGGCCCGCCTGACTGAGGATCTTCGCATCGCCACCGAATCGCCGGTCGATTTCATCGCCGGCGTCCTCAACGCCTTCCTGTCGGCTTCGACCTTCATCGTGGTGCTGTGGACCATCGGCGGCGCGCTGAGTTTTACGCTGAGCGGCTCCACGATCACCGTGCCCGGCTTCCTCGTCGTCACCGCGGTCATCTATGCCGCGATCACCTCGACCTCGATGTTCTTCATCGGCCGCCATTTCGTCGAGCTTTCCGAGGAGAAGAACCAGACGGAAGCCGAGTTTCGCTATGTTCTGACACGCGTGCGCGAGAATGGCGAAAGCATCGCGCTGCTCGGCGGCGAGGAGGAGGAGAACGCCGGCATCGACCGCTCCTTCGCCGCCGTGCTCGCCCGCTGGGCGCGGCTCACCGGCCAGCACATGCGTACCGCACTCGTCTCGCAGGGCTCCAGCCTGTTCGCGCCGGTCGTGCCGGTGCTCCTGTGCGCGCCAAAATTCCTCGACGGCTCTATGACGCTCGGCCAGGTGATGCAGGCGGCCTCCGCTTTCGCCATTGTGCAGGGCGCCTTCGGCTGGCTGGTCGACAATTATCCGCGCCTGGCCGACTGGAATGCCTCGGCGCGCCGCATCGCCTCATTGATGATGTCGCTCGACGGGCTGGAGCGCGCCGAAGAGAACGACACGCTCGGTCGTATCCAGCGCGGCGAGACCGCGGACGGCGCCATGCTCAGCCTCAACAACCTTTCTGTGACGCTCGACGACGGCACCTCGGTGGTCAAGGAGACCGAGGTGGCGATCGAGCCCGGCGAGCGCGTCCTGGTCTCGGGCGAATCCGGCTCGGGCAAGTCGACCCTGGTGCGCGCTATCGCCGGCCTGTGGCCCTGGGGCAGCGGCAGCGTCGATTTCCACCCGGGCAAGCGGCTGTTCATGCTGCCGCAGCGCCCCTACATCCCGTCCGGCACGCTGCGCCGCGCCACCGCCTATCCTGCCGCCGCCGACAACTGGAAGACCAAGGAGATTGCCGCCGCCCTCGACAAGGTCGGCCTCTCCTATCTGAAGGACCGGCTGGAGGAGGAGGCGCCCTGGGACCAGACGCTGTCGGGCGGCGAAAAGCAGCGCCTGGCCTTCGCCCGCCTTCTGCTGCACGCGCCCGACATCGTCGTGCTCGACGAGGCGACCTCGGCGCTGGACGAGAAGAGCCAGGACAAGATGATGCGGACGGTGATCGAGGAACTGCCTAGGGTCACCATCGTCAGCGTGGCACACCGCGCCGAGCTGGAAGCGTTTCATACGCGCAAGATCACGCTGGAAAGGCGCCAGGGCGGCGCGCGGCTGGTGAGCGATGTCGATCTGGTGTCGAGGAAGCGTAAGCGCGGCCTGCTGCAGCGCGCGCTGTGGGGGAGCGGGGCGAACGGCGGCAAAGGGTAGGGGAGCTCCAACGTTGTATGCAATCGCCGAGGGCGCTCCCCCGCTCCGTCTCGACGCTGCGCGCCGAGCCACCTCTCCCCCACCTTTGGCGGGGGCGAGGAAACGCCAATCGACGGGGGCGAGGAAATGCCAATCACCGAGGGGCACGACTTCGCAAGCTTGGGTTCCTCGCCCCCGCCAGGGCGGGGGAGAGGTGGCTCGGCGAAGCCGAGACGGAGAGGGGGCAGCGCCGGCATCCGCGATATTGGACCCACCTCTGCGCCAACCAACAAACCTTGACGCCACAAGCCGCCCCAGTCTGTAATCTCGACAGACCCGGCCGACAGGAGGAGGACGCCATCATGGAAAAAATCATCCTGGATTGCGATCCGGGGCATGACGACGCCATCGCCATTTTGCTGGCGGCCGGCAACCCGAACATCGACCTGCTCGGCATCACCACGGTTTCGGGCAACCACAATGTCGAGAACACCACGCGCAATGCGCTGGCGACATGCACGGCCTACGGCATCAAGGTGCCGGTGGCGAAGGGCTCGCCCGGCCCTTTGGTCAGCGATCAGGTGCTGGCGATCGAGATCCACGGCGAGACCGGGCTCGACGGCCCCGAGCTGCCACCGGCCTCCTTCGATCTCGACAGGCGCCATGCCGTCGACTTCACCGGAAGTTCTGCGACCTGATCGTCGACGCGGTCGAGCGGCTGAGCCGGCAAAAGGCGTGAGCCGGCCGGGGCCGGGTCACGCCGACCTCACAGCAGGAACGTCTGCCGGTCGCGCAAGGTCGTCGCGATGGCGGCGATGCCGGTCTCTATCTCGCTTTTGCTGGCCAGGATCGTATCGGCCGCAGCATTCTCGACCAGCGAGCGCAGCAGCTCCGCCTGGCCGACCAGCACCGCGTCCTTCTCGGCGAGCGTGGCGAGCGTCGCGGCCTCCTGCCGGTAGCGCTGCGCCATGCGGTCGTTCTCCGGCACCGGCTGGTGGCGGATCAGCCCCTCCAGCCCGCCCACCTCGCGGCCCAGCCGCTCCAGCGCCTGGGCGTTGGCGACGACGGGCGGGTCGGGGAAGGGGTTGGCGCGGGTAGGGGGCGCGATGTTCTCGCGCCGGTAACGGCTCTCGGCCTCGTCGAGCCCCGCGCGCGCCCGGCCAAGCAGCGAGCACGCCATCTGGCGCACCCGCTGGTCGTCGGCCCGCAGCTGGTTTTCCTGCCGGTAGAAATTGTAGCCATAGCCGTAGAACAGGTTGATCCCGACCTGCGCCAGCGGCCCGGCCTCGTAGAAACGGCTCATCGCGTCGCGCCCACTTCGTCACCCAGCGGGTAAAAGCCGGTCGGCTGGCCGCCGATCTGGAACGGCACGCCGGCCGCCGCGTTCGGCGCCGAGACCAGGCCCTTGTCGGCCATGCGCAGCGCCAGGTAATAGCGCACCGCCTCGATGGGGGTGAGCCCGATCGCCTGCAGCGAGATCAATTCGCGCATGCGCTCGTCGCGCGGCATGATCAGCACCTTGAGGTCGTTCAGCATGATGCCGTAGACCTTGAGGAAATCGGTGAGATGCGCCTTCACCGCCTCGCGCACGTCGCTAATGCGCTCGTTGACGTTCTCCATCTTGGTGACCTGGATGATCTGGTTGATCGCCTGCTCGATCGCCGGGCCGGCATAATCGGCGATCTCCTTGGTATCGATCACAGCGCCCGCGAACGGCATGTGGGTGATGAGGTCGAGCGCCTCTTCCTTGCTGTCGATGTGGATGTAATAGTCCACCACATAGGACATCTCCGCCATCTCGGCGCTGGTCGCCACGCCCTCGTTGCGCACCAGGAGCTTCGAGCGGTTGATGTAGATCACCTCGTAGACCCAGGGCGACGAACCGCCGAAGAAGCCTTGCACCACCGAGCCGACCAGCGGCTTGTCCGGCGTCTGCAGCGCGTACTGCCCCGTCTCGTAGACATTGAGCACCGCGCCGCGCGATTTCAGGATGCAGAAATGGTTGCTTTCGACGGTGAGCAGCGAGCCCGAAACGATGCTCTCGTCGACGATCTTCATCGCCACGGTTCTGGTGCCGAGCGCATCGGTACCGTCGCGCTGCAGAGACGTGATGACCTGCCTGGTGATTGCCATTGGACTTTCCCTCGCTTGGTTGGAGGCGCACCCGCCTCATGGATTTACGTTGCAAAACAGAGAGTTGGAGCGGACAGACGATTCAGGATGGCAGCCGCGCTAACGCGGCGAACAGAGGCCCTTGCCCCTGAAGGATTGTTCGAGCCGCGCGGTGCGGTCGCTGCGCTGTCGGTAGCCGCCATCGCCGTCGAGCAGATATTTGGCGCGCTGCTTGCCTTGTGCCTGCGCTGCCGCCTTCTTCGACTGCTTGGCCGACGCCTGCCTGAGCGGCTTCAGCACCTCGGCCGCCCTGCGCTCGATCTCGCCGGTGAGGCCTGACTCCTGCAAGGCGCGGCTGACGGCCTGCCCGAGCAGTTCCCGCCCGGTCTCGCCAAGCAGCCCTTCGCCAAGCAGGCCTTTTTCGCCGAGGAAGCTCGAAACCGCTTCGGCGACATCGGCGATCTCGTCGCCTTCGGCATCGTCGTCGGTGTCGTCGGAAGAAGCGGTCCGCTGCGCAGCGCGCCGGCCGCCCTCCGGTCGAACGCTTTTCGGTCGAACCCCTTTCGCCCGACCCTTGGCGAACCACTGCCAGGCGACGAAGCCGAGCGCGAGCACAAACAGAAGATGCGACATGCCAAACCCCGATGAAATCGCCAAAACTCAAAATCGAAGGGAGTGGGGCAAGCGGTAGTCAACAACGAGACCCGGGACTGTGCCCGATTTCACAATGTCGCGGGGTGCCGTTTCGCTCGGCTCCGCTCGGTGGTCCGCCTTGGTTGCCCGCTTTGAAGATGCCGGAACGCGCCCGCTTCAGCGCGCGTTGCCGCCCGTTTCCGGGCGCCAACGGCCACGCCTGAGGCGTATCAAAAGCCGTTCCGTCGCCGATCCCCCTCCATCCCTTGCCTCATTCACAAAGACATTCTCTTCGCCGGACGGGGCTGTCCGGGAACCATGGATGGCATGCTGCCATCGTTGATAAGCGAAGACTGAAATACCCGCCATACACATTGTCGCGAGCGGCCGGCGGCGCCCCTTTTCCTCGCCCCCGCAAAGCGGGGGAGAGGTGGCCGCGTAGCGGACGGAGAGGGGGCAGCGCCAGCGTATGTCATCACGCGCCAACCATGCCGATGCTAAACAGTCTTTAGAGCGGCTCGCCGTTTCCAGGAAGCGAAGAACCGCCTAGAGTTCCGCTACGAATGACGGACTGGAACCACCGGGAGGGGAACATCGCGATGAAAGACGCCACGCCACTAAATCCGAGACCGCTTGCTGAGATCGCCAGCTATCACGCCCACATCTACTACGGTGATGCGGCCCAGCGCCGGCAGGCTGAATGGCTGCGCGAGCGCATCGGCGAGCGTTTTCGCGTGCGGCTGGGCAACTGGCGCGACGAGCCGGTCGGCCCGCATGAGCAGGCCATGTACCAGGTCTCCTTCGCCACCGAAACCTTCGCTACGCTCGTCCCCTGGCTGATGCTGAACCACGGGGGCCTGAGCATCCTCATCCACCCCAACACCACCAACCCCAAGCGCGACCATTTGATCGACCCGATCTGGATCGGCCGCGCGCTCAGCGTGCATGGCGAGGCGCTGGGAGAGGCGGACGAGGCGGAAGAGGCGCTGGAGGTGAATACGCAGCCGACGCTGGGGGCGTGAGGGGGCGCGTCCTCGCAGCCATGCACGCGGGACGAGAGAGCCAGAGCCCACGTCCCACGCGGCGTACCCCGGAAGCATCGGCCGGAATCAGCTACATATATGCAGCTTAGCTAAAATATGCCATTCTCACATGGCGTGTTTGCCCAGTTACGATTAGAGCTGCGCAAGGGACAGCATAATCCAGGCTGGAAAAGCACTGACCACAGATCGGCCGTTACTGATGATGTGCTCGAAACACACCCGCGATAAAGAGCTGCGGCGAGTGGTTCTACTGCTTGCCAAACTGACGGCCAGCACATAAGCCTGCATATCTGCGATCATTGATCCTCGGGGGAGGGGCTTGTGGCGAAAACAAAACAACTCGCGACGAAATGCGCAGTGTTGTGCCTGGGCGCGGCGATCCTCGCCGTGCCTGTCGCCGAAGCGCTGGCCGACAACGTCGTAGCGGACGACCAGATCGTTCAGGGAAGCCTCTGCGTGGGCCTTGATTGCGTCAACAACGAGACCTTCGGGTTCAACACGATCGTCGTGAAGGAAAACAACACACGCATCTATTTCGACGACACGAGCGCGTCGGCCGGATATGCCGCCAACGACTGGGCGCTGATCGCGAACGATGCCGCATCGGGTGGCGCCAACTATTTCGGCATCCAGGATGCGACGAACAACAAGATGGTGTTCCGCGTGGATGCGGGCGCTCCCGAGAATGCGGTCTATGTCAATAGCTCGGGGAATCTCGGGCTGGGCACGTCCAACCCGGCGCTTGGCCTGCAGATAACCCGAGGCGATACGCCCGCGATCCGCCTGGAGCAGACAAACACCGCCGGCTTCACGGCGCAGACCTGGGACATCGGCGCCAATGAGGCGAATTTCTTCGTTCGCGATCTGACGAACGGCAGCCAGCTTCCTTTTCGCATCCGGCCGGGCGCGCCGACGAGCAGCCTCGACATTGCCGCGAACGGCAATGTCGGTCTCGGCACCGCTTCCGCCACCAGCAAGCTGCATGTCTACGGCGCTGCCTCGGAAGACACTTTCGAGACCATCGGCGTGTCCTCGGCGGCCAACGCGGACGGGCTGACGCTCGGCTATGGCGGCGCCAGCTTCGGCGTCGGAACCTCGCTGATCAACGCCCATTCGGCGACCGGATCGAGCGGCCGGCTTCTCCTTGCAACCGATGGCGTGACGCGCATGACCATCGATGGAAATGGAAATGTGGGCATCGGCACGGATACGCCGGCCGCGGGCCTCGATGTCGTGGGCACTGTCCGCTTTGCATCGCTTGCGGGCTGCTCGTCCGGCATCGGCACCAATGCTTCGGGCGATCTGACCTGCATCACCGGCGGAAGCGGAAATCCGCCCTATTACGACACGACCTCCTCCGGCACGCAGCCGAACGCGAGCGGGACCAATTCCACCGCGGCCGGCTCGGGAAGCAACGCCAGCGGCACCAACGCCCTGGCCGGCGGCACCAACAATCAATCGCAGGGGGACAACACCACCGTCATCGGCTCCAACAACAGCGTCACGGGCGACGACAGCGGCGCCTTCGGCACCGGCAACACCGTCAAAGGCAGTGGCAGCTACGCGATCGGCGATCCCAACGTTGTCAATGGCGACAAGTCCTTCGTCTACGGCGACGACAACGCCGTCAACGCCCCGGATGTCGCCGGCAACGGCGACGGTATCCAAGTGTTCGGCTCGAACAACACTGTCGCAAGCACCACCAATTCCTCCGGATCGGTGGTGATCGGATCGGGTAACACGGTCAACGCCGCCAACACCATCGCGCTCGGCAATGGAACGACGGTGACCGGCGCCAATGCAATCGCCATGGGAGCGGGCGCATCCTCGGCCGGCCTGAACGCGGTTGCGATCGGCCCGGGTGCCAGCGCCGGCTATGCGGGGTCGGCCGCCTATGGCTCGGGCGCCGTCGCGACAAGGCAGAACGAGCAGGTGTTCGGAACGGCGAGCAACACCTATGCGATGCCCGGCTTGACGTCGGCGGCGAGCTCATCCGCTCAAACCGGCGCGATCGAGATCGTCACCACCGATTCCAGCGGCAATCTCGCCTCGGTGACCCCGGGCGCTCTCGGCTTTGCCGACCCTGCGCAATTCAACAGTCTCAACTCGCGCATCGACAGCGTCGGCAGCCGCGCCTATTCCGGCGTCGCCATGGCGATGGCGCTGGCCAGCGCCCCGACCGTGCTTGCGGACGAAAAATTCGTCACCACCTTGAACTGGGGCACGTTCGAAGGAGCCAACGCCTTTGCGCTCAGCGCGGGCGCCCGGCTCGGCTCGCAGCTCCAGTTGAATGGCGGCATCGCCTTCGATCCCAACCAGCGTATGGCCGGCGGACGGCTGGGCCTGAGGATGAGCTGGTAGGAAGCGGACCCGCCGGCTGGACATGATGATCCCAATGCGAACAGTCACAATCCTCTTGGCGGCGACGCTGGTCGTGTGCGCCGCCGGACTTGGCTTTGCCCAGACGCAGACTCAGGCGCCGGCGTCGGGCAAGAAGAAAGCGTCTTCGCCGGCCGCACCGGCCGCGCCAGCCTGGCCGGCAAATGCCGCGCAATCGATCTATCTCGCCCGCAGCACGATGATGGCTCTGCAACAGGCCGTGGAGACAGGCAACTTCACAGTGTTGAGGGACATGGGCTCGCCGGGCTTTCGCGCCCAGAACACCGCGGCCGACCTTGCCATCAGGTTCCAGGCGCTGCGCCAGTCCGGCGCCGATCTGACGGCGGTTGCCGTCGTCGCCCCGCAACTGTCCACGCCGCCCTTTCTCGATCCCCAGAAGCAGCTGCACCTTGTTGGCCTGTTTCCCACGCAGCCACTGGAGATCGATTTCGACCTCTCCTTCGAAAACGTCGACAACCGCTGGCGGGTCTCCGCCATCGGCGTAACGGCTGCCCCGGCGCCGAAAGCGCCGGATGCGGGCGATAAGGGTAAGGCGGCGAAATAGGCTGCGCGGCTGGCCACGATATTCCAGAGGAAACCAGCACGACGCCGCCGCGCCGGCGCATCGGCGAACGTTTTCGCGTGCGGCTCGGCAACTGGCGCGACGAGCCGGTCGGCCCGCATGAGCAGGCCATGTACCAGGTTTCCTTCGCCACCGAGATCTTCGCCTCGCTCGTCCCCTGGCTGATGCTGAACCACGACGGCGGTCTGAGCATCCTCATCCACCCCAACACCAGCAACCCCAAGCGCGACCATCTGATCGACCCGATCTGGATCGGCCATGCGCTCGGCGTGCATGGCGAGGTGCTGGGCGAGGCGGAAGAGGCGCTGGAGGTGAATACCGAGCCGACACTGGGAGTGTGAGGGGGTTCTATCGCGCCGGCCAAGCGCGCGCGGTTGCTTGTCGCCGATGGTCGGCGCTTGGGCGCCTCCGTGGTCGTCCTGGCCAGGCATGCTGGCCGCCGGCATTGCCGGCTTCCGGAACGATTGTCAGGCGGTTGTCAGGTTGGATTCGCTATGCCGCGCCAATGACGTGCGCAAGCCGTCATGGCCTGTCGGCCGAAATACCGGTCGCACGTCAACTTCCCCAACCGAATGGAGCTCTCATGTATCGCACTCTCGTTCTTGCCGCCCTCGCGGGCCTGATCGCCGGACCGGCCCTGGCTGCCGGCACCTGCAGCACGGCCGCGAAATCGAAGTTCCAGCCCAAGACGACGCTCGAGGCCCAGTTGAAAGGCGAAGGCCTGACCGTGCGCCAGATCAAGACCGAGAAGGGCTGCTATGAGGTCTATGCGGTCGACAAGGACGGCAAGAAGGTCAACGCCGCCTACAATGCCGAGACCCTCGAGAAGCTCGACAATGCCGAAGCCGGCGAAAACTGATCGAGCCTTGCTCCCACAAGCAGGCGCGCGCCCGTCTCACGATGTGGTGCGCGTCTGGGACCGGATCGTGCGCGGCTTCCATTGGGCGCTCGTGCTGAGCTTCGCCGTCGCGTGGATCACCTCCGAGGGCGCCGAGGACATCCACCACTGGGCCGGCTACGCCGCCGCCTCGCTTGTCGCGCTGCGGCTGGTGTGGGGCGTCGTCGGCACGCGATATGCGCGCTTCTCGCAATTCGTGCGCAATCCCGCCACGGTGCTGCGCTATCTCGCCGCCATAATCAAAGGCAGCGAAGCCCGCTATATCGGCCACAACCCGGCGGGCGGCGCGATGGTGGTCGCACTGATGGTAATGATGGCCTGCGTGGCGCTCACAGGGTGGATGATGACGACGGACGCCTATTTCGGCGTGTCCTGGGTGGAGGATGCGCACAGCCTGGCCGCGCACGGCCTGCTGGTGCTCGTGTTCCTCCACATTGGCGGCGTGGCGCTGGCAAGCCTTCGCCATCGCGAGAACCTGGTTCGGGCGATGATCACCGGGCGCAAGCGCAAAGCGGCGTCCGCCGACATCGCCTGACCGCGCCTGAATGGCAACCGCGGGCGCCTGCCTGGGAGCCCGCGGGAACATAATATCAGCTCGCGCGATTATTTCGGGCGCTCCCGGCCCTGGATACGCGCGAGCCTTGCAAGACGGAGAAGCCCGATGCGGCGCTACACACAGATCACCATCGCCATCCACTGGCTTACCGCCGTGCTGGTCGTCATTGCCTGGTTCACCGCGGTCGGCGGGCGCCATGCGCGCACCGACCCCTCCTATGTGCATTTCACCGTCGGTCTTGCCGTGCTGGTGCTGGTGGTGCCGCGCCTCCTGGCGCGCTGGCTGGGGGCGGCGCCCCATGTCGAGGACCCGCAGAGCCGCTGGATGGACCTTGCCGCGCGCGCCGGACACACGCTGCTCTATCTGTTCCTCATCGCGCTGCCGCTCAGCGGCTGGTATGCCGCCTCGCGCCTCGGCCTCCCGGTCTCCTTCCTGGGGCTGGACCTGCCGGCCCTGGCCACGCCCGTGCAGGGCGCGCCCGGCCAGATCGCCGACCTGCACGAAACCGGCGGCACGCTGATCCTGTGGCTGGCAGGCGCCCATGCGCTGGTCGCGATATGGCACCAGTTCATCCTGAAGGACGGAACGCTGGAGCGGATGAACCCGCTCGCGTCGAGCGACCTCGCCGACAGCCGCGAATAGCCGCCGAAAGGGCAGAGCGAGGGGCCGCGCCAGCGCATCGGCGAGTATTTCCGGGTGCGCCTCGGCAACTGGCGTGACGAGCCGGTCGGCCCGCATGAGCAGGCCATGTACCGGTCTCCTTCGCCACCGGGATCTTCGCGACGCTGGTTCCCTGGCCGCGCGCACCGCGGGGGGCTCGCCAGGCAGCGATGCGGACCGCCAGTTCAGTCTTCGTTGCTTGGTTGCTCCAGCACCCAGGCCGCAGCGAAAATCGGTTCGTGAAGCCTGTTCCATGGGCTATAATGCCGCCGTTGGAGTACCGGCATGCCGGGCGTATCGATCGTCCCCATCAATGTCTCTTCCACTGTCGGAGGGATATCATGAACGTTCTGATAGTCTTTGGAACGACGGAAGGGCAGACGAAGAAGGTTGCCGAGCGGGTGGCAGCGCATTTTCGTGGGCGCGGGCACCATGTGGAGTTGCAGGATAGCGCGGCGCTTGCATCCGATTTGGAGCTTGGACATGTCGACGCATTCGTCATCGCCGCATCGGTCCACCAGGAGCACCACCAGGAAGCCGTCACGAACTTCGTGTTTGCGCATCACGACCTGCTGAGCACCAGGCCTTGCGCCCTCATATCCGTCAGCCTGTCGGCGGCGCTGGAAGGCCACGAGGCATACGCTCAAAGATACGTGGATCGCTTCGTCTCGGTGACGGCGTGGCAACCGCGCATGACCCTGCTTCTCGGCGGCGCCTTGCGCTTCTCCAAGTACGATTTCTTTCAGGAGCAGTTCGTCAAATTCGTCGTCATGAAGAGCGGCGATCCGAACATCGAGCGCGATCACGAATTTACCGACTGGAACGCGCTCGCCAACTTCGCCGATCGATTCCTTGAGACGATCGGCTAGAGCGTTTCAGCAGGTGTCGCAGATGGCAGGCGCTGATTTGGCACTATCCCGAAGTCCGCACGACAGCCAACTCACAGACATCGAGACTGCGATCTCGTTCTCCGCCTATCCCCCAGCCAATCTCGGCAGCAAAAAAATCTCCGCCCCCGGCGGCAGTTCCTTGCTCCACGTATCGCGATAGATCGTCCCGTCGATCGCCACCGCGATTCCGCGGTCGATCCATGGCTCGATCCCGGGATACTGTTCCGCCAGTTTGCGGAACAGTTCCCTGATGTCCTTGGCCTCGATGTCGTGCTTGGCCTTGCCTCCGGCGACGGCGCTGAGCGAGCCCCAAAGGGTAACTTCGACCATCAGACCCTCAAGCTGCGTCGATATTCAGGTGAGGCCGGCCTGCGAAGGACGGCTTCCTGCGCTTCCGGTGCTCACGTACTTCAAGTACGCTCCGCTCCGGTTCTCGCAAGCCATCATTCTCGGCTCGGCCTGACCTGAATCTCAACACAGCTTACCCTAGCTTGGCTACCTCTCAGCCTTCCCGCTCCGCATCCAGCGCCGCCAGAATCCTCGGCGGCGACATCGGGATGTGGGTCATGCGCACGCCGACCGCGTTCGACACCGCGTTGGCGATCGCCGCCAGCGGCGGCACGATCGAGGTTTCGCCCACGCCGCGCACGCCATAGGGGTGGTTGGGATTGGGGATTTCCAGGATCTGCGTGTCGATCATCGGCAGGTCGGAGCACACCGGGATGCGGTAGTCGAGGAAGCCCGCATTCTGCAGCCGCCCGTCCTTGCCGTAGATATACTCCTCGTTGAGCGCCCAGCCGATGCCTTGCGCAGCGCCACCCTGGTACTGGCCCTCGACATAGGTCGGGTGCACCGCCTTGCCGGCATCCTGCACCACCGTGTAGCGGATCACCCGGGCAGCACCTGTCTCGGGGTCGACCTCGATGTCGCAGATATGGGTGGCGAAGGAGACGCCGGCGCCGTCGGCGACAAGCTCGCTATGGCCGGCGATCGGGCCGCCGGTGGTGCCCGACTTGGCCGCGATGTCCTTGAGCGACAGCGGCGACAGGTTGCCGTATTTCTCGCCCTTGGCGATGGCATGGCCCTTTTCCCAGGTGACGTCGTCGACCGGGATGTCCCACATTTGCGCCGCGCGATCCCTGAGGATCTTGATCGCGTTGCGCGCGGCCGAAATCGTCGCCATCGAGGAGGAGAAGGTGCCGCGGCTGCCGTCGGTCATGTCGTTGTAGCCGAGCGAAGACGTGTCGGCGACGATCGCCTTGACGTTGCCGTAGTCGATGCCGAGCTCCTCCGCCGCCACCAGTGACAGCGAGGCGCGGGAGCCGCCGACATCGACGGTGCCCACGGCCAGCGACACCGAGCCGTCCATGCCGATGTTCAGGTCGGTGCAGGTCTGGCCGCCGAAGTTGAACCAGAAGCCGCAGGCCATGCCGCGCCCCTGGTTCGCCTTGAGCGGCGCCTTCATGTGCGGATGCTTCTTCACCGCCTCCAGCGTCGGGCCGATGCCGATCGGCCCGTAGACCGGGCCGTAGGAGGCGCGCGTGCCTTCCTGCGCTGCGTTCTTGATGCGGAAGTCCACCGCGTCCATGCCGAGCTCCTTGGCGAGCTCGTCGATCGAGCTTTCCACCGCGAAGGCCGCCATCGGCGCCGAAGGCGCGCGATAGGCCGCCGTCTTCGGCCGGTTGACCAGCACTTCGAAGCCGACGGTCTTGACGTTCTCCAGCTTGTAGCAGGCGAACGCCGTCATCGCGCCGATCTCGGCCCAGGAGCCGGCATAGGGGCCGGCGCTGTAGCGCAGCGTCGCTTCCGCGGCGGTGATGGTGCCGTCCTTCCTGGCGCCTATCCTGACGTCGATCGAGGTGGCGCTGGTTGGCCCTGAGGCGCGGAACACCTCGTCGCGGGTCATGACAAGCTTCACCGGCCGGCCGGCCTTGCGCGACAGCGCAAGCGCCACCGGCTCGGCCCAGACATGGGTCTTGCCGCCGAAACCGCCGCCGATCTCCGACGAGGTGACGCGCAGCTTGGAGGCTTCGAGCCCGAGCAGTTGGGCGCAGTGCTGGCGGTAAACGAAATGGCCCTGCGTGCAGACCCAAAGGTCCGCCGTGCCGTCCGGGTTGACGCTCGCCACGCAGGCATGCGGCTCGATATAGCCCTGATGCGTCTGCTCGGTCTTGAAGGAGCGCTCGACGATGAAATCGGCCTGGGCAAAGCCCTTGTGCACATCGCCATGGCCGAACTGCGTGCGCTTGGTGACGTTGGAGGGTTTCGCCGGCTTTTCCTCGAGGCCCTCGGTGAAGACCTGGTCGTTGATCAGCGGCGCGTGGTGCTGCGCGGCCTCGTCGACATCGGTGACATGCGGCAGCACCTCATAGTCGACCTCGATCAGCTTCAGCGCCTGGCGGGCGATGCGGGCGTCGATCGCAGCCACCGCGGCCACCGCATGGCCGTCATAGAGCGCCTTCTTGCGCGCCATCGAGTTGTCGAGGATGTCGTACATGGCGGCGTCGCCATCGGTGAGGTCGGGCAGGTCCTTCGCCGTAATCACCGCCTTCACGCCGGCGAGCTTTTCCGCCTTCGAGGTGTCGATGCTCTTGATCACCGCATGCGCGTGCGGGCTGCGCAGCACGCGGCCGACCAACTGGCCGGCCATGTTGAAGTCGGCGCCGTAGCGGGCGCGTCCGGTCACCTTGTCGATGCCGTCGGGGCGGATCGGCCGCGTGCCGACCGAGGAGAAATTGCGTCCGGTAAAGCGCGGATCGAAATTCATGATCAGGCTCCCTTCATCACAACAGCGGCGTCCTGGACGGCGCGCACGATCTTGTCATAGCCGGTGCAGCGGCACAGATTCCCCGCGAGACCGAAGCGGATTTCCTCCTCGGTGGGCGAGGGGTTCTTGGCCAAAAGGTCCTTCGCCGCAATCAGGAAACCTGGCGTGCAGATGCCGCATTGCAGGGCCGCATGCTCCAGGAACTTCTGCTGCAGCGGATGCAGCTGGTCGCCATGCGCCATGCCTTCGATGGTCTCGACCTTGCGGCCCTCGGCTTCGGCGCCCAGCACCAGGCAGGAGCAGACCAGCCTGCCGTCGACGATGACGCTGCAGGCGCCGCAATCGCCGGTGCCGCAGCCTTCCTTGGCGCCGGTCAGGCCGAGGCGATCGCGCAGCACTTCCAGCAGCGTCTCGTCAGGCTGGCAAAGATATTCGACGGCGTCGCCGTTGATCGTGGTTGATACAGCTACACCGGCCATTATTTGCCTCCCGCACGCTTGTAGGCGATCGCGGCGGCTCTTTGCGCCAGCACGCCCGCGACTTTTCGTCTGAATTCGATGGTGCCGCGCTTGTCGTCGATCGGCCGGCAGGCGCCGGAGCAGATCTTGGCCAGCCGCTCCAGCGTTCCTTCGTCGAGCTTCGAGCCGACCAGCACCTGGCCTGCTTCCTCGACCAGCAGCACTGTGGGTGCGGCGGCGCCCAGCGCCACGCGGGCGGTCTTGATCGCGCCCTTCTCGTCCAGCGTCAGGTTGACGCCGGCGCTCACCACCGCGATGTCCATCTCGGTGCGCGGAATGAAGCGCAGATAGGCGTCGCCCGCATGCTCAGGCCGCTTGTCGAGCAGGATCGCCTCGATGATCTCGCCCTTGGCGAGAGACGTGCGGCCCGGTCCGGTCGGCACGGTTTCCACGGCAATGGTGCGCTTGCCCGAAGGCCCGACGACCACCGCCTTCGCGCCGGCCGCCACCAGCGCCGGCACGCTGTCGGCTGCAGGCGAGGCGTTGCACAGATTGCCGGTGATGGTGCAGCGGCCCTGCACCTGCTTCGAGCCGATCAGGTTGGCCGCTTCGACGACGCCAGGCCATGCCTTGCGCACCGCCTTGTTCTCGCCCAGCACCGCGCAGGGCACCGCGGCGCCGATACGAAAACCGTCGGCCGTTTCGCTGATGTCGGCCAGACTGCCTATGCTCTTGATGTCGACGATCAGCTCGGGCTCGATGAAGCCGCCCTTCATCCTCACCAGCAGGTCACTGCCCCCGGCCAGGATCGCGGCCGGGCCTACCGCCTTGGCGAGCTCGCCAACGGCATCTTCTATTGAAAGCGGACGTATGTAACGCATCGTCTCCCCTTGGTGGTCATAATCAGATCGCCCGTTATAAAGTGTCTGTTTATAATGACCATCCCGTTCGTGCATTGCACCACCCAAGTCAGGCAGGTTGGCCCTAATCCTGGCCTAATCTTCCAGGCTTGGCCGCCGGCACCACTCGTCTGCGTTGAGCCGGCCAGCCGCGCCACCATGGAGGGAGCTTCGATTTCATGACCAGCACCGGTCCAGTTGGCAGCGAGGATCTGGTCCGCCGCGCGGTGGCCGCTTTCAACTCCGGCGATCACGCCCAGGCGACGGATCTGTGCGAGCTTGGCCTGAAGCGGCACCCTGGCGATCCTGCGCTTTGCCATCTGCTGGCTGCGGTGTTGTTCGCCAGATCGGACCTGCCGGCGGCTCGGGCGCGGATCGAGGCGAGCCTTGCCAGCCGTCCGGACAATGTTCCCGCCCTGATCCTGGCGGGCAGGATCGCCCGCGCTGAAGGCCGCTTCGACGCGGCGTTGCAGATGCTCGATCGCGCCGCACGGCAGTCGTCCCGCGTGGAAATCCTTCTTGAGCAAGCGCGAACCTTCGATCAGGCGAGCGATGCCACGGCGGCAGGCGCGGCCTGGGACCGGGTCCTGCAAAGCGATCCGAAATCCGTGGAGGCGCTGGCGCGCCTCGGACGCCTGGCGTGGGAGCGTGGCGCGCCTGCCGAGGCCGAGGGCTTCCTCGTACGCGCCGTCGCTGGTGGCGGGCATCCGGCGCAATGGTTCGACCTCGGGCTGGTGCGTCAGGACATGCGCAAGTTCGAAGCCGCCGCCGAGGCCTACCGGCAGGTGCTGGCGAAGAGCCCGGACGCGGCGGAAGCTGCGGCCAATCTAGGCGTCGTCCTGCAGGAAATGGGTGACCTCGATCGCGCGATGGCGGCTTATTCGCAAGCCTATCGTCTCAGCCCGTCCACCTTCGGCATCATCGCCATGGCGCTCACCTCGGCGCCAAGCGGCCGGCTATGGCTCGATGAGGAAGCGCTGCGCCGCTTACTAGAGCAATTCGAGGAAAACGCGTAGCGGTTTTCCTTCCGGAATTGCACGAAAACAAAGGGTTGGAACAGTTCGGCGATTCAAGCGCTGAACCGCTCTAACCGGTTGAGCGTCCGCGCCTGGCGCGGAACCGCTTGCGGTAGACACCCGGTGTTGACAGGACATCCGCGACTGTCTGAGTGTAAGCGGCCTGGCGGTTTTCGTCGAACACCTCGTATTCCAGTTGCGGCGCGGCGCGTGGAACCGCGAAGCATTGCGCGACCGGGGTTCCCTTGCCGAGCACGCCGCAGAATTCGGGCTCCTTCCAGATCGCCGGGAAATTGATGCCGCCATCGCTGAACCGGTCGGAATCCACCAGGCCCGTCACCAGCCTGAAGGGAAGATCCTCGCGATTGACGGGATGCGTCGCGTAGAGCGACCAGCCATCCTCGACCTCGATGGTCCAGAAACTGTTGAATTTAAGCGCGGCCTGGCCAGGCCTGGCGAAGGGGCTGCCGGCAAGCTGCCCCGGCGTGTGGAAGCTCAGCGGCGCTCGCGGGTGGTTGCCGGTGGCCGGTTCCGGGATATTCCAGTCCCAGGAAAACTTGCCCCGGTCGACGACGACGTCGCAGGGCAGCAGGATCATGAAGCCGTAGGTCATCGCATCGACCACCGGCGGGCACTGCTTGAGGGTGCGGATGTCGCGGCCGTGGATCGCCGAATAGGCGGTGGCGGGCATCGCGCGCAGCCAGTCCGGCAACACGCCGCGCGCAGGCACCGGGCGCGGAAGGTGCTCGGCCAGCATCGGGTCACATCGGAAAATGACACGCATCGTCGCCTCCGGCCTTGCGATAGCATGCCTGCCGCCCGCGCTCCAAGCGGCGCCTGGTCAGTCTGCCGCCTGCGCCGACATCTGCGTCCTGGTGAGGCGTCAATCTGTCGTGCCCGATGTCCACACCGGCTCGAACGACACATTGCGCAACCCGGCCTTGCGCACCCGGTCAACGAACACCTCGTTGACGAAGACCGGGGAAGCCCGCATCGGCAGCTTGAACACTTCCGAGCTCCCGATGCTTTCAGCGTCGAAGGCGTAGCGCTCGATCGCAAGAATGTCGCCGTCCTCGAACCGCACGATTTGCGACCGCGCCTCGTCCAGCGCGTCGATCACAGTCGTGACGTTGAGCAGCCAGACCTTCTCGCCGCGCAGCGCGACGAGCTCGCCATAGGGGCGCAGCGCCGCCGCCAGCGCATCGACGGCCGGCTGGCGCAACAGCGGCGCATGTTCGCCCAGCCAGGGGAAATCGGAATAGAGGCGCTCGCCTTCTTCGACACGCCGCATCACCGGCGGCTCCCAGCCCTCCAGCGAGCGCCCGTCGAGGCCGAAGAACACCTCGTAATACTCGTTATCGGCCGGCAGCACCCATTCCTGCCCCTCGTACACAGCGAATTGATGGATGGTCGTCATCGCTTGATGGCTCCGCCGTTTCGACTGAGGACCGCGGCACCCGGCGGCCGCTGAAAGCGCGCGGACCATGCACCGAGCCAGGGCGCCGTTCAAGGCCGCGCGCTATCCAGCCCGCTTGCCGGTTGATAAACGTCGCTGGTCGCCAGGATGGCGCCTGGCTCGAATGAAAGTGGGATCGCGAAAGAATGGCCAAAAAATTCGCATTTCTCCTGGTGCGCGATTTCACTTTGTCGCCGCTGTCGCTGTTCATTGACACGCTCAGGCTGGCCGGCGACGAGGGCGACCGCAGCCGCAGGATCGAGTTCGACTGGGAGATCGTCGGCGAGCGCGGCCTGCCGATCCGCGCCAGCTGCGGCGTCGAATTGCTGCCGACCCGGGCGATGGGCAATCCGGAGGATTTCGACAATGTTGTGGTGGTCGGCGGCCTGCTCGACACCAACCGCAGGCTGAGTTCGGAAAAGGAGGCGTTCCTGATGCGCGCCGCCGGGAAGGGCGTGCCGCTCACCGCCCTCTGCACCGGCAGCTTCGTGTTGGCCCGCTACGGCCTGCTCGACGGCTACAGCGCCGCGGTCAGCTGGTTCCACATCAAGGATTTCCGCGCCGAGTTCCCGGATGTGAACGCCCATGCCGACAGCCTCTATTCCGTCGACCGCGGCCGCGCCACCTGCGCCGGCGGCACGGGTGCCGCCGACCTCGCCGGCTATTTCGTCTCGCAATTCATCGGCCAGAAGGCGGCGGAGAAGGCGGCCAAGATCCTGGTGCTCGATCGCATCCGCTCCAGCCGCGACGTGCAGCCGGTCGGCGACCTTTTTCCCGCGGCCGCGAGCCGCGCGGTGAAGCGGGCGCTGCTCCTGATGGAAAGCAACCTGCAGGAAACGCTCTCCGTGGCCGAGATCGCCGCCAGGCAGAATTGCTCGCGTCGCCAGCTCGAGCGGCTGTTCGGCGCCGAGCTCGGCATCGGCCCGATGGCCGCCTATCTGGCGCTGCGGGTGCATTACGCCAGGTCGCTGCTGGAAGGCAGCGATCTCGCCATCGGCGAGATCGCCTATCGCTGCGGCTTTGCCAATGCCGGCCATTTCAGCCGCGTCTTCCGCCAGCAGACCGGCATCACGCCGACCCATCTCAGGCACCCGAACCGTATGGCGGCGAATGGCGTTGCCAAATAGCGCTCGCGGTGCACAACCCCGGCAAGGTGGCATCTCTGCCGATGGCCAGGACGGCCGGTCGTTACGTTACCGCGATGACCTTGCCTGTTGCATCAAGGCGACACAGGACTTTCGCCTGTCGCACCTGGACGCCACCTCGGAGCGCATAGTCTATTCGCACCTCGATCGGCGCCGCTAGGCCGGCGTGGCGTTGGCGCATCGGGCCGGCGCTGACCGCGGATACGCGCACCGCGCCGAGCGGCCTCGCGGCGGATACGATCGCCGCGCGGCACGCGCTCACGACTTTGGGCGGCGTGCCAGGCCTCGCTTTCAGCGACACCAGGGGCGCAAAGGGATAGCCCGCCTTAGATCGCCCAAACTCGCCGCCACGTGTGCTGGAAGGCTTCAGGATGGATGGGAGGCTGATCGCGGTTGTCGCGCTTTTGGCGGAGAAAACCGCGAGGTTGTCGGGGGCCGCGGTTTCCGGGCTGCCTGGAGTTGCTGTGCCGGCACCTGCCGAAACGCCTGCGCCGATCGATCCGGTATCGGCATTTGTGGCCGCGCCAGCGCTAACGCCGCCTGAGCCCGCTGACGCGCCAACGCGTAGGCCGCCCGACCAGCCGACACTTGCCCCCACCCCTGCGGAAACGCCTTGCGAACCGACGCTCACTCCAGCGCCAACGCTCGCGCCGCCGATTTGGCCGCCTCCACCGACATCAAGGGCCGCTGCTGGTCCAGTGGCGGCTGCGATCATCAAGGCGACTGCCACGTATTTGTCCATTTCGGAACCCTCCTACGGCCTGCGTTAGCGCTATTCCAAATGCGCTCCTGGCCATCTTCATCGAGGCGGGGTCGGAAGCAACGCGTCGGGGAGAGTAATCGTCGTCGCCACCAAAACCCGTTTCGGTGTTCTCGCAATCTTCGTTTTGTTTTTGTCCGGCAAACCTGTTTGACGGGCGGGTTGGCCATCCTGGCTGGCAAGTCGAACCGCGGTGGAACGCGCCCGCGGCGCGTGCTCGATCTGCGCTGTGCGGCGCGCGCTTTGCACCTTGACAAGGTCGATCGCCTTTCGCGCGGCGGTAAGGGCAACGGACATGTCGGTCAATTTTTGACGCTCTTGCTCCAATGCGACGCTGAAGTCGGCAGAAGCCTGCCTTGCCGCGTCTCTTTCCCGACGGGCAATCTCGACATCACTTGCGGCCGAAGCTGCGCGCGCGCGTTCCATATCCAATGCCTCGTTGGCATGTGTTGCGGCGGCGACAGCCAACTGGAGGTCCTTCAGCGCATCAGCCCGCTCCGCCACAGCCAAATCTGCGCGTCTCTCATTGGCGTCGCCAGCCTGATGGGCCATGGCGAGTTCGTGTTCGGATTGCTCGAGCTTATCCCGCCCTTCGGCTAGCGATTGATTTGCCTCGGCCAGGGCCGCATCCTTGGCATTACGTGCTTCGTCCAAGGAAATGGCTTGTGCTTTCAAGCCTTTGATCACGCGCCGAGCCGCTTCCAGGTCGAGTTTGAGAGCTTCGTTGCTTTGGTTCGCCACATGGAGAGCGTTTGCTTGCTCCGCCGACGTGCCGGCCAGCACTCTTGCCTGCGCGCTTGCTGTGCGCTCGGCGTACTGGCTCTGGCCCAGTTGCGCTTTTGTCGAAGCCAGTTCACTTCGCGCCGCGGCGATCTGTTGCTGCATTTCGGCGCCATTGTCCGCCGGAGATATTAGCGCCAAGAGCAGGATGCATCCGGGAACGGCGCTCCACCTCCAGTGGCTCATGCTGAAGCGGACCCATGCCGGGCGCGGGTCGCCCTCGAACTCGTCATAAGATCCATGTGTGAATGTCACGGGCCTCCGTCCTCTGTCTGCTGGACATCCCTCGCGATTCTCAAGAACACGCCATAGCGGCTGTGCGTTCCCGGATACAACTTCAGGCGTAGGAAGCATCATCCAAATGAACTAGGTACCTTGGCTGGCCGTATCCGAGCAGAATTTGCCGACGGCGGGTTGACCAATGTCGGACGGTGGAAGCGAAGTGATGCTTCGCACTAATTCGCTTGCCGGTTTCGCCGGTGGAAAGGCGAGGGACTTCAATTCAACCAGTTCGGCTATCTGCAACGTCCCCGGTCACTGACCGACGCGTCAGCGACCTGGCGACCGGCGAGATCGCCTATCGCCGCGGTTTTGCCAATGCCGGCCATTTCAGCCGCGTCTTCCGCCAGCAGACCGGCATCAGGCCGATCCATCTCAGGCACCCGAGCCGCGCGCTGCGGCCGCCGCGAAATGATGCCGTCCGGCGACGCCCTGGTCGGGTCGCATGTCCGGCCTGGCCGATTGCGGCGGCGACAGCGCGAACCGTAGCTTCGTGACGAGCGGCGGTTGCGCCGCTGTTGCAACAGTCGAATTCGCCTTCGGAGAGCCATGCCGCATTATCCAGACGCCATGCCCGGATCGAAGACCCTGTTCGAGCGCGCCAGGAAGGTGATGCCGGGCGGCAACACGCGCACCACGGTCTTCGTCGACCCGTTTCCGATCTACGCCGCGCGCGGCGCGGGGTGCAGGGTCTGGGATGTCGACGGCAATGCCTATTACGACTGCATCAACAATTTCACCGCGATGATCCACGGCTACGCGCATCCCGATGTCACGGCGGCCGTGGCCGAGCAACTGCCGCTCGGCACGGCCTTCGGCGCCCCGACGCTGAGCGAGATCGAGCTTGCCGAGCTTCTGGTCGAGCGGCTGCCTTCCGTCGACCAGGTCCGCTTCACCAACTCCGGCACCGAGGGCGTGATGATGGCGATCAAGACTGCGCGTGCCTTCACCGAACGGTCGAAGATCGTCAAGATCGAGGGCGCCTATCACGGCTCCTACGATTTCGCCGAGGTCAGCCTGGACTCATCTCCCGCCAATTGGGGCGACCTGCCCAGATCGACGCCCTATGCCAAGGGAACGCCGCGCGGCGTGCTGGACGACGTGATCGCCGTGCCCTTCAACGACACCGAGGCGCTGCGCGCGGTCTTCGCCGCCGAGGGCGGCGGCATCGCGGCCGTGCTGATCGACCCGATGCCCAACCGTGCCGGCCTGATCCCGGCGCGCCGGGATTACCTCCTCGCCATGGCCGAGATCGCCCACGCGGCGGGGGCCTTGGTCATCTTCGACGAGGTCATCTCGTTTCGACTCGGATGGTCGGGTGCGCAAGGATTGTGGGGCATCGAGCCCGACCTGACGGCGCTCGGAAAAATCATCGGCGGCGGTTTTCCGGTCGGCGCCGTCGGCGGCCGCGCCGATGTCATGGCGGTGTTCGATCCGACCGCCGGCAAGCCGGCGCTTCCGCATGGCGGCACCTTCACCGCCAATCCGGTCACCATGCGCGCCGGCCTTGCCTCGATGCGGGCGCTGACCAAAGAAAGCTTTGCCCATCTCGATCGTCTTGGCTCGTTCTTGCGCGACGGCGTCACCGCCTCCTTCGAAAAACATGGGCTCGACGGTCAATGTGTCGGCCTGGGCTCGCTGTTCAAGGTTCATTTCACGTCACATCCCGTCACGGATTACCGCTCCATCTATCCCGGCCAGGCCGAGCGGAAAAAATTCGACGCTTTCCACAAGGGCCTGCTCGGTCGCGGCGTGCTCTCCGCCAGCTACGGCCTGTTCGCGCTGTCGACGCCGATGACCGGGGAAGATGCCGGCGCCATCCTTCATGCGATCGACGAGACCCTGGGCGAGATCGCCGCGCAGTGCTGAAAGCAGGTGGACTACAAATGACGGCTTCTCCTCATGTCGTGGTGATCGGCGCCGGCACGCTGGGCATGTGCACGGCGCTCAACCTTGTCGAGCAGGGCGCGCGCGTCACGGTGCTCGAGGCGCAGTCGATCGCTTCCGGGTCGAGCGGCAGGTCGGTCGGCGTCGTCGGATCGCAATTCACCGATCCGTTCGAGATCATGCTTCGCGTTCATTCGCTGCGCCGGTTCCGCAAGTGGGAGGGCGAGGGGCTTCAATTCAACCACATCGGCTATCTTCGGCTGGCGCGCACGCCCGAGCAGATGGAACTGTTCGCGAGATCGGTCGAGATCCAGGGCGAGGCGGGCCTCAGGTCGCGCCTGATCCAGGCAGACGAACTCAGGCAGCTCGTTCCGCACATCAACCCTGACGGGCTCGAAGGCGGATTGTTCGGGCCCGACAACGGATTCCTCGATCCGCACGAGATGTGCAATTTCCTGGCGGGCATCGTGCGCGCCAAGGGCGGCGAGATCCGCCAGTACCGCAAGCTGCTCGGCGTAGAACGGCACCCGGGCGGCTATGCGCTGGAAACTGGCGGCAGCCCGGTCGATCGCGAGCGACGGCTGATCCACTGCGATGCGGTGGTCAATGCGGGCGGGGCCTGGGCGCCGCAGGTCGCCGCGCTCTTCGGCCAGCGCCTGCACATCTGGCCCGAGCGCCACGAGGCCGTCGTCATCCATCTCGACGAGCCGCTCGGCTACACCATGCCGATGGTCATGGACCTGGTGAACGGCGAAGGCAGCGGCCTCAATTTCCGCCACGAAAGGCCGGGCGAGCTGATCGCCGAGATCCACAAGGTGAACTCGGCCGCGCCGGAAGACCCCGACAATTACAACGAGCAGTGCGAGGAGCAGTCGAAGGTCGATCTGGCGGAGCTGCTTTTGGAACGCGTGCCCGATCTGCCCGGCGCGCGGCTCGGCCGGGGCTGGGCGGGCCTTTACCCGGTCACGGCCGACCATCGCCCCTTCGTCGGGCCGATCGATGCCTCGGAGCCGACGCTGATCACCGCCGCCGGCGCCGGCGGCTACGGCATCCAGCTCGCCCCGGTGATCGGCCAGATCGCCGCCGACTGGGTGCTTCAGGGCGCGCCGGTTTCGGTGCCCGGCTCGCAGAGCCTGGCGCCATCTGCTGAACGCAATATCCCGGGCCACTGACCGATGCGCCACGCCGGCTCGGATGCCTAAGATGCCACCGTTCCCGTTAACCATCGATTAACTATCCGGTGGCCTTTAATAGGGTTCTGGAGGATACTGATTTTGGCCGCGAGCAATGATCTCGCAGCTGCCGAAATTGGAAAAGAAGCGGCGGGGATACCGTCGCCGTCTGCCGGGGAGGCGCCCAGCATCTTTGATGAGGGAGCGCCGGAATGAATATCGAGGAAGCAGTCACTGCGGCGACAGCGGGGTCGGGCGCGCTCCTGTCCTGTCTTGGCCAGCCCGTCCTGGCCTATCACGTCACGGCCATCATGCGTGAAACCGACGCGAGGCATGCGCGGCAGATGCAACTGGCCTTGCTGCGGCGGAGCATCGAGGCGCTTGTCGACGACGGCCTCGAAGGCACCGAAGCCGAACGCTTTGCATCGCAGTTCGACGGTCGCGTCGGCTCAGCCTGGGACCTGCTGCATACGGCCGGCGACACCTCGCACTGATCTCCTACAGACGGCTTTATCAGGGCCGTATGTAGCTCTTGCGGCATGAGGTAGACTGCCGGCTGCGTCTGACGTTCATTGAACGGGGGCATGCGATGCAGGCGATACCGATAGCGCATCCGGCGGGCCAGCCTGCCGCCGTTTCGATACCCTCGCTCGGCGGCTATCCCACCGCTGTGCTGTGCTGGCTGCTCTCGGCCGGTGTCTATATCGCGGCCAAATGGGTGGCGCCGGAAATGCCGCCCTGGGGACTGTGCTTCTGGCGGCTCTTGCTGGCCTGCGCCATCCTTTTGCCGATCGTGCACCGCCATCACGGCGCGATGCTTGCGCCTCTCAAATCCCGACCGCTGGAGATCGTCGCGGTGGGGGCGATCGGCCTGACGCTCGGCGCGGCCTTCATCGTCGTCGGGGTCGTGCTGGCGACGGCCATCAAGCCGAGGGCGGTTGCGGCAAAGGCGTGAGGGAGCGACAAACGCGTCGATCGGCTGTTCGCATGGGCAAGTCGATTTGGGTTCCTGGACCGTGAGCCGTCCGGGCCAAGCTTTCCTAAATTAGCCGATTTTGCTATTGGCTGCCCTTCGCAGCGCCGGTCAGGGCCGAAGGGGGATCATGGCGATCGACAAGCGTGTGAACGCATGAACGGCGGCCAGCACATGCTGGAGCTGCGCGTGCTTGGCGATTTTCAGGTGGTGCGCGACGACCAGCCGGTTGACCTGCCGCCATCGCGCAAGACGCGGGCGCTGCTCGCCTACCTCGCCGTCACCGCCCGGCAGCACCAGCGCGAGCGGTTGTGCGAGATATTCTGGGACATTCCCGACGATCCGCGCGGCGCCTTGCGCTGGAGCCTGTCCAAGATCCGCCAGGTGCTGGGCGGCGACGGACTCGCGCTCGTCGCCGATCGCAACGCCGTCGCGCTCAACATCGATACCGATTACGCGCGGCTGGCGCCGCTGGTGAAGGCCGACCTTTCCTCCCGCACGAGTGAAGAGCTGGAAGCCGTCTTGGCCTCGATCCGCGGCGGCTTTCTTGCCGATCTCTCGCTCGAGCGCTGCTTCGACTACGAAAGCTGGCGGCAGGCCATCGCCAGCGAGGTGGAGATCGTCGAGCTCGGCATCCTGCGTGAGTTGGTCGAGCGCCTGGCGGACCAGCCGCGACGAGCGCTACCGTTCGCCCAGCGCCTGCGCGGCCTCGTGCCCGACGATGCGCGGCTCGCCGCCGAGATCGAGGCGTTGGAGGACAGGGTCCGGTCGGCCACCGCTCAAGCCCCGGGAAGCGCGTCGCAATCCAGCTCCGCCCGGCCGCCGCAAACGGCGTCGAAACCTGCGTCATCGCAGGATCCTGGCCGCGCCGTGCAATTCTGCCGGGCTCTCGACGGCACAAGGCTCGCCTATGCCAGTACCGGCAGCGGCCCGGCGATCCTGCGCGCCGCGCACTGGATGTCGCATCTCACCTTCGACTGGGACAGCCCGATCTGGCGGCACTGGATGCGCGAACTGTCGCGCCAGAACCGGCTGGTGCGTTACGACGAGCGCTGCAACGGCCTGTCGCAGCGGCACGTCGTCGACATTTCGTTCGAGACCATGCTGTCGGACCTCGAATGCGTGGTCGAGGCGACGGGACTCGACCGCTTCACCTTGCTTGGCCTGTCGCAGAGCTGCGCGGTTTCGATCGCCTATGCCATCCGCCATCCCGAGCGGGTCTCGGGCATGATCCTTTATGGCGGTTACGTCAAAGGCTGGCGGGCACGCGGCGACGCGGGCGAGATCGCGACGCGCGAGGCCGCCGCGACGCTGATGCGCGAGAGCTGGGGCAAGCCGAACCCGATGTTCCGCCAAGCCTTCTGCTCCATGTTCATCCCCGGCGCCACGCACGAACATTTCGCCTGGATGGACGATCTGATGCTGCGCACCGTCTCGCCCGACGATGCCTGGCGCCTTCAGAGTTCCTTTTCGGTGATCGATGTCAGCGACTTGCTGGACAAGGTGCGCGTTCCGACGCTGGTGCTGCACGCGCGGGACGACAACGTCGCACCCGTCGAATCCGGGCGCACCATGGCAGCGGGCATTCCCGGCGCGCGCTTCATCGAGCTCGAGAGCCAGAACCACATCCTCCTCGAAGGCGAGCCCGCCTTCGAGGAGTTCATCGACCACGTCCGCGCCTTCATCGCCGAGACGGCGGGCGGGTAACCGGGCGCTGGCGCAGCTCTCAGCTCTTAGCCAATGGCACGGTGAAGACCGTCGCGGTGCCGGTGAGGCAAAGCTCACCGGCTTCGTTGCGCACCGATGTCTCCAGCTTGGTGATCGGCTTGTCGGCGCGCACCTCCTTGACCTCGACACGGCCGGTGATCAGTTCGCCGACGCCGACCGCCTTGACGAATTTCCACGACACTTCGAGGAACACCGAGCCGGGGCCGGGCAGGTCTTCCGCCACCACTGCATTCAGGATGCCGGACGTGATGCCGCCCTGCACGATGAGCTTGCCGAACACCGAAGCTTCGGCCAGCGCCTTGTCGAAATGCAAGGGGTTGCAGTCGCCGGTCATCTCGGAGAACGCATCGATATCCTGAGGCTGCGTGCGCCGCGAGCGCTCGGCGAAGGCGCCCACCTTTGGTCGACCCTTGATGACGCCGACCCACCCGTCCTTCATCACATGCACAGTCATGGTCTTGCTCCGGTTCGGTTGCGATTGAGGTTCGAGCCGGCCGAGGCCGGCGGTTCGTCCTGGTTGGCCGGTGCCCGGTGGGCCGTCGGCCGCGATGCAGAGGAAGGGGCGCGGCGCACCGGCGCCGGCTGCCCGGCCAGCGCCTGAACCTCGGCCTTCAGCACTGCGCTGAAGCGGCGATGACGCTCGCCGAGATCGTCGAGCGTCCAGTCGAAGCCGGCGATCGCGTCGGTGGTGTCGAGGATCTGATTGGCGATCATGTCGCGCTGCCGCTGCCAGATCGCGAATGCCGCGTCCGAGCCGTCGAGGATGGCGCGCGCGAGGCCCTCCGCATCGCGCAGCGCATCGGAAATGCCGTGCGAGGTGATCGGATCGCGGAAGAAACCGGCATCGCCCACCAGCGCCCAGCCGGGGCCGTGCGCCTGGCGGATATAGCCAGGCACGCCCCGAAACGCCTGCAGGCGGGCATCCTTCGGCGCTCTGGCCGCCTGTGCGGCCAGCGCCGGCGAAAGCGCCTCGAGCACATCCATGCGGGCGCGGGCGTGGCCGAGGCGGAAGCGCTGGTCGAACAGGCTCGTCGGCACCGAGGCGACGATGCAGGCGAGGCCGTCATTGCTCGGGATGAACGAGCCCGCGATCCCGTCGCGGAAGTACCAGTGGTAGCCGGTGCCGGGCTCGACCGGCGCATAGCCATAGACATGGGCGGCCGACACCGCGCCGCGCCGCAAGGGCTGGGCGTCGACGCATTTTGCCACCAGCGAGCCGACGCCGTCGGCGCCGACCACGATATCGGCGCTGACCCGGAGCGACGCGCGGCCGGCGGCGCGTATTTCGATGCCGCGCACGCCCCCGCGCGTGTCTGCGAAGAGATCGCCGACCGCCACCTCGTGGAGGATTTCCGCGCCGGCCTTGCGCGCCGCATCGACCAGGATGCGGTCGAGCACGTTGCGCCGCGGCGCGATCAGGCCGGGAATGTCCGAACCGGCGGCGAGCGGGATGGTGATCTCCTCATCGCCATAGTGGAAGGTCGTCGTCTCGATGAGCGGCGTGCCGGCCTCGAGCAGCGGCTTCAGCAAGCCCCAGCGCCACAATTGCAGAACGGCGGGCCGCATCAGCGCATGCGTTGACAGCGTGTCGGAGCCATAGGGCTTGCGGTCGATCGCCAGCACCTTGAGGCCCGCGCGGGCGAGCAGCATCGCGGTCGCCGCACCCGCGCAGCGCGCGCCGACGATGATGGCGTCATAATGGCCCCGCTTCGGAACGGCCATGAGGGAGATCGGGTTGCTTGCCATGGTCTTGGTCCTCAGGCCGCCCTGCGGCCTTTGCAGTCGAGATGACGGGAGATTTCAGCGGCGATCGCCTCGGCGTCCGTGCCGGCGCCGCCGATGAAGTTGGAATCGCGCTTGCGCAGGAAGCGAAAGCCGAGCGCGTAGAGGCCGGGCACGCTGGTGACGCCGCCCTGATGCGCGAGCTCGCCGTCGGCGCCGAGCGCCAGCGGCTCCAGCCAGCCGAACGAGCGTGCGTAGCCGGTCGCCCAGATGATGGTGCGGATCGATCCGTCGGTCAGCGAAAGCCGCTCAACGCCGGCCGCCGGCATCGCCACCGGCTCGGGCCGGTATGGTGTCGGCGTGCCTGCGAAGCGGTCGATCTGGTCGAGCAGGCGCGCCAGCTTCGCTTCCGCCGCCGCGATGTGCTGGCCGAGATCGCCGGCAAGGGCGATCTCGCGGTCGCCGACGCCATGCACCCGCCCGGTCAGCTCCACGCCGAGCGCCTGCAGCGTGGCGAGATCGACATCGGCCCTGTCGGGCCGGCCGGCGAGCTGCAGCGAAGGCTGGCGCCGGGCGCTTTCCGGATCGGCGAGGTCTTCCTGGCGCTGCGCCATCAGGCCCATTGCGCAAAGCCAGAAGAAGATGTCCTGGTCGCGCCATGTTCTGGGTAGGCGCGTATGCTTACCGACCGAAAGCATCACGCGCCGCCCGGCACGGGCGAGTTCGTCGGCAATCTGCACGCCGGAGGATGAGGCGCCGACGACCAGCACGCCGCCGCTGGGCAACTCGCCAGGCGAGCGATATTGCGAAGCGTGGATGCTGAGCGGCCCGCGAAGGGTCTCGGCAGAAAAAGGAATGACCGGCCGGTCGCAATGTCCCGTCGCGACGACGACCGCGCGCGCCGACCATTCGCCGGCGCTGGTGCGCAAGGCAAAGCCGTCGCCGGTCCGCTTTGCAGATATGACCTCGACATTGGTCTCGACGGGCGCATGCCATTGCCAGGCGTAGCGCTCCAGGCTTTCGACGAAAGCCCCTTTGCTCATGAAGCCGTCGGGATCGTCGCCCTCGTAGGGCGAGCCGGGCAGGGCGTTCAGCCAGTTCGGCGTGAGCAGCCTCAGTGAACGCCAGCTCTGCGAGCGCCAGCGCTCGCCGATCCGGCCGCGCTCCAGAACGGCATGGTCGATGCCGGCCTGGCCAAGGCAATGGCTGAGCGCAAGGCCGGCCTGGCCGGCGCCGATGATGACGACGTCCGCGCGTCTCATAGGTACTGTTCCGTCAGTGGGAGCGGAGGCGGCCCGGATTGGCTCCGGACCGCCTGCCGACTTACTGGATGGTCTTTATGCCGACGGTGACGGGCACACCCTTGGTCAGCACGTCGAACACGGCCGAACGGGTGCGCGACTGCTCGACCAATTGCTGGAGCTTCTCGGCCGGCGCGTCGCCTTCGATCTCGAACGACACCTGGATGTTCTGGAAACCGTTGCGGACCTCGTCGGAAATGCCGAGGATGCCGCGCAGGTCGATGTCGCCCTCGACCGAGCATTTCACCTTGGTGAGCTTGATGCCGCGCGCGGCAGCAATGTTGGCGACGCCCGCCATCAGGCAGCCCGCCAGCCCGTGCAGCAGCCACTCGACCGGGGTCGGCGCATTGTCGGCGCCGCACAGGATCGCCGGATGGTCGGCGTCGGCATAATGGGGCTTCTCGTGCTTCTGCTCGTTGCCGGCGCCGAAGAAGCCGTTCATGACGGTCTTGCTGTGCGTGCCTTCGATCCATTCATTGTGGGCGCGGAACTGGAACTTGGCCAACTCGGGCTGCCCGGCGACGAAATTGATCGTCGCCATCAGGTTCGGCGTGTCGACGCCATTGAGCGGAAGCCGTGCAGGTTTGGTGTTGGGTTGCATCTTCATCTCCAAAGGTTCGTTTGCGGCTTGGTTGCCGTGACGGCCTCTGTTTGCCGATGAAGCGTTTGAACGAGAGTGGGTGCGATCGTGGAATTTTTCATACGCCTACCGTGGAAATTGCGTTGGACGTATCGTTTGAAACGAAGCGTCGGCGCCGCCTGACCGAACGCAAAAGCCCGGGCGTGGGGAAGCCCGGGGCTTGGCGACAGCGTGGTAATGATCGCCATCGGCTGTCATCCGGCGTTGCGGATATCCATCCCATCGGCGCCGGACGCGGCGTAGTGCATCGAGGTGTAATGGTCGATTTCCGAACGGGCGATACCCATGTCCTTGAGCAGATAGTCGGGCATGGCCTGCATGGCGGCGCGGTCACTGCGCATCCTCATCGCACGGTAGACAAGGCTAAGCGCGCGGCCGGCAAAGCCGGTAAGGCTGAAGCCCGCGCGACCGGTTTCATAAGCGGTATGTTCCAAAGTCGTCATCGTTGTCTCCATCGTTTTGCGGCGCGATCCTTCGCGTCGTCGATGGGACGGCTTGTGGCTTACGACCGGGGGAACCAGCGTTGGAGCGGGCGTCGAAATCGCCGTGGAATCCGGCGTTGTCTCAGTTTGAAAATATCATCCTTTTCCAATGCAGCACGGACCGCGTCGTGGCGAAGTCCTTAGACTTTCGCTTATATCAGGATTCGCGTATATAAGGGCTGCGTTACTATGCTGATTTTCAGAGGGGAATTAAATCATGCGCAAACAGCAATCGCTTGGACTGGCGCTTCTGGCTTCCATATCGCTTTTCCTCACTGAGGCCGCTTTGGCGAAAGATGCCTACAAAACACCATGCAGGGCGGATGCCCAGCGACTGTGCAAGATGGTCGACAATGCAAAGGGGTTGAACTGTCTTAAACAGCACATCAGTGAGCTCACGCCTGCCTGCAAGGCGTTTCTCTCCAAGAAATGAACTGCGACCAAGACCGAATGCGTGGCAAACGCCCGGGCCTGCAAGAAGGCGGCCGCCGTCAGGAAATCCGCCGCCCTGCTTGGTCCAGTAGCACGCAGTCGTCCGGGTCGAAGCCTAGCTCGATTGTCTCGCCTTCTGTGAGCACGCGGCCATCGATCGGGGCGTTGGCGCGGATGTTCGCCGCGCCGCCTATGTCGACCTCGTAGATGGCGCTGCCGCCGAGATAGGAGGCCGACACGACCCGGCCGGGCAACCGGTTGGCGCTCGCTCCGCCGACCGACAGTTTCTGCGGCCGCACCACGACGGTGACGGCGCTGCCCTGCGCCAGCGCTTTGGGTGAAAGCACTCTGACCGTCTGGCCGCTGGCGAGCGTGACCGCTGTCGGCCCGTCGGATCTGCTCACCGTCCCGGAAAGCATATTGGCCTTGCCGAGGAAGTCCGCCACGAAGGCGGTGGCCGGCCGCTCATAGACCTCTTCGGGCGTGCCGATCTGCTCGGCCGAACCGGCATTCATCACCACGATGCGGTCCGACATCGACAGCGCTTCTTCCTGGTCGTGCGTGACGAAGATGGCGGTGATGCCGGTTTCCTTCTGGATCTTCTTGATCTCGACGCGCATTTCCTCGCGCATGTTGGCATCGAGCGCCGAGAGCGGCTCGTCGAGCAGGAGCACCTGCGGCTCGAACACGATGGCGCGGGCCAGCGCGATGCGCTGCTGCTGGCCGCCCGACAATTGCGAGGGCAGCTTCTTCTCGCTGCCCGGCAGCCGCACCATGTCGAGCGCCTGGCCGACCTTGCGGCTGATCTCGGGCTTGGCGACGTTGCGGTATTTCAGCCCGAAGGCGACATTGTCGAACACGCTCTTGTGCGGAAAGAGCGCATAGCTCTGGAAGACCAGCCCGATGTTGCGCTTGTAGATCGGCACGTCGTCGACGCGCCGGCCGCCGATCATGATCTGGCCGGCCGAAATGTCGACCAGCCCGGCGATGGAGCGCAGGATCGTCGTCTTGCCGCAGCCCGAGGGGCCGAGCAGCGTGACGAAGCTGCCCTTGCGAATCGATAAAGAGAAATCGCGGACCGCGACGAACTTGCCATAGGCGATGTCGATGTTGCGGAACTCGACCGCCGGGCTGCTCGCCTCGGCGGTCGCGATCGCGCCTTCCGCCCCGGCCGAGGCCGGCCGGGGATGGATTTTCGTGTCCTGGCTGTCAGGCACCTTTCGAGATCCTGTTCCACTGCTTGGTCCAGGCGTCCTCGTTGGTCGCCCAGTAGGTCGGATCGGCGAAGGTCAGCGCCTTCATCGTACCGGTCGGATCGAAGGCCGGCAGCTTCGCGATCTTGTCGGTGAGCTTGACCTTGGTCGGGTCGAGCGACGGCGGATAGCTCTGGCCCTCTGCCACCGCGATCGAGGTCGCCGGGTCGAGCATGAAGTTGATCAGCTCTTCGCATTCTGCCATCGGCGAGCCCTTCAGGATCAGCATGTCCTCCATCCACGCATAGGAACCGGCCGGATCGAGATAGCCGATCGGATGGCCCTGGTCCTGCAGCGCCGCGACGCGGCCCGACCAGGCGTCGGTCACCACGATCTCGCCCTTGGAAAGCAGGTCCATCAGCTCCGCGCCGGAGCTCCAGAACTTCTTGGCGAGGTCGCGCGTCTCGCGCACCTTGGCCCAGATCGTGTCCATGTCCTTGAGGTTGTTGGGGTCCTGGCCGGTGGCCAAAGCGGCGTACCAGACGCGCGTCGTCATGTCGGAATAGCCGCCGACCTTGCCGGCATATTTCTTGTCGAGCAGCAGTGCCGCGCCCTTTTCCTTGGCCTCCTCCGGCGAGATCACCTTGGTGTTGTAGGCAATGCCGGTGGTGCCGTAGTCGTAAGGCACGGCCGACAGCTTCGGCGTCAGCTTGCGGAACGGCTCGATCATCGGCTGCAGCACATTCACCATGTTGGGAATGTTGGCCTCGTTGATCTCCGAGGTCAGGCCGCCATTGACGTATTTGATGTAGTAGTTGACGCCCGAGGAATGGATGACCTGATAGTCGCCGGGCTTCGCGGTCTTGATCTTGGTGATGATCTCGTCCTCGTCGCCGAACGTGCCTTGCACCACCTTGATCTTGGTTTTGGCCGTGTAGGGCTGGAAGGCGAACTTGTCGATCGCGTCCTGCACCGTGCCGCCCCAGCCGTCGAAGCGGACTTCCTCGACCGCGGCGAGCGCCCGTCCCATCCACGGCATGGAAAGTCCCGCCGATGCTGCCGCCGCGGCGGTCAGCGTCAGGAAAGTGCGGCGGCTCAGATCGCCATTGGCATACCGGTCGTGCAGCCGTTCAAGCCGCTTGGTCGTCGTCAGTTTCATCGTACTTCCTCCTTTGGTTCGCCGCGTCTCTTTAACTTCGTCAGGCTCTGCAGGATCAGGCCGCCGATCAACGGGATGCCGACGGTCACCAGGATCATCACGGTGCCGAGCGCATTGATCTCCGGGCTGATCGAGATTTTCAGCATGGACAGGATTTGGGTGGGCATGGTCTCGACGCCCGCCGGTCGCCAGAACAGGCTGGCCGAGGTGTTGTCGAACGAGATGGTGAAGGCAAGCAGCGCGCCGCCGACGACCGCCGGGATGAGCAGAGGCAGCGTGATCTCGCGGAAGGACGAGAAGCGCGATGCGCCGAGCGAGAGAGCTGCCTCCTCATAGACGCGCCTTATGCCCACCATGCGTGCCTGCGCGATCAGCACGACATAGGGCACGGCCAGAAGGATATGGCCGAGCACCAGGAGCAGCATGGTGCGCGGCTGGTCGATCGCCTTGATCAGCACCAGAAGGCCGACACCGAGGATGGTTTCCGGCACCAGTGCCGGCAGGATCACCAGCGTGCTCAGCGCCTGCTTGCCGGGGAATTCGAAACGCACCAGCGCGAAGGCCGTGACGACGCCGATGGCCGTGGTGGCGACTGCGGTGACCAGCGCGATCCACAGCGAGGTGCGGAAGGCCGTCAGCACCGCGTCATTGTTCATCAGCTTGGCGTACCATTGCAGCGAAAAACCGGTCATCGGGAAGCCGCCGAACATCGAGGCGTTGAACGACAGGATGACGGTCGCCACGATCGGCGCGAACATGAAGATGTAGACGCAGAGCGTGACGAAGCCGGTCAGCCGCCAGGCCCATCTGCCTTCCTCCTTGCGCCGCGTGCCGCTCATCCGCCCGATTTCCTCATCCACCAAGCCCTTTGACGATCTGCGACATGCCCATGTAGCGGGTGTAGATGGCGGCGAAGAAGCCGAGCACGACGAACAGCACGATCGACAGCGTCGCGCCCATCGGCCAGTTCAATTCGCCCATGATCGTGTCGTAGATCAGGTTGCCGAACAGCGCGTCGCGGCCCGAGCCGAGCAACTGCGGCGTCACATAGCTGCCGGCCGCCAGCACGAAGCAGAGCAGCAGCCCGGCCGCCAGGCCGGGCAGGGAGAGGGGCAGGGTCACCTCGCGGAACGCCTGCGCGCTGGTGCAGCCCATCGAGCGCGCCGCCGCAATCAGCGTGCGGTCGATCCCCTCGAGGCTGACATAGACGTTGAGGATCATGTAGGGCAGGAGGAAATGCAGCAGTCCCAGGATCACCGCGCCTTCGTTGTAGAGCATCTGCAGCGGCTCGTTGATGATGCCCATCTTGAGCAGCGCGACGTTGATGACGCCCTGTTCGCCCAGGATGTTGATCCAGGAAAAGGTGCGGATGGTAAAGCTGATCCAGAACGGCACGATGAGCAGGAGCAAGAGCAGCCATTTGTGCCTGAAGCTCGTCGCCCAGATGAAATAGGCAGGGAAATAGCCGAGCACGCCGCACAGCAGCGCGGTGATCGCGCCGACCCTCAGCGTCTTCAGAAGGAAGCCGGAATAGTAGCTGTCGGTGAAGAATTCCTGCCAGTTTGCGGGGGTCAGCGCGCTGGTTTCGACGCCGGCGGTGACGAAGGTGAAGAACGTATAGGCCGCCATCACCGCGATCGGCAGCACCAGGAAGAAGATCAGCAGCAGAAGCACCGGTGCAACCAGCATCCAGGCCAGGCGTGGATCGTACAAGGTCCAGCGATTGTTCATGCGCACCCGGAGGTAGGCGTCTTCTTCGACGCGCTTATGTTCCCACAGTGAAGATTGTTTCATTGCCGCCGCGATGTCTACAGGCGGTGATTGAGCCAGAGCGGTCGCGTGTCCGCGATTGCCGTCAGGCCCCTCGAACCGGCGCAGCAGTGAAAAGGGACGGCAGGAGCAACCAGATGCATCTCTGGGCGTTGAATGACAGCTGCCGGCTCACGAGGCCGCAAGCCGTGGGCCGCACCCTTTTGGGAGCAGGGCTCATGCCTTCACTGGTGCTCTTTGTGATCAAGAACATCGCCATAGGGGCGATCATCGGGTTGATCGTAGCGTGCTGGCTCGTGGCTTTCGGCACGGTCGGCAGCCATATATCGTCAGGCAACGGGGGCTACGTGGCTGTCGGTATGATCGCCTATTCGATGGCGTCTTCCTTCGGAATGGGCTTCTTGGCCACGGCGCTAATGTTCCTGGAATAGGCCGTCCGGCCGCCGCAACACGCCGTCCGCCCCTATCTTTCCGCAAACGCCCTTGCGAACGAGTCCATCATCGGGCGCACCAGATATTCGAAGAAAGTCCGGTCGCCGGTGCTGATGAAGGTGTCGACCGGGGTGCCGGGATAAAGCTGTTCTCTCTTCACGCCCGGGGGCAGGGCGTCGGCGATCTTCAGCCTGGCACGGAAATAGGGTTCGTGGGTGGCCTGGTCGATCAGCCGGTCGGCGGAAATCTCGCTCACCGTGGCCGGGACTTCCGGCGTAAGACGCGTGTTGAGCGCGGAGAGCCTGAGCTTTGCCTGCTGGCCGACATGCACCTGGTCGATATCCTTCGGCCGCAGCCTGGCGTCCACTACCAGGCCGGATGACGTGGGCAGGATCTCCATGATCTTCTCGCCGGGCGCCACCACGCTGCCTTGCGAATTATAGGTCGAGGACACGACGATGCCCGCCGCCGGCGCGGTGATCGTCGTGCGCTTCAGCACCGCTTGCGCCGCGCGCATCCGCTCCTCGATATCGGCGAGGTTGGTGCGCACATCGTCGAGCTTGGTCAGCGCTTCCTCGACGCGCTGGGTCGTCGCGCGTTCGGTCTGCGCCTCCGCCTCGACGATCTGCGTGTTGGCCGAGGCGAGGTCCGCCTCCAGCGCGCCGGCCTGGCCGACGAGATCGGCCTCCGAGCGCAAGAGTTGCGAATACTCCGTGCGATTGGTGAGGCCCTTGCCCAGAAGATCGGTCTTGATGCCGAGCTCCTTCTTCACCACCTCGGCCTGCTGCTCGATTGCCAACTTTTGCGCGTTCAGCCCTTTGACCGACTCGCGATGCATGGCGACGCGCTGCGCCAGGATCGACTGCTCCGAATGGAACCGCGCAAGCCTGGCGTCGAACTCCTTCTGCTGCTCGCGGATGAGGTTTTCGAATTCCTGCTGGAACGGCGCAGGCGCTGGCTCGGCGATCGGCGCCAGCGTGGCGAGGCCGTCGCGCTCGGCCTCCAGCCGTGCGGCGCTTGCTTTGAGCGCGATCCACTGCCTTGTCAGTCGGTTGAGATCGGCCTCCGGGGCGGTCCGGTCGAGCAGGATGAGGTCCTGGCCCTCCCGGACATGGTCGCCTTCGCGCGCCAGCAACTGCCTGATGATGCCGCCCTCGCGGTGCTGGATCAGGATGTTGCCGTCGGTTGCAGCGATCGTGCCCTGGGTGATCACGGCGCCGGCAAGAGGCGCTTTGGCCGCCCAATAGCCGAAGCCGCCGGCGAGCAGCGCGATCGCCGCGTAGCCGGCGAAGGCCGTGCGGCGGAAATCGGTGCGCGGGCGGCTTTCGAAGATGAGGCTCTGCGTCATCGTTCAGGACCCGTAGCGGATGGTCGGCGCGGCGCGGATGGTTGGCGCGAACGATCCCGTGACCACCGTGCTCCGCTGCGCGCCCTTGCCCGGTTGCCGCAAGATCTCCGCGCTCGGTCCGAACGCCTCGATGACGCCGCCGCGCAAGACCATCACGCGGTCGCAAGCCGAGGCGATCGCGGGGCGATGCGTGATGACGATGGTGGTGACGCCCGCGGCGCGCGCGGCAGCGAGCACCGCTTCCAGTGCTGTCTCTCCGGCGCCGTCGAGATGCGTGCTCGGCTCGTCCAGAACCAGGATGCGCGGATTGCCGTAGAAGGCGCGCGCCAAGCCGATGCGCTGCCGCTCGCCGCCCGACAGCGTTCCGGCGACCGTCGTCTGATAGCCGTCGCGCAGCGAAAGGACCAGCTCATGCGCCTCGGCGCGTTTTGCCGCCTCGATGATCGCCGCGTCGTCCGCGTCCGCGTCGAAACGGGCGATGTTGTCGGCGATGGAGCCCGGGAAAAGCTCCACCTCCTGCGCCAGATAGCCGACATGCCGTCCGAGCTGGTTCTCGTCCCAGGTCCTGAGCTCGGCGCCGTCGATCCTGACCGTGCCGCCGCTCGGCTGGGCAGCTCCGACCAGCAGCCGCGCCAACGTCGATTTGCCGGCGCCGCTCGGGCCGACGATCGCCACCGCTTCGCCGGCGCTTATGGCGAAGCTCAGCCGCTTCAGGATGGGCTCGGCGCCGAATGTGGCGTCAGGCGCGATGAAGAAAAGATCCTGCGCGGCAATCGCGCCGGTCGGGTCGGGCAGGATGAGCCTGCTCGCCGCTGCCGGCTGCGCCGCGAGCGTGGCTGCCAGCCGCGACCATGCGCGCCTGGCGTCGGCGAGCTGCCGCCAGGAACCGATCAGCTGGTCCAGTGGCTGCAGCGCGCGCGACGACACCAGCGAGGACGCGAAGATCATGCCGGCCGTCATCTCGCCCTTGAGCACCAGCCAGGCGCCGGCGCCGAGGATCGCCAGCTGCAGCATCATGCGCAACGCCCGCGACGCGCCGCTGAAAAGCGCATTGGCGCCGGCCGAACGGTCATGCAGGGCAAGCGCGGCCGCCACATGCCGCCCCCATGCGCGCGCGGCGTTCTCCACCATGCCCATGGCGCGCAGCGTCTCGGCGTTGCGGGCAAAGGCCTGCTCGGCCCGGCTGGCCAGAGCCGAGCGCTCCGCCGAGAGCGCATCGTTCCCGCCGATGGCAAGCTGGTTGGCCACGACCAGCACGACCAGCAGCGCCGCGCCGCCGAGCGTCACCCAAAACAGCACCGGATGGATCAGATAGAGCAGGCCCAGGAAGACCGGCGCGAAGGGCAGGTCGAACAGCACCGAAACACCGCGCGAGCGGATGAAGGCGCAGACCGCGGCGAGGTCGGCGAGCGGCGACGGCGCGCTCCGGGCGCCGAGCGAAGCGGCGAACATCCTTGCGCCCAGCCTGTCGTTGACCGTCGCGGCGATGCGCTGCGTGTAGACCGCGCGGATGGCGTCGAGCAAGCCAAGGAAGCCAAGCGCCGCGACCGCGATAATCGACAGATAGACAAGCGTCTCGACGCTGGAGGAGGGCAGGACGCGGTCATAGACCTGCAGCAGGTAAAGCGGGATCACCAGCAGCAGCAGGTTGATGAGCAGCGAGAACAGGCCGACATCGGCGATGGCGCGACGCAAGACCGGCCGCAATCCCGACTGTCCAGCCATTCCCGCACTCCCTGTCGAAGCCCATTGGCCGATCGCCTGATGCATGTCCGTCGGGAAACCGGGAACCGGTTTCGAAAAAGACATGCGCAATATCAGAAGCCTGAAGCGCGCGATCCGAAAGACCGCCCTCGCTTCAGACCGTATGCTCGCTTGTCGTGCTGCTTGCGGTGTGGCTGGTCAGCGCCGCCGCCTGGCTTGGCAGATCGTTCAGCGTATAGGCGTGGATATAATCGATCTTCATCTGCGCCGGTGTCGCCAGATGGTCCGGCGGCGCGCCCGCCTGGCCACCCACCGCGAGATCGACCAGCATGTACATCGGCTTGTTCATGTCGGACGGCGTCGCCGCCGCCGCGACCTGCACGCCGTCATAGGTCCAGATCAGCTTGTCCGGCGTCCATAAGAGGCCATAGGTGTGGAAGCCTGCGGTATCCATGACGTTCACCGTGGATCCGACCGTCGTGTGCTGGCCCGTCTGGTTGGTATGCGCGGTCATCAGCAGCGAATTCGGCTTCTGGCCATACATCTCCATCACGTCGAGCTCCGGCGGCCACGAGCCGTCTTCCGGCAGCAGCCAGAAGGCCGGCCAGGCGCCGGCGTTTTCCGGCAGGTCGGCCTTCATTTCGAAATAGCCGTAGGTCTGCGAGAACGAGTCATGCGTGGTCAGGATGCCGGATGTGTATTCGTAATTGTTGATCAGCGGCTTGATGTCGGCCGGCGCCTGCGCCGCGGTGATGGTGAGAACCCCGTTCTGCACGCTGAACGGATGCACGGAGCTGGTCGGCGCGTAATTGGCGTCGATGTACCACTGCAACTCGCCATTGCGGGTCAGCGTGCTGCCGTTCGGCGCGCCCCACCAGAAGTTGGTGTCCCAGGTGCCGCCCTGGTTGCTGTGAAGGTTCAGCGTGTTGAACTCGTCGCTGAAGGACAGCGTCATGCCGGACTTGTCGATCGGCAGCTGGAAATTGTTGGCCTGCAATTTGTCGATCGTGGTGTTCTTGAATTCGAGGATTTCGCTGGATCCAAGGTTCAGCACCACATTCGGTCCCGCCTGGATCATCGCGTCGTGGACGGCGGCGAACGACGTGAATCCGTAGCCATCGAGCCGGACGGCATCGTTCGAGGCGAAATTGACGATCGAGTCGCTGCCGTTGCCCTTCGCGATGATGAAAACATCGGCGCCGCCGCCGCCATCGATCAGCACATCGTTGCCCGCCCCGCCGTCGATCGTCTGGCCGCCCGCCGTGGCGGTGATGATGTTGTCCAGCGAATTGCCGAAGGCATAGTTGTGGGCGTTGGTGACGACGAGGTTCTCGACATTGTTCGGCAGCGTGTAGCTCATCCATGTGTTGATCGTGTCGATGCCCTCGCCAGGGTTCTCGACCACCTTGTTGCCCGCCGAATAGAGGTAATAGATGTCGTCGCCTTGGCCGCCATACATGGTGACGTTGACGCCGCTGGTGCCCCAGATGGAGTCGTTGCCTGAGGTGCCGTTCATCGTCCCGGGCGAGGACGCCGAAAGCCAGTGATTGGAAGCGCCGCTGTAGTAAAGAGGAACGCCTACCGCGTTGACAACGAAGCTCATCGGACACTCCTTTCTTGGTGGCGCCTGATTTTCAGGCCAACCTGCAAGCCGGCCTATGGTTCCAAGGATTCGCGTTACAGTACAGACAAAAAATTACCACTCATCGATTAATGATTAGAAATAGAGATAATAAGGTGGTTCTAATACAATTTATACGCGATAATTACACGTTGAATTGCTCAATTTTACTCAATATTGCAAGGCTCATGCTGAAATATTGGGCAAGATGCAGCGCGTGACCGCAATCGGCCAGCGTGGCCGCGCGGTGATCGAGGCGCTGAGTCGCCATATTTGCGACGTTGGACCTCCGAGCCGGAAGCGATTTCGGTCTGCTCTAGAAAAGCGATCAACCCGAACGAACAGCGATGCCCAACGATGTCACACATCGCGTTACGCTGCGCCCGACCAGCCCGCGCCGCCGACGATGCCCGGCCTGATCGAAGCGCTCATGTCCGCAGCCTCCGTTGCAAGGGTGGCAGGTAGCCGCCGGGCAAAAAATTTGACAGCTTCTGTCGGATCGGCTGGGGGCCGCCCGTCCTTGGGGCATCGATCAACGAAACCTGAGAGGATATCGAGACATGCCGAGCACCATCCAACTGCACCGTGTCCTGGCAACCAAGCCGGAGAAGGTTTACCGCGCGTTCGTCGAGGCGGACGCGCTGGCGAAGTGGCTGCCGCCGAACGGCTTTACCTGTACGGTGCACGAGTTCGACGGCAAGGTCGGCGGCGCCTACAAGATGTCCTTCCGCAACTTCACCACTGGCGACAGCCACGCCTTCGGCGGCGAATTCGTCGAGCTCGTTCCGGGTGAGCGCCTGCGCTACACCGACCGCTTCGACGACCCCAACCTGCCGGGCCAGATCGAGGTGACGGTGACCTTGAAGAAAGTGTCGGTCGGCACCGAGATCAACATCACCCAGGCGGGCATCCCGGACGCCATCCCGGCCGAGGCCTGCTATCTCGGCTGGCAGGAATCGCTGCGCAACCTGGCCAAGCTCGTCGAACCCGAGATCAACCAGTAAATGAGGCAGGCGGCTGCCGGTCTTTCGGCAGCCGCCTTACCCAAGGTAAGTAAAATTTCACCAAGCGCTGTTAAAAGCCGCTTCCATGGATCGCAACAAGAACAACGACCTGTTTGTCCTGATGGCGGCGCTTGCCGCCATCGCGATCTACAACATTGCCTGCGGCATCAGGACAGGCGAAGTCCGGGGCAAGTTGCATTGGGTCGCCCTCGCAGACGATCCGACGCGCTTCTGGAACATCGTGGTCGGCAATTCGATTGTCCTGGTGGCTTCGATAGCCTTTCTGTGGGTGCTCAATTCCCGTAGACCGGGATGACTTGAGGCGACGTCCTCGTTACCTGCACGGCGATAAGCAAAATTTCATCGGGCGCAGCTACACGTGCTCCATGGATCGCAACAAAAACGACACCGTCTTTGTCCTGGTGGCGGCACTCGCCGCCTTCGCGATCTATAACCTTGCTTATGGCCTGAAGACTGGCGAGATCCGGGGAAGGCTTAGCTGGATTTCGTGTGTGGACGACCCGGCGCGTTTTTGGAGCAACGTTTTCGGCAATCTCGTCGCTGCCGTTGCTCTGCTGGGCTTTCTTTGGCTGCTGCATCTTCGCGGTCGCAAATGACTTGGCGCCCGGCAATGCCGGGCGCCGTCCTGCTGTCGCGTGGCTTACAGCGCCCTTGTGATGCCGCCGTCGACGCGGATGTTCTGCCCGGTGATGTAGGCGGCTCCATCGGAGGCGAGGAACGAGATCGTCGCGGCGATCTCTTCCGAGGTGCCGTAGCGCTTCATCGGCACGCTGTCGCGGCGCTCGTTCGTCGTCGGCAGGCTGTCGATCCAGCCGGGCAGCACATTGTTCATGCGGATGTTGTCGGCCGCATAGCTGTCGGCGAAGATCTTGGTGTAGGCGGCAAGCCCGGCGCGTGCCACGGCCGAGGTCGGGAACATCGCGCTCGGCTCGAACGCCCAGGCGGTCGAGATGTTGATGATGACGCCGCCTTTCTGCTTCTGCATCACCGGCGTCACCAGCCGGGTCGGGCGCACGGCGTTGAGGAAATAGGTGTCGATGCCCTTGTGCCAGTCCTCGTCGCTGATCTCGATGATCTGCGCGCGCGGCCCGTGGCCGGCACTGTTGACCAGCACGTCGATGCGGCCCCAGCGCTCCAGCGCGCCGTCGGCAAGGCGCTTCAGGTCTTCGTTCGACTGGTTGGAGCCGGTAACGCCGAAGCCGCCAAGTTCCTCGCCCAGCGCCTCGCCCTTGCCGGAGGGCGACAGCACGCCGACCTTGAAACCGTCCGCCGCCAGGCGCTTCGCCGCCGCAGCCCCCATGCCGCTGCCGCCCGCCGTCACCAGAGCTACTTTTTCTGTCGCCATGTCGCTGTCCACTCGTTGGAATTGTGAAAGCGCCTCTGTTAGCATGCAGAGGGCAGGGCACGAACCGGATTGGATTGCGCCAGCGTATGAAGGCTGGGGTTCCTCGCCCCCGCCAAAGGCGGGGGAGAGGTGGCCGCGAAGCGGACGGAGAGGGGGCCTTCGTAGGGCGCTCCCCTCTCCGTCTCGGCTTCGCCGAGCCACCTCTCCCCACTGCGTGGGGCGAGGAAAAGGGGCTCAAACCTTGAACACACTCATCAGGGCCTTCGACACTCGCGCGCAGCGTCCCGGCTTCACGTCGCCCGGCTTCAGCGGCACGCCCTTGCCGGCAGCGACCGCCGGCTCGTACCAGCCGCGCAACGCCTGGTCGGCGGCGCAATAGCCCCAGTTCACCAGGTCGACGGTCTCTTCGCTGCCCAGGAAATGCAGCGACGTGCCGATATCGGCCGGCGCGGTGGCAGCGGTCTGCACGAAAGTCGGCTCGGTCGCGCCCGGCTTGCTGGCGATCGACCAGAAGACGCCGCGCGTCGCCGCATAGTCGGGCCGGGGCGCGTCATTGGGCAGGCCGCGATCCTCGGCGTCCTTGGCCGCCAGGAAGCGCGCCACCAGATCCCGGCGCCGCAAAGAGCGCACCTGGTTGTCGGTGGTGTCGGCGACGCGTTTCAACTGCGAGAACCAGTTCCAGTAACCGGCGTTCGAAGCCCGCCAGGGCGCGCCGGCGTCGCTGACCAGCAGCCAGCGGCATCGCTTCAGCGCCGGCTCGATACCGTGATTGTCGTAGACGCCGCCATCGGTGAGCACGGCGCGGGAAGGCGGCACCGGCGCGCCGACGCTCGGGTCGAGCTTGTCGTTGCGCCATGCGAACGCCGTGAGGTCGAGCCGGAGCGGCGACAGGAAAGGCGGAAAGGCCGACGAGGCGGCAACCGCGAGAGCCACCGGCAGGTCGGCCTGGTAGGCGACGCCGATGCGGTAGTCGGCGATGTAGCGCCGCGACAGCCGGAACAGCGAGCCGGTGTCGAGATTGCTGGAGCAGAACACGAACCAGGGTTTTTCCGGCAGGCTTTTCAGCATCGGCCTCGAGCCGGCGAACAGATGTTTCTCGTAGCAGGCGGCGACTTCGCGCGCGGCGCTGGAAAACGGGTTGAACAGGCCCTTGAAGATCGACGGCGCGTCGAGAAAGACCTGCGAGAACTCCAGTACCCTGTCGAGATAGATATCGAAATTGGCGGCGATGCCGTCGACGAAGGTGAAGTGCGGCCAAAGCACCGCGAGCAGCCCGGCCGCGATGGAACCGCCAGAGACCGAGCTTACCATATCGAGTTTCTGGAGCAGCCCGGCCTCGTTGAGGCGGCAGAGCGCGCCCGCATGAAACAGCATGGCGCGATAGCCGCCGCCCGACAGGCAGAGGCCGAGATCGTAGCGCTCGGCCCTGCCGTCATCCGCGTCCGGTGCTGATCCAGCCGGAACCGGCTCCATCGCGGCCCCTTCTGCCTGTCTGGCGTCCTCGAGCTTGGCTTTGGTCAATCCAGCCCAGCGCCGGCATTCTTGCAAGTGGGGGAACGCGTAACTTCACAGATCGGAAATCGGACCGCGTGCCGACCTATTGGGGAGATTATCCGAAGCGGTTGGCCGGCACGCCGCGAACGCCGGGCTTGAGCGCGAACAGGCCGCCCTCTGAAGGATGCGCATCGAGATGCTCGGCGCTCATCGTGAAGCGCGCGGAGGTCACGAACAGGGTGTCGAGGCCTGCGCCGCCGAAGGTGCAGCTTGTCGGCCAACTGCAAGGCAGCTCGACGATCCGGTCCAGCCTGCCGTCGGGCGCGATACGGGCGAGGCAACTCCCGCCCACCACCCGGCAGTTCCAGACATAACCCTCGGCGTCGAGACATGAGCCGTCCGGCAGGCCGCGCTCGAAACCGGTGAAGAAGGGCAGGCGTTCGCCGAGCCGTCCCGACTTCTTGTCCCAGCCGTAGCTGTAGAGCGCGTTCCTCATCGTGTCGGCGGTGATGAAGCGGCCGTCCGGCAGCCACGCCATGGTGTTTGTGATGCCGAAGCGGTCCTCGCTGAGCGACGTCGCCTTGCCGTTGGAACCGACCCGGTAGAGCCGGCCCTCGTCGCTCATGATGGCCAAGGGAGCGTCGTCCGGCCCGATATTGTTGGCCATCGTGCCGACCCAGAACGAGCCGTCCGGCGCGACGACGCCTTCGTTGAGCCTCGTGCCGGGCCGGTCCGCCTCGATCGTCGCAAGCGTTCGCAACGGCCCGCCGAAATCCCAGAGCGCGACGCCCTTGCGCAGGCCGATGATGGCGCCGCCATCGGCGCGCAGGCCGACCGAGGTGACGAGATCGCCCGTTGGCCAATTCTCATGCGCTCCGGTCGACGGGTCCAGCCGATGGATTCGGCGGCCGATGATGTCGACCCAGACCAGTCTGCCGCGGCGGTCGTCCCACACCAGGCTTTCGCCGACCACGTCGCGCGCGTCGAAGATCAGGGCGGCATCGGTTTCGGGCATGGGGCTCCTCCGTCTCCCGGGAAATGCACTTGACATATATCTTTCGGATCAAATATGAGCAATTCGATAATAACCTGTCATACAGGTTTTGAGGGAGCGCAATGCAGGAGCAGACGGACCCACCGGGTGAGCCGAGCCCCGGACTGGTCAGCACGGCCATCCAGGCGATCACCCAGCACATCCGCTCGGAGGGCCTGGCGCCTGGCGATCCGCTGCCCAGCGAAGCCGCCATGACGCGCCAGCTCAACGTCTCCCGCACCGTCGTGCGCGAGGCCTTCCGCTCGCTGTCAGCGATGCGGCTCATCGACATGAGCGCCGGGCGCCGTGCCACCGTCGCCAAGCTCGATACCGGCGCGATGTCGATGGTGATCGAGCACGGCATCACCACACAGCAGATCAGCGTGCAGCAGGTCTATGACGTCAGGCGCACCATCGAGATGCGCACGGTCGCGCTCGCCGCGCTGCGCCGCACCGACCAGGAGGCTGCGGCGATTGCCCAGTCGGCCCGGCTGATGCGCGAGAATTTCACGAACCCCGAGGCCGTCATGGAGCACGACATCGCCTTCCACGAGGCGATCGCGGCGGCCTCGCACAACCCGGTCTTTTCGCTGATCGTCACCGCTTTCAGCGGCGTCACGCGCCGCACCTGGGTGATCGGCTGGCGCACCCGCTCCTCGGACGAAGCCCAGCTCAAGATGATCAAGGGCCATGAGGACATCGCCGACGCCATCCTCAAAGGCGATCCACGGCTGGCGGCCGAGCACATGGCCGAGCATTTCGACAAGAGCGTCAAGGCGCTGCTCGACGCGGGGATTGCCTGATGAAGATCCGTGCCATCGAAACCGTCCGCATCGAGGAGCGGCCCAATTTGCTCTGGGTCGAGGTCCATACCGACGAGGGCATCACCGGGCTCGGCGAGACCTTCTTTTTGTCGCGCACCGTCGAGGAATATCTGCACGAATATGTCGCGCCGCGGGTGATCGGCCGCGACCCGCTGCAGATCGACCTCCTGGCCGCCGACCTCGTCGGCTATCTCGGCTTCCGCTCCAGCGGCGCCGAGGTGCGCGGCAACTCGGCCTTCGACATCGCGCTGTGGGACATTTTCGGCAAGGCCACCAACCAGCCGGTCGCGCAATTGCTCGGCGGCTTCAGCCGCCGCTCGATCCGCACCTACAACACTTGCGCCGGCACCGAATACATCAAGGACGCCAAGGGCCAGACCACGGCCAATTACGGCATCGGTGCCGGGCGCGACTATGACGACCTCAACGCCTTCCTCACCCGCGCCGACGACCTTGCCGGGGAACTGCTGGAGGACGGCATCACCGCCATGAAGATCTGGCCGTTCGACCACGCGGCGGAAAAGACGCGCGGCAACGACATTTCCGCCGCCGACTTGAAGGCGGCGCTCGAACCGTTTGAAAAGATTCGCAAAGCCGTCGGCGACAAGATGGACATCATGGTCGAGTTCCACTCGATGTGGCAGCTCTTGCCGGCCATCAGGATCGCGCAGGCGCTGAAGCCCTACGCCACCTACTGGCACGAGGACCCGATCCGCATGGATAGCCTCGGCGACCTCAAGCGCTATGCCGCCGCCAGTCCGGCACCGATCTCGGCCTCGGAGACGCTGGGCAGCCGCTGGGCTTTCCGCGACCTGCTGGAGACGGGAGCGGCCGGCATCGTCATGCTCGACATCTCCTGGTGCGGCGGCCTGTCGGAGGCGCGCAAGATCGCCTCGATGGCCGAGGCATGGCGGCTGCCGGTGGCGCCGCATGACTGCACCGGTCCGGTCGTGCTCGCCGCCTCGACGCATCTTTCGCTCAACGCGCCGAACGCGCTCGTCCAGGAAAGCGTGCGCGCCTTCTACCGCACCTGGTACCGCGATCTGGTCACCGCGCTGCCGGAAGTGAAGGACGGCATGATCACCGTGCCGCCCGGGCCGGGGCTGGGGCTGGCGCTCAGTCCGGAACTCGGCCGCGCCTACACCGTCCATCGTCGCGTCAGCGACAGGACAAGCATCTGAAAAATCCAAAGGGAGGAACAGACATGAAGAAACTCACCGCAATGCTATTGCTCGGCGTCGCCCTGATCGGCGGCCAATCCGTGGCCCGCGCCGACGGGCTCAACATCGTCTTCACCCATCATTCGTCGGCCTCGAACACGTTCTGGCAGGCGGTGAAGAAGGGTTTTGACGATGCCTGCGCCAAAGTCGAAGCGAACTGCAACATGGTCTTCACCCAGACCGAGGGCTCGGTCGAGCAGCAGGTCGCGAACATGCGAGCAGCACTTGCCGCCAAGCCCGACGCGCTTTTGACCTCAATCGTCGACGATCACGCTCTGGATGACGTCGTCAAGGAGGCACGCGACGCCGGCGTGCTGGTGATCGCCGTCAATGTCGACGACACCGAGGGCGCCAAGGGCAATGCGCGGCAGGCCTTCGTCGGCCAGGGCTTCAAGCCGGCCGGCTATTCGCTCGCCAAGGCGATTTCCGAGAGTTTTCCGAAAGACGGTCCGATCAAGGTGCTGGTCGGCATTTCGGCGCCCGGCCAGAACTGGTCGGAAAGCCGCGGCGCCGGCGTCATGCAGTTCCTCGAGGAGTACAAGGCCGCTCATAAGGACCGTGACGTGTCGTGGGAGCGCATCGACAGCGGCACCGATCTGGCCATCACCTCCGACCGCGTCGGCGCCTATTTGAACGCCCATCCCGACACCACGGCCTATTTCGACACAGGCTTCTGGTGCGCCGGCGTGGCGCGCGTGCTGGCCGACCGCGGCGTGGCGCCGGGCAAGGTGCTGCTCGGCGGCTTCGACCTGGTGCCCGAGGTGCTGCAGCAGATGCAGAAGGGCTATGTCCAGGCGCTGGTCGACCAGCAGCCCTACATGCAGGGCTTCATGCCGGTGATGGAGGCTTATCTGAACAAGAAGATCGGCCTTGCGCCTTCGGACATCGACACCGGCCAGGGCATCGTGCGGCCAAAGGAGGCCGACAGCATCATGGCGCTGTCGGCCCAGGGGCTGAGGTAGCTCTCCAAATACCGAGACCTGCATCGGCGGCGCCGGCCGTCGCCGATGCGTCTGAATCCCGAACCACCGGAGCCTTGCGTTGAAGCGCCTGTTCAAGACCTATCTCGAAAAACCGGAGCTGGCCGGGCTGATCCTTCTGGTTCTGCTCATCGTGCTGTTCCAGGTGCGCTCGCACGGCGTGTTCCTGAATGCCGACAATCTGCGCGGCGTCCTCGGCATCCTGCCGGAGGCCGGCCTCGTCGCCATCGGCGTCACCATCCTGATGATCAGCGGCGAGTTCGACCTGTCGGTCGGGTCGGTGTTCGCGTTGATGCCGATGTCGATGGCGGTGCTGATGGTGCATGGCTGGCCGTTCCCGCTGGCGCTGCTCGCCGGACTGCTGGTCGCCGCGGCGATCGGCTTCATCAACGGCTACATCACCATCCGCTTCGCGATCCCGAGCTTCATCACCACGCTCGGCATGCTGTTCATGGCGCGCTCGCTCACCGTGGTTGTCTCCGGCGGCTTCCCGCCGCTGCTGCCCGCCGACCTGCCCAACTGGCTGTTCACCTCCTTCGTCGGGCCGGGCAACATGTTCCGCATGTCGTTCCTGTGGTTCGTGGCGGTCGCGGTGCTGACCTCGCTGATGCTGTCGCGCACCAATTTCGGCAACTGGATCAAGGCTACCGGCGGCTTCCTGCCGGCCGCGGCCTCGATGGGCATCCCGACCGCCAGGGTCAAGATCGTCTGCTTCATGCTCTGTTCGGTGCTCGCGGGTTTTGCGGGCATGCTGCAGGTGCTGCGGCTGGGCTCGCCGCTGCCTTCGATCGGCGAGGGGCTGGAGTTGCAGGCCGTCGCGGCCGCCGTCATCGGTGGCGCCTCGCTCACCGGCGGCATCGGCACGGTGATGGGCGGCATCATCGGCACGACGCTGATCCGCGTCATCGACAACGGACTTGTGCTCAGCCACGTCGACGCCAACTGGTTCAAGTTCGCCATCGGCTTCCTGACCATCTTCGCCGTCGTCGCCAATGCCTGGATGCGCAAGCGCGCCAAGGCCATCAAGATGGAGGGCTGAGCCGTGGGCGATGCGATCATCTCGGTGCGCGACCTGCACAAATGGTATTCCGGCGTACATGCGCTGAAGGGCGTCTCGCTCGATTTCCGGCGCGGCGAGGCGCTCGGCCTTGTCGGCGACAACGGCGCCGGCAAGTCGACCTTGATCAACATCCTGTCCGGCGTCCACCGCGCCGATCAGGGCGAGATCCAGGTCGAGGGCAGGGCGGTCAGCATCGCCACGCCGCGCGACGCGATGGATCTCGGCATCGAGACCATTTACCAGTACAACTCGATGGTCCCCACCATGTCGATCGCCAGGAACCTGTTCATCGGCCGCGAGCCGACCCGCTTCTCGATCCTCGGCGTCGGCATCCTCGACCAGAAGAAGATGGCCGAGGAGAGCATTCGCGCCATCGCCAATGTCGACCTGCATCTGCGCTCTCCCGACGCGCTCGTCGGCGAGCTCTCCGGCGGTCAGCGCCAGGGCGTCGCCATCGCGCGCGCCATGCATTTCAAGTCGAAGGTGATGATCCTCGACGAGCCGACCAACCACCTCTCGGTCAAGGAGACCAACAAGGTGATCGGCTTCGTGCGCGGCTTGAAGGAGCAGGGGGTGACCGGTGTTTTCATCAGCCACAACATGCACCACGTCTTCGACTGCTGCGACCGCATCGTGGCGATGGCGCGCGGCGAGGTGGTGCTGGACAAGCGCATCGAGGATACCTCGATCGATGAAGTGCATGGCGTGCTCTAGGGAAACTTGGCAATGAAGGTGCTTAACGGTCGTAAGGTGCTGCTGACGGGCGGCCTCGGCTCGCTCGGTCGTGCCCAGGCGGCGACGCTGGCGCGGGCCGGCGCGCGTGTGCTGGTGCTCGATCGGCCCGAGGTCGAGAACGGACCGGACATCGTCGCCGGGTTGGCCGGTCAGGCCAGCGGCGACGTCGCCTTCATTGGGTGCGATCTCAACCGGCTGGCCGAGGCGGAAGCGGCCGTTGCCGCGCTGGCGGCGAAGGAAAGCGGCATCGACATCCTGATCAACAACGCGGCGCTGATCATCAACCGGCCGTTCGAGGAATTCTCTCTCGCCGAGTATGAGGACCAGATCCGCGTCAACTCCTCGGCCGCCTTCGCGCTGGCGCGGGCCTGCGCTCCCGGCATGAAGGCCAAGGGCTACGGCAAGATCGTCAACTTCTGCTCGATCACGCTCAACGGCCGCTGGGACGGCTACGTGCCCTATGTCGCGTCGAAAGGCGCCATGCTCGGCCTCACCAAATCGCTGGCGCGCGAGCTCGGGCCGCATGGCATCAGGGTGAACGCCGTGTCGCCGGGCGCGGTGGTCTCGGAGGCGGAAGAGCGCGTCTTCGGCGACCGGCTGGAGGAGTACAATGACTGGATCCTCGCGAACCAGAGCCTGAAGAAGCGTATCGAGCCGGCCAACGTTGCCGACCTCGTGCTGTTCCTCGTCTCGCCGGCCTCCGACATGATCAGCGGCCAGAACATCGCCGTGGACGGCGGCTGGTGACGGCCGGCATGGCTGAGCTTCGAGACGGCCGCGCGCGGCTCGTGCTCGCGCCCGACAAGGGTGGTGCGATCGCCCGTTACGATGCGCTTGTCGGCAGCGCGCGGGTTCCGCTTTTGAGGGCAGGGGACGGCACCGGCACATCCGGTTGCCAGCTCCTCGTGCCGTGGTCGAACCGCATTTCCGGCGGGGGCTTCACCTTCGACGGCCTCTTTCATGCCATCGAGCCGAATGTGCCCGGCGAGACTTTCCCGATTCATGGCGACGGCTTCCAGAAGCCGTGGCGGCTTGCCAGCCATACCGACACCGAGGCGGAGCTGACGCTCGATGACGGCGCGATCGGTCCTTACCGCTATGCGGCGTCGGTTACCTATACGCTGCAGGACGGCGCGCTGGAGGCGCGGCTGATTGTTGAAAATCGCGCCGGCATGCGCTTGCCGTATGGCCTCGGTTTCCATCCCTGGTTTCCGCGCGGCGCCAGGACCACGCTCGAAGCCAAGGCCGAACGCGTCTGGCTTGAGGACGAGCGTCATTTGCCGGTCGGGGTGGCGCCTGTCGCCGAGCATCCATGGTGGGATTTTTCCCAAACCTCGCTTTTGCCGGCGGGCTGGGTGAACAACGGCTTCTCCGGCTGGGATGGACACGCGACCATCGTGCAACCGGGGCGGATTTCCGTTTCGCTCACCGCCTCGCCAACGCTCGATGTCTATATCCTCTATTCGCCGTCATCCGATGCCGGCTTCTTCTGCTTCGAACCGGTCTCTCACCCCGTCGGTGCGCATCACGGCGAAGGGCTGACGGTGCTGGAGCACGGGCAAGCGATGAGCGCGACGATGCGGTTGGACTGGACGGTGACCGATTGAGCGTGCCGCCGCTGGGACTGCTGATCTCCCCCTTGCGGGGGAGATTGGACGTCGCGTCGGCTTCGCCAATTTCCAACGTCGCAAGAGGACACGCCGGAAACAGCCCCCTCTACAACTCCTTCTCCGCCAGCTCCCTGAACCCGTCCGGCACTGAGCGCGCGCCTTCGAGCGCCACCGTGCCGTAGCCGACGGCCTCCTTGCCGAAACGCTGGCGTATCTTGTCGATGGCGCGGTCGGCTCCGAAGCGAGCCAGCCCCTTGCGGCTGCCGGGCCTGAGCTTCTCATCCGCCAGGCCGAGTGGCAGTTCGAGCTGCAATTCGGCATGTTCCTCCAGATGCGAGACGGAGATGGCGAGCAGCGAGATGTCCCGCTCGCCTGGATGGGCGGCCAGCACGCCGCGCACCAGTTCTTCGGCGATCTCGGCCAGCATCGCTGTCGCCTGGATCGGCTGGTCGAGCGTGATCGAGCGGCTGACCGCGCGCATGTCGGCGAAGCGCACGCGCACCGTGATTGTGCGCCCGGGCCGGTCCTTGGCGCGCAACCGGCTGGCGACGCGGTCGGCCAGATGCAGCAGCGTCGGCACGAAGACGCGCGGCAGCGCCGGTTTCCTGCCCAACGCCGATTGCGCGCCGGCGGAATGTGCTCGCCGATGCGTCTCGAGTTTGCGCGGGTCGCGGTTCCAGGCAAGCGCGGCAAGTTTCTGGCCGGCGGCGTGGCCGATCAGCCGCTCCAGCGCGCCGCTGTGCGTGCGCGCCAACTGCCCGATGGTCTCGACGCCGATCTCGGCGAGCCTGGCCTTGGTCGCCGGGCCGACGCCCCACATCAGCGTGACGGGCAGGTCGTGCAGGAAGGCGAGCTCGGTGCCGGGCTCGACCACCACCAGCCCGTCTGGCTTGGCCACCTGCGAGGCGATCTTGGCCAGATGTTTTGTACGCGCCACGCCGATCGAGATCGGCAGGCCGAGCTCGGCCATCACGCGGTCGCGGATTTTTCGCGCGATCTCTTGCGGCGATCCGAACAGATGCGTGCAGCCGGCGACGTCGGCAAAAGCCTCGTCGATCGAGATGCGCTCGACCAGCGGCGTGAAATCGCCGAGCACCTCGATCGCGGCGTCGCCGAGACGCTGGTACTCGGAAAAATGACCGCCGACGAAGATGAGCTGCGGGCAGAGCTCGCGCGCTTTGCGGCCGGGCATGCCGCCGCGCACGCCGAAGACCTTGGCCTCATAGGAAGCCGCCAGCACCACGCCGCCGCCGACTGCAATCGGCTTGCCGCGCAATGACGGATCGAGCAGCTGCTCGACCGAGGCGTAGAAGGCGTCGAGATCGGCATGCAGGATGGTGGCGGCCGCAGCGGCGTTTGTGGCGAGCATCCCGCGCTCCATCTCCATCCGGTCCGCATTGCGGCAGCGCAGCATTAGCTGCGTCTTTCGTAAGGGATTTTAATCGGAACATAAAGAGAACAAAAGCGGTCTCTCGTCAAGTCGGCGGGGCTGTACACCAGAACAGTTGCAACCGTGCACAACCGAGACGTTTGCCGGCCGGTTGTGCGCGACGCCTCGCTCTTGAGGGGACATGGTCGCAAGCGGCCATGGGAGCCTCGCGTGTGAAGCGCGGCGGCTTTGCAACGCCCAAGAACGGCGTTCCACGCGGGGCGACCCCTCTGCCGCTTTGGCGCCCCCGGTCTGAGGGGCGATTGCTTGCGCTTATGCCGGTTTGGCGTATTGCTCGGCGCTCAGCACCTCGATGCACTGGAACGGCTGGTTGCCTTCCACCCAGGCGTCATGGCCGGGCGGGATGGTGTAGGAACTGCCGGCCTCGAAGGTCTTTTGCGTGCCGTCGGTCATCCGCACCGTGATCGAGCCGGATACGACATAGCCGACATGCGAGACCTGGCAGCTATCGGTCTTGACCACCGGCTTGACGCATTCGGACCATTTCCAGCCCGGCTGCATGTTCATCCGCCCAAGCGTATAGCCCGGCAGCCGGACGATCTCGACACGCGTCTTGGCGGGCGCGCGGACCTCGTCGGGATTGTTGTGCGATTTGGATTCGAGCTTCGTCACCTTCACGGCAGTTTCGGCCATGGCATCCTCCCATGTGAAGCGGAGCCTGACGCGACCGTCGGCGACCGCTGGCTTATTCATACGCCTCGTTATGAGGGATTGCTAATATAATTGCCTGAAGCTTGCCGCGCGGGCTGAAGCGGTCGAGGGCAAGTAACGCCTGGAGCGGCTCGACGCCATTGCAGAGGCGGAACCGCTCCAAGGGCAGCCCGCGCCTCCCAAGAACACGCGGGCCGACAGCGCGACAACCAGGGCACCTTTGACAACTGGTTGCGTTCGCCAGGGTCAGCCGCCGCTCGCGGGAGCCGGGGCAGGCGCCGGAGCAGCGGGTGCCGTCGATGGCGTCTTGGTCGGCGCCGGCGGCGTGCCGGCCTTTGGCGCCTCGATCTTGGGCGTGTCGATCTTGACGTTGACATCGGTCGATCCGCCGCCACCGCCACCGACATTGATGATGCCGGTGAAGAACAGCAGCCCGACGATCACGATGATGGCGAGAACGATTGCGACCGCGGTTCCGCCGCCGCCACGCCGCCCGTGTTTACAACTGTAGGTCCGTCGGCCATGACTTCCTCTCCTTTCGCCGATTTCGATTGCCGGGCAACGGCACCGGGAAGCGATTGTTCCGGCCCTCGGGCGACGGTCCAGGGCCGTGTTCGGACTGAAGTCTCACTCATTGAACGCAGAGGCCCGAGGCGCCGATTTTCTAGAAACAAGAAGGGCATTATTTCATTTGGGCTAGCAAGCCGCCGGACAAAGTCCCTTCATCGGCGGTCGACGACGGGGTGCCCGCCATTCCTGCGATATGGCGGGCACTCCTCTCCCTTTGGAAACTGTCTTGGAGCTGCTGGCCGTGCTACCCGGCAACATGATCGCGAACCTGTTTGCCGCGCTGCTTTTGGCGGGATTTGTCGTCGGCGTCTTCCTCCTGGTCGGCAGGCCCCTCTGGCCACAGCGCCATGCCCAGATGGTGGTCCTTCTCCCAATCGACACCATGGCCACCGGATCGGTGCGCAAGGCCTATGTCGAGCCATGGTTGCCTGCTCGCTTCGATCTCAAGCTCGCGCCCGTCAGGCCACTCGACGAAGGCAGGCGAGGGAACCAGTCCGCGCCTCATACCGTTGATTGAGCGAAGGGATGGCGCTGGCGGAGGCCGCCATGCATAATTTCGAACTCATCGATCTTCTGTGCGTCATCGACGCATGCGCGAGCGACCGTTTCGCCGGACGTCTCGTGCCTATGTCGAAGGCCGTCGAGGAATTGCGCGTCCTGACCGGCGATTTCGTTTCGTCGGATAGGGATGCGGCCAACGCCTTGACGCAGGTCGCGCTCGAGCGCGGCTGCGCGGTGCTCTTCGACGAGCAGCCGGGCGCGGATATCGTAGGCGAGCTGTAATCCTTCCCTCAAGGGGAGATTGGCGCTCATTTCGCCAGGGTGATCATCCGTCCCGCATACACCGCGCGGTTGCCGAGCTCGGCGCTGCAGTCCGACTTTACGGCGGAGCTCCCCGTCATTGTGACAGTGTCCCCGACCAGCCGCAGGCAACTGCCCTGGGCGTTCATGTCCGAATTTCCGGCATAGGCGATAGCGGCGTCCGGAGCGTAGATGAAACCGCTCACCACCGAGCCGGACCCGCCGTTGAGCGTCAGCGCCTGCGTGTTGCCATGCGCCTGGTAGATGGTGATGCCGGCGTAGGGGCCGCTGGTCGGCGGCGACAGGTTCACCTGTTCGTTGGCGTTGATGTAGAGCTGCGAGTTCTCCATCAGGAAGATCGTCACGCCCTGGCCGCTGAGGCTGCCGTTGCCGCCTGGTTTTATAGTGACGTTGCGCATGATGTAGGTACCTGGATCAAGGGTGATCTTCCCCGACAGGGTCTTGTCGCAATAGGTGCCCGGCGAGAGCGTTATCGTCTTGCCGTTGGGCACGGGCAGGCAGAGCGTGTAGGGAGGCGGAACGACGTCGGCCAGCGGATCGAACGAGGCATACTGGTTTTCCTGCGCCGCGCCGCAGGAAAGGGTGGCGCTGGGCGGCGTCAATCCTTGCGTGCCGCCGACCGTCGAGACACAACCGGCGCTGACGATCGCCGAGCCGCCTCGGTTGACGGCGTCGGCGGCGTCCGAATTGGCCGCGATCACGCAACCGCTCATCGCCACATTGGTGGAGCCCTGCAGGCTGACCGCGCTACCGGCATGCGGATCGAGCGCCAGCACGCAGGCCTGCGCGCCGGGCTTGATCTTGACCGAGGCGGAGCGCGTCGCCGGCCAGGCCGGCATGCCGGGGACGAAGGACGGTCGGCTGATGCTCGACGACAGCGAAATGAAGTAGGCGCCGGGATCGCCGCTGGCCCCGGCCTGGAAGGCGGCGACGCTGCCCGAATATTCCTGCGTATCGGCGGTGCTCATATTGGCCGCGAAGAAGGTCTGGCCGAGTTGCTGCACGTCGCTCGCCGACATGCTCGCCTGGTATTTCGTGCCGATCGCAAGGCCGGCGGCGTCCAGCGAGTTCTGCAACTGAGCGGCGTCGCCGCTGGTGCCGATCACGTTGACGGACCCTGCCACGGCAAGCATCAGCGGTACCATGGCCACCGCGGTCGCGACCGCGAAGTTGCCGCGCCTCGAAGCCCAGAAACGTGCAAACATGGAAGTCCGCCCTCGTCGTATATGCGAGAGTGATAGGCACGCTGTCTCTACGGGTGATTTCCAAAAAAGATAAAATGCAGAAAGTGCTAAAATATATGGTTTTACTGATGGTTACATCTTAAGTCTGAGTGTCTTTGGGCCTTAAGTCTTAGTGCGCGCGGCGCAAGGCGGAGGTGGCCGCCCGATGCGGTCCTAACAGCGCAAGTCGAGTGAAATAATTAGCCATTCCTTCATATGGCAATGATGACGTCATGGCTGGGATACCTTGGGTGCGCTCGGCCATGGCCTTTTCAGGTCCGTTCTTCCGAAATCTTTTTTCTCGACTGGCCCCTCGACGCTTTTGCGAAGGCATGGGCGGCAACGTCGCGACCATCTTCGCGCTGACCCTTCCGGTCGTCGTCGGCGGCGCGGGGCTGGGTGTCGAGACGTCCTACTGGTACTATTCGAGCCTGAAGCTGCAGGCGGTCGCGGACGCGGCCGCCTACGCCGGCGCGCTGGAAAAGATCCAGGGATCCGACACGACGGCGATCACCGCGGCGGCTACCTCATCGGCGGCCTCGAACGGGCTGGGCGCCGGCACCATCGTCGTCAACACGCCGCCAACCTCAGGGCCGAACACGGCCAAGAAGGCGGTGGAGGTGATCCTCAACCAGAACCTCGACCGGATGTTCACCTCCATCTTCACCCAGACGAAGGTGCCCGAACAGGCGAGGGCGGTGGCGCTGATCACCGACGCTTCAAAAGCCTGCGTGCTGGCGCTAAATCCCTCGGCCTCGCAGGCGGCGCTGTTTTCCGGCAGCACCAGCGTCAAGCTCACCGGCTGCTCGGTCATGTCGGATTCAATCGCCAATGACTCCATCAAGGTGCAGGGCTCGGCAGGGCTGCAGGCCGATTGCCTGATTACTGCCGGCGGCGTTTCGCTGAGCAATCCGGTGACCACGATCTGCAAATCGCCGATCACTCAGGCCTTGCCTGCGTCCGATCCGTTCGGCAGCTTGCCGGCGCCCGCGGCGACCAACCCATGCAAGAGCGTCAACGGCAACAAGACGTCGCAGACACTCCAGGCCGGCACATACTGTAGCGGCATGAGCCTCAACGGCAATGTCGCGCTGTCTTCCGGTACTTATGTCGTTCAGGGCAATTTGAAGATCAACGCCGGCGCCGTCGTCACCTGCGCCGCACCCTGCACCGGCGTAACCATCTACATGGCCGGCAGCAACACCGTCAGCATGAACGGCAACGCCACCGTGACGCTGAGCGCACCGACCTCGGGCACCTATTCGGGCGTGCTGTTCTACGGCGACAGGACGGGGACTGCGGCGCAGAGCACCTTCAACGGCACCGCGGACTCGCTGTTGACCGGTGCCATCTATTTTCCCAGGCAGCAGGTCAATTATCTCGGCAATTTCTCGGGCCAGAATGGGTGCACGCAGGTCGTCGCCGACACCATCCAGTGGTCGGGCAACTCGACCATCAACCAGGACTGCTCGAGCCTTGGGATGAAGGATATCCCGGCCGCGCAGTCCGTAGCGGTCGTCGAGTGAAATCCCCGGCCCGTCGATTGATCCAGGCCATTCGCGATGAAACGGGCATCGCCGCGGTGGAACTTGCTCTGGTCTTGCCCGTCCTGTGCGCGGCGTTACTCGGTACCATGGACGGCTGGTCCTATGTCACCAGTTCGCTGTCGATGCGCGCCGGCGTGAAGACGGCCGCCAACCTCGTGATGGCTGGATCCTCCGACGACACGGCGATCCAGGCCGCCGCGCTGGCGAGTTGGGAAAACAAGCCGTCCGACGCCCAGGTCGTCATCAGTCGCATCTACCAATGCGGAACGACCGTCGTCGATGCTTCCACCCTGTGCAGCGGCCCGAAAGCGCCGTCTGTCTATGTCCAGATCCAGGCAACTGGCACCTGGACCCCGCCCTTCACCTTCGGCCCTTACCCGGACAACACCACTCTCGGCCATTTGCAGGTAGTCCGTGTTCGCTAAAGCAATTCCAGGAAAAGTGCGCAGCGGTTTTCCGTCCGGAATTGCGCCGTCATGCAAAGCAATTCCAGGAAAAGTGCGCAGCGGTTTTCCGTCCGGAATTGTGCCGTCATGCAAAGCAATTCCAGGAAAAGTGCCGAGCGGTTGGCCTCGGCGGTCTTGGGCATTTGCCGGCAACGTGTCGGGCGGAAGCGCCATTGAATTCGCCCTGGTCGCGCCTGTCCTGATTATGCTCTTGTTCGGTATCTTCGCCTTCGGCTGGTCGATGAACACCACCTCCAGCGTGCGCTATGCGCTGGAGGCCTCGGCGCGCTCGCTGCAGCTCAACAACACGCTGACGCAGGCCGATATCCAGGCCATCGCCACGCAGAAGCTGAAGGCGCTTGGCCTGCAGAATGTCAACGTCACCATCACTACCGATCCGGCGAGCGGCGGCTTCCGCATGGCCCATGTCAACGCCAGCTACGCCTTCGTCATCAGCTTCCCCTATTTCAGCGATTATCCGATCAACTACACGACGTCCGTGACCGTGCCGCTCGTCGGCGGCTAGAAGGGCAGGGGCAAACCGGACATGAAACCCGTCTCCTCGGGTGGTGCCGGCGGCGTACGCGCCGCCCATCCGCTCCGGCCGGTCGTGCATCATCTTAGCAATCTCTAAAGTCGCAAGCTTGACGCCAGCCAGGAATGCTAGGGATTTGCCGTCGTCCTATCAGGAGCGCAGCCATGACTTCTCGCGTCGGAAGCCAGCATGGTGCTGGCATCGTGCATCGTTCGAGCAAACCTCAGGGATCGTCGGAAACCTTCCCGGGCAACAGCGCGGAAAGCGTCGGCCACCTTGCAAAGGCCTCGGTCTCCGAGACGGATACGGGCGAGCCGAACGCGCAAGGAAAAGCCGCGTCCCGCATCGCCCGCATGGATCTGACCGTGCTTTCTCCAACCGGTTCGGGGGAGAGTGAGGAACCGGATACCGCGACCGACGCGCCGACGATTGCCGGTGACGTGGAAGCCGCGTGAAACGGCTTTCCGTCCGGAATTGCATCAGAACCAGACGATAGGGCGGTTTGCCGTTTCAGTGGGAACGGCGCAACGCTCTAGCAGCCTTGGCTTGTCGTTTTCATCTGGCCGGGAGCGTTCGATTTGGCGCTGGTATCCTGCTGGCCGGGGGCGGCCTGCTTCGCGCTGCCGGTCGTCTGTTGTCCCGGGGCGCAATCCTTCGCCGAGTTTGGACTGGTCGAGTTCGCCTGCGTTTGGTCCGTGCTCTGGCTGCTGGGCATCGTCGTGGATGAGGAAGTCGACGAAGCGCCCGACTGCGCTGTTGCCAGCCCTCCGGAAAGAGCAAGCAAGGTGGCGACAAGAAGAATCCGTTTCATGACGACTGGTCCTTTCGGTAACGCCCTTCGGTTGCTTAACCCCGGCGGGGCAATAGTGTTCCGATGGGCCCAAATGCTCCGGATTTGCGGGACTTTCGTGGATCTGGATAACCTTTGGGACCATGGTCTGGCGAGACAAGGGCCCTCATTGTTCCAAACGGCCCAAGGGGGCTCGGCCCTTTGTATTGTCGTTGAATTTCAATATGTTAACGCAATATTTTGCGAGAATTATTGGACAATGGTCGCGGTGCTCTCATTTCGCGACCGCAATTGCCTAAAGTTTATCCGACGCCGTTAGGAAATTCTCATAAGAGGCTGCCTAGCGGTTGGGCTCTGGTTACGATTCATCTGCGGAGAAGCACAATGACATTGCGTAAGACACTTCTGGCATCCCTTGCCATTCTGGCGCTCGCGGCGGCCCCCGCGCTCGCCGGCAACGGCCATGGCGGCGGCAATGGCGGCAGCCATGGCGGCGGCAATGGCAACGGCGGCGGCAATGCCGGCGGCAAAGGCAACAGCGGCGCCTCGCATGGCAAGTCGGCCTCGGCCCCGGGCCAGAACAAGAGCACCGACGACACGACCACCGACAACACGACGACCGCCGCCACACCGAGCATCCATTCCAAGCTCGGCCGGCTGAACTCCTTGCAGCGCAACATCAACGCGTACATGAATTCCAAGAGCAAGAAGTTCGCCGGTATCCAGGCCTATGTGACCCAGGCTGCTGCAGCCCAGAACGCGGCGGCCAAGCTTGACGCGGCGAACACCCAGCTGGCCGCCGACCAGACCAAGCTCGCCGATCTCACCAAGCAGCTCGCCGATCTCAACGCGACTAACACGACCGGCTTCTCGACCGCACAGCTGGCGGCTCTCGATGCGCAGAAAGCCGATGTTCAGAGCCAGATCGATGCTCAGAATACGGCAATCACCGCCGACAATCAGGCGATCACCGACGCGCAGGCCGCGGTTGCCGCTAACCCGGCGCCCACGGACGCCTCCTTGGATGCGGCCCTCACCGACATGGCCAACAAGCCGGTCGACGCCGACGTTACCGCCTGGGCCAAGGATACGCTGGCGGGCAAGATCGACGCCATGGCCGCGGCCACGACAACCCCATAAGGCCGGCCGAACCGACCAGGGGTGAACGAAACGCCGCCGGGCCTCGCCCGGCGGCTTTTTTGTCCGCCATCGCCGGGCCTTCACGATCTCCGGCCGGGCGGCAACTACCCTCATTCCAGCTGTCGCTCAGGGACAGTTCGATCGCCGTCATCGCCGCGAATCCTGAAGGCCTGTGCCTCCACGATCATCGTCGTCGGATCCTGGCAAGTCGGGCCAAAAACGTCGGCACGTCAGACCTCGGTCGCCTTGTATTCGGCAACACGCAACGCCAATGTAAAGGCGCACTCCTCATCCTTGCCCGCCATGGTGCATGGCTTAGACTCCGCCGCCCCCGGCGAACCGAGCCCAGATATGGGGAGTTGAGAAGACGGCAGTCGATTCCTCAGGGATGTAGCTGTGCCTTCATCGAGCCCGCCACTGGTTCAGGCGCCAGTCGGCGGGCTTTTGATGGTCGGCATAGAGCCGTTTCACGGAAACGGCCAACCGCTCTATCTCTTTGTTTTTTACGCAATTTCCGACGGAAGGCTGCGGCGAAGGCGCCGAGCCTGACCGCTCACACTTTCCCTGGAATTGCTCTAATCCGCGTGATCGAGCAGGCGGGTGGCGTCGGGGCGATCCCGGCCCCGCCTGACCCCGGCGTGATCGATGCCTTCCACGGTGATGGCGAATGTCCCGTTCTCGGTCCTGCCGATGAAGCCCTTCGACTTGAGGTACCAGAGGTGGAACTCCAGGTGCTCGCGAGGGCAGCCCGACAGGCGCTCGAGCTCGTCGTCGCCGATGCCCGGATTGTTGACGTCCCGCCGGCGCCTCACATAGAGAAGCGACAGCAGATTGGCTTGGATGACGGTATCCCTCTCCATGCCGCCGCCGTCGCGGGCTCCTTCCGTGAGCTCGTGACGAAGGCCCAGATGCTCGCGGTAAAGGATGTCGTACTGAGCCCGTTTGACCGGGTCGCGCAGTGTATTGTGGGCCTCGACGATTTCGCTGAAACGCGACTCATTGCCGGTCTCCCGATTGTCGGGATGGTAGCGCATGGCAAAGTAGCGGAAGATCCGCTCGATGGTCTCAGAATTGGCGTTCGGGCTTATTTCCAGAATTTCGTAGTAGTCAATGAACATGTAATCGTGCTTCCGAAATCACGGAAACCATTCCCCCGTCGCCAAGCATTGCTCAAATGCCGCGCGCGTGCAAGCGCCTGGCCTTGCCGCGCCCATGGCCATGCGAAGGAGATCGAAAGAGTTGGGCGTGGGGGAGCAGTTCGACAGCATTTTTCCGCGCCAATTGTCTTGTGCTGCGTGTTTCGTCTGTCGAGTCTTCTAGGGGCGGGCAAAACACGAGTTAATCTGCGGCAAGTTAGGTTGCTGAGCGTGAGCTTGGATGGAGGTAACGTTGGGTGCCACCACGCGCGCTGAAGTATTTAAAGCGGTCCACCACCGGAGTGAGACGGCCGGCGGGGGCGTCTCCGGCGGGGTGTCACTGAAATGTGCCGCCGTACTATTGGAATGATATAACATCACGTTATAAAGAGGATGCGAGACGGGGTTTGCCGCGATTTGGGCGCCACGAATTGGTGGTGGGAGGCTGGCGAAAGGGGTATCGTCATAGTGGAGCAGACGGATCAGCACTCGATACTTGAGCCCAATGGAGTCAATGACGCTGGTCAGCAGTTCCTGGCGTTTGGCGGCACGCGCGAATTCAGTCGTGCGCAAAGCTCGCTGCACGTCCACCCCGACGTCACTGTCGTTAAATCCAGCGAGGGATTTGGCTGGACCGACCTCTATGCCGCCATCACCGATGAGCGGCCTCATCTGGCGATCCGCAGGGCCATTCCGGACATCTGGTTCGCATCGACGCTGACGGGCATTGAGTTGCGCCGCACGGTCGGCGATGAGCAGCTCCATGGTGTGCTCTCGTCGAATCTTGTGACGATTACGCCCGCGGGCATCGCCGTGCGGGATGAGATTGCTGTGCCCGTCAATGCCCTGCACGTCTATCTCAAAGGCGATGCGATGCAGGAGGTCGCCGACGACCTGTTTGCAACGCACCGCTCGGATCGGGCGATCATACCCGCATTCGCCAGCGAGGATCGTATGCTGTTTCTTCTGTTGCATGCGATCAGGGCCGCCCTCGATGAACCGCCTCGCAGCAATCTGCTGAAGGTGGAGCTTCTTGCCAGGGTGCTTGCCTCACACGTTCTGCAGATCCACTCGACGGATGGTGTAGCGCGGACCCGGAGTGCGGACAGGCTGGGATCGAACCAGCTTCGGCTTGTCGTTGACTATATCGAAGCCAATCTCTGCGGCGAAATCAGTGTCAACGAGCTGGCCGCCATCACCGGGCTCAGTCGTGAGCAGTTCTTCCGTCGCTTCAAGGCGTCGCAACGGATTTCGCCGCATCGCTATGTGATGATGGCGCGCATCGAGCGGGCAAAGGCCTGCCTTGCCGACCCGAAGCTTGAGCTTGTGTCGATCGCCTTGATGTGCGGCTTTTCGAGTCAAGCGCATTTCGGCTCCGTCTTCAAGCGCTTCATGGGAACATCTCCCGCCCGTTATAGACGCTCGATCGCGTAGCCATCGGAGACAGGCCCTCGCGTGGCAAGCGCGACGCGGGGAATGATTTAGGCGTTCTAGCCGCCCGAATTTGATATCCTTGCCACGAATTTGAAAGAACTCCGGCAAATTTCCCGGTATTTGCGGGACAACATTTACCCCTGATGACGACTGGGCCCACCCCGCCCTTCGGGTTCGCGGTCCGCGGCACATGTTGAGCGCCTGGAGCGGCCGGGGGGCCGCGCAGGCTTTTTTTGTTCGTGCTTACCCTTGATCGGAATGATGAGGAGACGTCATGCCGGAACGGGCACTTGCCCGCTCGCGCCAGTTAGTAGTGAATTTTGAGCTGCAAGACGCGGACGGTTTAGCGGACCACATCAACCAACGTTTTTCGCCCGTCAGAATCGAACCGGTGCGGCCGGCCGATCGGTTCAGCATGTCCGGGACCTACGGGCAGGTCGCCGGCATCGACTTCAGCCGAAGCCGGGTCCAAGGGGAATTCAGGGTATTTCCCAAGCGCCTCTATGACGGCGTGTTCTTCATTTTTCCGACGGTGGGCAGTCTCGTCTTCCATCAGAGCCGCGAGAGTTTTGCGAGCTCGCCCACCATCGCCGTCGCTGCCGAAGGGATGGCATGCCGATCGATGGATTTCCTTTTCGACACCACCTTCTGCGGTGTGGTTATTGATCGGCCGGCGCTGGCCGCTCGGATGTCGGCACTGCTTGGCCATCCGGTCGTCGAAAAGCCGATCTTCCAGCCATCGCTGGATATGGCGTCTGGCGGCGCCAGTGCGCTGAAGTCTCTTGTGATGTGCATCACGAGCCCAGAATTCGGCCCGCAACTCAACCGAGCGAGCCTCACCGCAGAGCGGATTCGCGAAACGCTTGTCGACCTTGTGCTCGAAACGTGGCCGAACAGCTACTCGGAGATCCTACATCGACCGCCGCCGATGATCGCGCCTCAGCATGTGAAGCTCGCCGTGGATTTCATCCATGACCACGCGCATATGCTTCCGAGTGGGACGGAGCTCGCAGCCTTGTCGGGCGTCAGTCTTCGTGCGCTGCAGGCCGGCTTCCGGCGGTTTGCGGGTACCTCAATCGGTGCGTACCAGCGTCAGATCAGGCTGGAGCGGGCGCGCGCCGATTTTCTGCGCGAGCCGGGGGCCTCGGTCGAGGATATAGCCTTGAGGTGGGGATTCACCAATGCGGGGCGCTTCAGCCGATATTTCAAGGCGGCCTATGGCGTGTTCCCGACGGAGCTGATCCGCCGACAGCGCTGATCGCCCGCCGCGAGGTCCATTGCCGAAGGCAGACGAGCAGCCGACGATTCTGAAGATCGCGACACGAATCTGAAATATCCGGACTGCCGACAGCGGTAGACTGCTTGGGCGTCGACCCCCGGCTTGGCTGACCCGGGGCCGAGGGTCGCATCGAGGGGAGCCGCCCTTCAGGTCGCCGCATCTGCGGCTCGCCCTCCTCCTGTGCGGTGGGAGCCCCTCGCCACCGCACAGGAGTCTTCTTGTGGTTGGTTGCGGTCGCGTGCTCACGAATGGCGGAGTGCGAATTACGCCACGGCACGGCGGTCTCTGCGTTCCGTGGCGTTGCGGATGGAGCTGGTTTCCGTGACCTGCACCGGATCGTGCGCTGCGGCGATATGATAGCGATCGCGGCCGGTTCTCTTGGCGTGGTAGAGCGCTTCATCAGCAAGTTTCATCGTTTGCTCGAGCGTGATTGCTGGGCAGTATTGGGCGACGCCAATGCTGATCGTGAGATTGATATCACGCCCGGCGATCACTTTTCCTGAGTGCCGCATTGCTTCGCAGAGGCGGTCAGCCTCGCGCCCTGCATCGCAGCTCCTGAGCTCCGGAAGAAAGACGCCAAATTCCTCGCCGCCAAGGCGCCCCACCAAGGCTTCGGGCGGCAGGGCGGTTCTCAGAACCTGGGCGAGGCATTTGAGAGCCTCGTCTCCGACATCATGCCCGTAGGTATCGTTGACCGATTTGAAGTGGTCGGCATCGATCATCAGGAACGAGCCGCCGCTTGCGAGTTGTTCGCGCATCTGGTTCAGCAGGTAGACGCGGGAGAGCACACTCGTGAGCGGGTCGTAGCGAACGCAATTGTCGAGACGATCAATCGTCATGGTGAGGAGCCTGAGGATGCTCAGCGCGCCGATAGCGATCGGCGGTGCAATCAGCAACGGAATGACCGCTGCGAGTGAGAGGACGCCCCAGAACGCCTGCCGCGGCAGCCCGGGCACAAAGGCGAGCGCCGTTGCGACCGACACGACTGGAGCTGCTACGCAAAGGAGTGTAATGAGCGCCAGCAAACCCCAAGCGTAGCGGTTCGATGTGATACGAAAAAATGGTAGCAACTTGTCCATGCGGAAAGTCTTGGAACGATGTGCTTAATCCTGCGGTTTCTTAATTCTGTAAATTTGTAGGTAACGAGGACCGTCTGCTCGCTTTGCAGCGCGATCTGTCTGCGCGTTGCTCAACGCGTCTGACATCTGGGCGGGTTGTGACTTTTCCGCGGTTTGGATTCTCCCGCGGCGCGCTGGCAACCAGCAACCACCGATCTTAGGCGGGGTGGTCTATCGGCGCCTCATCGCGTCATGCGATGTCGAACGACAGCGAATAGCGGCTTCGCACGAACTTCAGGAAATGGCGAAGTGCGGGGTTCGTATTGTCTGTTCGCCAATATCCGGAAGTCCCGATCGTCGGCCGGCAAAGGCCTGCGCCGCTCGGCTTAGAAAACTTTGCCGCATCAGTCCGCTATTGCGGTGGAATAGATTCCGGGCTCTGTTAGTTAGCTCCGTTTGAAATTCAGGTGGCAACCTGGATGGGGCCGACCTCAAGCCGGTTCCCTTTTTTGGCTCGCCTCGAAGGAGGCGAGCCATTTTTTTGCCAAACGCCTCGCGGCTTTCGCCCGAAGGCCGCACCGACTTAGGTGCGCCATGGCTAATATGGGTTGCAGGATGTAGACTTCGCAGAGTCGGGTTTACAGAGGCATTGGGAGGACAAAAAATGCCACGGATATCGGAACTCTTCTTCAAGACCGCCATCATCTTTTTCCTTCTGGGCATCGCCATCGGCATCAAGATGGGCATTTCGGGCGACCATGGCGCCTTCCCGGCGCATGCGCACTTCAACCTTCTGGGCTGGGTCACCAGCGCCATCTTCGGCGGCTACTACGCGCTCAATCCAGCCAAGGCCGAGAAGCGCCTCGCCATGATCCATTACGGCCTCTACACGCTTGGCCTGGTGGTGATGTTGCCGCCGCTTTACCTGAAATACGCATACGCGATGGACGCCGTTGAGCCGATCCTGGGCATCGGTTCGCTGATCGTCGCCGCGGGCGTGCTGGTCTTTGCCGTCATGGTCTTCTCGTCGGCCGAAACGGTACGCTCGACGACGGCTGCTACAGCCCGCTGAGGATTTGCCGATCAAAGCCGAGCGGCTTTGCGCCGCTTGGCTTTTCACGCCGAGCCATGCGGCGCACTTGTCGCCTGTGGCTCAGGGTAACCTTGGAAAGAGGCGCGAGATCAGGGCCTGGATGATGCCGTCTCGCTCGAACGGGCCCGGCAGCTTGGCGGGCGAGGCGGTGCCTTCGTTCGACTTGGTCTCGTCGGTCACGCGCGTCTCACCGTGCACGAGCCATAGCACGGCCGCGAAATAACCCGCCTGCAGGATGACAGCGGCGAGCACCGTCCAGCCCAATGCCGCCCAGGCCGATCCCGTGGACGTGTATGTCCAGCCGAGGATCACCAGAAGCGTAGCCACCATTCCCACAAGAAACTGCGGAAAATACATCTGCCCAACCGAGCGTCGCGACCACATTCGGTCATCGACGATCTCGCCCATGTCTCTACCCATCTTGACCCATGCACCTTTTCCGAGTGGTCCGCAAGCTTGAACGATCAGGAGGCGGGCCCATCGCCCTTTCGTCCGGCCCTTATAGGACGACGGACGCAGGACTTCCGTTGTGACAACTGGGAATGGCGCAAGATCGTTCCCGAGGCGCAGCATTCAATGCATGCCTAATGGACAGACGTCGTCTCGCGTGTTCGGACGTCTCTGCACGCAAAAAAGGGCCCGCCACGTGGCGGGCCTTGTCCGTCATGCTGACCGGATCAGGTCAGGATCAACACGATCTTGTAGGTATCGGGGTCGACGATGACGATACGTCCGTCGGCCAGCACGAAATACTCGTAGGTCTCGTACGCAGGCACGATCTTGACGATACGCGCCGGCAGGCGGTGCAGCCGGATCTTGTGCCGCGGTACCTCGACGCCGACCGATATGTCGAAGCTGACGTCGCGGACCGGCTCGACCTTGGTCTCGTGGATGATCTGCGTGACCTGCGTCTTCTGCTCCACCGTCACGTTGTTGATCGAGGCCGTCTTGTTCTGGTCGGTCTCGACATTGGTGTTGCCCTGGGCGTTCTGCTCGGTCTGCATCTTGGTATTGCCCTGAGCATTCTGCTCGGTGGTGGCGCCGGCCTTGCCCTGTGCCTGCTGCTTCTTCTTCAGTTGGGTATTGTCCTGGGCATTCTGCTCGGTGCTGGTTGCGGCCTTGCCCTGGGCGTTTTGCTCGGTCTGCATCTTGGTATTGCCCTGAGCATTCTGCTCAGTGATGGCGCCGGCCTTGCCCTGTGCCTGCTGCTTCTTCTTCAGCTTTGTATTGTCTTGGGCATTCTGGTCGGGGTTGGTGCTTGCCTGACCCTGGGCCTGCTCATCGGTCTTCATTTTGGTCTTGCCCTGGGCCTGCTCCTGCGTGTTGGCACCGGCCTTGCCCTGGGCCTTCATTTCGGTTTTCGATTTCATCTCGCCCTGGGCCTGCCCGCCGGCTTTGCCGCCCTTCTGGCAATCCGCCGTGCCGGCCGCGCAATTGTCACCGCCGCTCGGCTGCGCGGACTCTGTCTGCGCCATCGCGGCGCCGCACCCGACGCCGAGCGCGATCATGCTTGTGATCAGCAGATGTTTCATTGGATTTCTCCTCGGAGAGTTGGGTCCCTTCACTGAGAAAACCCCGCCCGAAAAGCATTGTTCCGAAATTGTCGCGCCCGGCGCAGGCGACGTTCGCGAAAATAACGGCGTCAGGTTTTTGCAGGAACAAGGCCTGCCGGCCGGCGTTACGGACAACGCCTACCGGCTGTGAAATCGCAGGCTCAGCGTGAGAGGCAATCATCCAAACGAGGAGAACATCGATGAAACTGCATCTCACAACCGCTGCGGCGGGCCTGCTGCTCCTGACGGGTATCGGCGCCGCCACTGCCCAGGACGTCATCATCCAGCCCGAACAGGAAACGGTCATTCGCGAGTATGTGCATAAGCAGCCGCTGGCCTCCGTCGAGGTTCCGGGCGTGAAGCTCAGCATCGGCAGCGTCCTTCCCGACACTGTCGAGCTCCATGAAGTGCCAAACGTGAAGTACCGCTACGTTGTCGTCGACAACCGGACGGTCATCGTCGATCCCGGCACGCGCAAAATCGTCCAGGTCATCGAGTAGGGATTCATTCGCCGCTGGGTAGCGGCCTGCCGCCGGCGGCAGGCCGCTAGCCAGTATTAATTCGTTACCTACTGCTAATGGAACCTTTCGCCCAGGGCAGACGTTGCCGCCTCTGTGTTCAAGTTTGCCTCATAGAGAACACAAGCATGCGCAGGATGCAGGAATTGGGCGGCGGCGAAACAGGCACCGGTTGGGGAGGAGACTGACCAACATGTCGAAACGAGAAATTGGGACATCCCGTTCGCTCGGGATGCGGGTGGCCGATCTTAAGGCCAGGATGCGGGATGCTCGCATCACCGAACATGAGATGAAGACCTTCCAGAAGGTCGCGGCAATCATGGGGGGCGGCGAGGGCTCCCTACGCATAGACGCGGACGATCTGATCGCCGCGTCTTTCGTTACCGAGGCGCTGGGCGAATCGTCGCCGAACTGACAGCGGCCCACCAGCCGAAAATCCCGGATCGATCCAGTCAGCCGGCGTGGCGGCGGTTCATAGACGAACGGACGCCAGGCGGCGCCCTTCCAGGATATGGCGGCTAACCCGAAAACTTGTAGGCAAGGCCGATGCGCATGGCGTTGAGTCTGAGTGCGCCGAGGCTGGCTCTATCCAGGCACGTGTCGGTTTTGGGCGCGGCTTTCGCGCGCCCGGCTGCGCCTGATCTTGGCTTCGCGCAGCACCGCGACCGGATCGGCGCCGGTCCACTCGATCCCCGCCTTCTTCGCGAAGACCAGGAATGCCTGACGCGCCTTGTCGAGATCGATCTCGCCGGCCCGCGCGGCTTCGCAGGCGCGCAAAGCCATGCCGTAGCTCTCGCCCTGACAGGCCGATGGCCATTCCTTGAGAAAGTTCTGCATCGCGGTGAGCGAGGCGATCTCGCGCTTGAAGCCGGCGCCGACGGCGATGGTCACCGGAGCCCGAAGTTCTATGTCGCTTCTGATGGAACCTTCTCGCATGACGACGGCACCCCATGGATTTCAAAGTCTTGGGCAGTTTCAAAGCCTTCCAATGCGGAGCCGATGCGAAGGTTCCGCCAAATCAATTAGTCATCGCTGACGGAACAACACCTTGCCGGCGACGTTTGCCCCTGGAGCTCCCATGTTCGACCTGCCGATGTTTCCGCTCCCGCGGAGGCAAGGCGGAGCTCGCCAACGCAACAGGAGAGAAACGATGAAAACCATCCTCATTCCAGCTGTCGCCGGCCTGGCTCTGATGGCCGGCATCGGCATCGCGGCCGCGGACGAGGTGATCGTCACGCCCGAGCAGCAGACCGTGGTCAAGGAATATGTCCACAAGCATCCGATTGCCTCGGTCAACGTGCTTGGCCTCGAGCTGGGCGTTGGCTCGACCGTGCCTGACACCGTCGAGCTGCAGCAGGTTCCGGACGTCAAGTATCGCTATGCGGTCGTCAACGACCACACGGTGCTGATCGACCCCGGCACGCGCCGCGTCATCCAGGTGATTCAATAACGCTTGGTCTGAATGAGCCCGATCCTCCCGCCGAAGCATCGGGGAAGGATCGGGCTCTTCTCGCATCCGGATATGAGGCCTAAACTAGACAGCGGTTTGGGAGGCAGCGAAGAAGGAGTCGTTGCCATGCATCATCCACACGTCGAATCACCAAGTATCGCCGCCATGGTTGACAAGCTGCTGGCCGAGCACAGAACTGGCCTGCTGTCGATGAAAGAGGCAATTTCCCTGCTGCGGCAGCGCACGGGGACGGATCGCTCTGATGCGGACTTAGCCGGATTGATTACAAAGAAGGCAGCGTATCTGGGTGTCGCCGTCATCACCGACGGACACTGAGCGAAATTTGCCGTTTCTGTCGCTCGCTCACGCGCGATACCGAAGACGCCACGGGAAAATTCGGCTAATGTTCGCGCCGGGGAACGGTCCCAACCTTTAGGAGGCGACAGTGACGGACGACAGGCACGAACGCATTCGCCAGCGCGCGCACGAGATCTGGGAGCAAGCCGGCCGGCCGGAAGGTGCGCATATGGAGCATTGGGACCAGGCGGCGGCCGAGGTCGATGCTGCGAGCAAGCCAAAGGCGAAGACCCCGAAGAAGGCCGCCGCCGACAAGCCGAAAGCCGCCAAAGCGGAGAAGCCGGCCAAGGTGCCCGCCAAGGCGAAAGCGACCAAGCCCAAAGCCAAGGCCTGAGCCCGCCAAGCCTCATTTGGTCCGTCGGAAGGTGAGGCTATGTCACGCCCTCCGATAATTCTGGGCCGCCCGCACCCAACTGGGGCAATGCCGGCTGTGTCAATGCCTTCGTCATCACCGGCGCAGCGGTGCTGAGCGAAGGCTTCGCCTATGGTGGCCGGCTGACCGGCACGCTCGGTACCGCCTTCGCCGCCAGCCAGGTCGGCGGCAATGCGGGGCTGCAGTTCAGCTGGTAGGGGAAGCTACCGGGTCCCTTGCTTTCCGGCGTATCGCGCGACCGCGCAGAGGAAGGCAAGCGCTGCCATGTCGCAGGCAGCGCGTGACGGCGACGGACCCTTCGCGAAAAGGACCGCGTCGGCAACCGGGACCGTTAGACCGTGCTTCCGGGCGAATGAGATGACTTCGTAGGGCTGATCGTCGGGCTGCATGCCGATGTCGATGCGCTGATCCATCAAAACGAGTTCCTCCCTGGTATGCGGCTTTACCCTCCTGCGCCTGCGGAGAATTAACGCCCGGCCGCTCGCCCGCGTCCACCAATTGGCGATTGTGTGAAACGATGCATTTCCGGGAGCACGGCCAAGAGTTGCAGCGGCTGGCGGAGAGGGCGCGATGCGGCGGGCTTCTTGCTTCTTCCACAGGGAAGATGGCGCTTCACTCACCAGGCATCGCTCGACCTGGCAAACCTCATCCCCGCCGCGATCATCGCGCTTTCGCATTCGCTGATCAGCCTGAGGTTCTGCAGATACCGCGCCACCGTCTCCGGGAGCCAGGCGGCGCAGGCTTCGATATAGGCGCGGCCGTGCACCAGCGTGCCGGTGGAAAGCCGCTCATCCTTCTCGGCGATCACTTTCAGATATTGCCGAATGAAGCGGATGTCGTCGGCGATGTCCTGGCTCGCCATGCGCCAGGCACCGGCGAGGCGTTCGCGCTCGGCGAGCGGCAGTGGCGAGAGCAAAGGGCGGGAGAGGTCGGCGAAAGCGGCATGGTTCGCGGTGTTCAAGCAAATCCCCTCAACGGAAGGGAGGTATCGTACTTTATGTACGAAAAGTAATCAAGCGAGATTCGTACGGTTTGAACGATATAGCAGTTATAAGAAATCCGCGAAAATCTTATAACCACCGGCATCTCCCATAGGGAGATGGGGCGCCCGGCCCAACTGACACCGTAAAAAAACCGCTTTCCCAGCACTGCAAACAATGCTTTAACCCCGCCATCCACAGGGGTGCTCCGTACGGTCGGGGCTGAGATGGCGGCGGCAAGCCTCCGGACCCTAAAGCTGATCTGGATAATACCAGCGGAGCGAGGCGGGCCATGTTTTCCGGCGCACAGATTTCCCTTTATCCCATGACCGACGATTTCGTCGGCGTCATCCTTGGCGCGCTCGGCGCGCTCGATCCTTACCGCGACAGGTTGAGGATCGAGACCGATGACATCTCGACGCTGCTGGTTGGGCCGCCCGAAGTGCTGTTCCCCGCCATGCGCGACCTCTTTGCGGCGGCGGCCAGAAGCGGCAGGCATTGCGTGCTGTCGGCCGCCGTCTCGCGCGGCTGCCCCGGCGAACCGGACGACCCGATCTGCCGCTCCGACGAGATCGGCGGCCCGGCGATCCCGCTCGACGAACGCAAGCGCGCGGCGCTCCGCGCCGTCGAGACGACGCCTTCGACCGACCAGCCGGTGGCGGCGCAATTCTCGCTCTACGTGATGGGCAACGGCGGCCACATGGACGAGATCTATGGCTGCATCGACTTCCTGAAGCAGTCCGGCGTGTTCGAACGCTCTAAGCATTTCTGCACCAAGCTGCGCGGTGACGCCGGCGCGGTGTTCGCCACGCTGAACGAGGCGTTCTGCCGCTTCGGCCCCGGCGCTGGCCATGTGACGCTCGACATAACGATTTCGGCGAACAGCCCGACCGCGGTTTGAGCGCACGCAAAGCGCCGTCGAGGTATGTCATGGCTGTCGAATTAGATTCCACACCGCAAGAGGCGTTTGGCGAAAGCCAAGACGACAGCCAATCTCCCCCGTTGCGGGGGAGATTGGCTGTGGCATCCGCCTTCGCCAAATTAGCTCCCGTCATATTTTCGTTGACCCTCCTCCTCACCGCCTGGGAGCTCTACGCTCGCCTGGGCGGCATCGCTCCCACCATGCTCCCAGCGCCCTCGCGGGTGCTGGCGCAAGCCTGGGAGAACCGCGCGGCACTGGCCGACAACACACTGCCCACCATCCGCGCCACGCTGGCGGGCTTTGCCTGCTCGCTCGCCGCCGCCTTCATCCTCTCGGCGCTGGTCGACTTCTTGGCTCCGCTGCGCCGCGCGCTGTTCCCGCTGTTGATCGCCAGCCAGACCTTGCCGCTGGTGGCGATCGCGCCGCTGGCGGTGCTGTGGTTCGGCTTCGGGCTGCTGCCGAAGATCCTGCTCGTGGCGCTGGTCACCTTCTTCCCGATGATGGTGGCGCTGGTCGAGGGCTATGCCGCCACGAGTCCGGAAATCAGCCAGATGCTCGCCGCCATGGGAGCAGGGCGCTGGCGCATTTTTTGGCTCGCCCGGTTGCCGTCGGCGCTGCCCTATTTCTTCGCCGGGTTGCGCATCTCAATCACCTATGCCGTGGTGGGCGCCATCTTCGCCGAATATGCGGGCGCCGCGAAGGGGCTGGGCATCTACATGCTCAGCGCCAAGAACAATTTCCGCCCCGACCTGGTGCTCGCCGCCGTAGCTCTCAGCTCGGCACTGACGCTGGCGCTCTTCGGTCTTGCCGTCCTCGTCCAGCGTCTTGCGATGCCTTGGGAAAATGCAGACGGCGAAAGGGCGCGTTACGTCGGCGGCGAGCCTGTCGGGAAGGGCCGGCCATGACAAGGCTCGAGCTCCGCAACGTGCAAAAAAGCTTCGGCGCGCTTAAGGTTCTGGCCGGCGTTTCGCTGCATGTTGCTGCGGGCGAGTTCGTCTCGATCCTCGGGCCATCTGGCGCCGGCAAGTCGACATTGTTCCAGTTGCTCACCGGCGCAATCCGGGGCGAGGGCGAGATGCGCTTCGACGGCGCGCCGCTCGATGGCGCCCGCTTCGCCTTCATGCCGCAGCGTGACGCGCTGATGCCGTGGCGGCGCGTCATCGACAATGCGACGCTGGGGCTCGAAGTGCAGGGCATGAAGCGCCGGGCCGCGCGGCGACGCGTGGCGCCTTTGTTCGCCGAGTTCGGCCTTGTCGGCTTCGAACATGCCTGGCCGGCCGAGCTGTCCGGCGGCATGCGCCAGCGCGCCGCGCTCCTGCGCACCGTCGTGCAGCAACGCGACATGCTGTTGCTTGACGAGCCCTTCGGCGCGCTCGATGCGCTGACCCGCGCGGCCATGCAGCGCTGGCTGGAGACGATGTGGCGAAACCATCGCTGGACGGCGCTGCTGATCACCCATGACGTGCGCGAAGCAGTGCTTCTGTCCGACCGAATCTATGTGCTGTCGGCGCGGCCCGCGCGCGTGGTGCGCGAAGTGGCCGTGCCGCTGCCGCGCCCGCGCACCGAGAGCGCGGTACTTGCCCGCGAGGCTGCGGCGATCGAGGCCGGCATCCTCGACACGCTGCTTGGCCAGCCCGATTCGAATTTCCGACCATGCGATGGAGAATTGAAATGACCGACCTGACCCGCCGCCAGGCGCTGTTTCTGGCCGCCGGCCTGCCCTTTGCCGGAGCCATCACGCCAGCCCGTGCCGCCGCCCTGCAAAAAATCACCGTCGCGCTCGACTGGACCGTCAACACCAACCACATCGGCCTGTTTGTCGCCCGCGACAAAGGCTTTTACCGCGATGCGGGCCTGGACGTTGAAATCCTGCCCTATGGCGATACGGGTTCGGGCACGCTGGTTGCCAACCGTGTCGCCGATTTCGGCATTTCCGGTTCGCTCGGCTTGTTCACGCAAAAGAGCGCCGGCGCCGACCTGAAGGCTGTCTATGCCGTTGTCCAGTCGGAGACCGGTCGTGTCGTCTTCAACGCCGATCGCTCCGCGATCAAAAGCCCGAAAAACCTCGACGGCCTGACTTATGGCGGCTTCGGCAGCGCCTGGGAAAACACGCTGCTGCAGACCATCATCCGCCACGACGGCGGCAAAGGCGATTTCTCGACCGTGACGCTGGGAACGTCCGCCTACGAGGCCTTGGCCAACGGCGCGGTCGATTTCACGCTGGAAGTCTCGACATGGGAAGGTGTCGAGGCGGAGCTGAAGGGTCTCAAGCAACGCACCTTCCGCTACGCCGATTACGGCGTGCCGGACGAGCACACCACGCTGATCGTCTCCAGCAATGCTTTTCTCGCGACCAATCCAAAGGCCGCCGCGGCCTTCGTGCAGGCGACGCGGCGTGGCTATGCATTCGCAGTCGATCAGGCAAAGGATGCAGGCGAGTTGCTGGTCGCCGCCAACAAGGACACGCTCACCAACCCCGCGCTGATCCAAGCCTCGCTGAAGGCGCTGAACGACGGCCACTTCCTGAAGGGCGCTAACGGCGCCATCGGCACCATGGACAAAGCCAAGATGGAAGCGATGGGCGGGTATTTGTTCGCCTCGGGAATACTGCTCGACGGCAACGGCAAGGCGCTCGCCATGCGGCCAGACTTTTCCACCTATTTCAGCGATGAATTCCTGGGATAGGGTTGAAGCCCCAGGAAGGCCGTCGGGCCTGACCAGCCGCGCCAGGGCACGCGCTGACGGGTTCGACCAGCCGTGCCGGCGTCCTGCAATCGAGGGATGAAGCCTTTGAAGGCCGGCACTAGAGCAATTCCAGGAAAAGTGCGTAGCGGTTTCCGTCCGGAATTGCGTAAAAACAAAGACTTAGAGCGGTTCGGCGATTCCGTGAAACGCTGAACCGCTCTAGCTTGCTGTTGTGCATGGCACTCGAAGCCCTTGCACTCTTGAGCGCCGGTTTTGGAGTAGCTGCCCCACTCCTTTGTCAGGTTGCCAGTCGGCCGGCCCTCTCATCGCCCGCTGCCCACGCCTCGCGCAGCAGGCCTTTTCACGGAAAATGTGGTGGCGGCCCGGCGCCGTCGCTGTTGGGGTATGAACGGGAGGCGCCGAGCCTAACCGGCAACGGGTAAGGGACACCGCGTTGCCGGCTAAGAATGGATTATGCGTAATCGCTAATATGCGAAGCATGCGATCGAACGAAAAATGCAGACTTTCGCGCCCTGGCTCGGGCGAATCCAGTGGGAATTTCGGGTAACCGTCGCGCGTCCGTGCCTTAGCTGTCCGCCTTCTTCCTGCGGCTGAACAACCGTCTCAGCCAGACCAGCGGCAGAAGCAGGATGAAGGCGCCCTTTTTCAACACCACCAGGGCGAGCGCGATGAGCCCTGCGCTGGCGGCGCCGCCATATTTGACGCCGAGCATGGTCGCCAGCACGCCCAGCGCGCCGTAGCCGGCGATCTTGTCGCCGCTGGAAAAATCAAAATAGGCCGCGCCGGCCTGCGGCTTGTAGGCGGCGGCCGACGCCGCGACGATCTTCTGCACGTCGTCGCTTGTCACGTTGCCGTTCACCGGCACGATCTTCATCGGAACATAGCCTTGCCGGTCGAAGATCGACATCGATATGTTGATCGTCCTCTCGCCGCCCCAGTTCAGGATGTTGGCGTAGTAGAGAATGTTCTTGGCCTTGTCGATTTGCGGATAGACAAGCCAGCCGTCGAAGCGGATCTCCTGTCCGGACCGCTCCGATTGCGCTTTCACCGATTCCTTGAAGGTGTCTTCGATCGAACTGATTTCCGCGCTGCAGTCGCTGCTATCCCAGTCCGCCAGGCTCACATAGCCGTCCGACACCGGCTTCTCGACGGTCAGATTGTCGATCTCCGGCGTGAAGCCGAAGATCAGCTGGTCGATCGTACCGCACTGGTCGCGGTCCCAGCCGAATTCCTTCACCACCAGATCGCAGCGGTCTTCCGGCTTCAGATAAAAGGCATCTCCGCCCGCCGGATTGATTGTGCCTCTCGCCGCACTCAAAGGCTGGGTAAAGCTCTGCGGATGATAGTTCGCATCCTCGGCACGCACGATGGCCGCCTGCGCCAGGAAACAGCCGCTCGCCACCACAATGAAAAACAGGTTTTCCCGGACCGATTTGTTCATGACCCCCTCCCGTAACGGGACCCAACCCCACCCAGCCGTGATCTAAGGGGATTTTGAAGGCAAGTACAAGTCTAAAAGTTCCCTTTTTGTTCTTCTGCAGGGTTGTGACGTTATTGCGACGCGACGCCCTAACCCTCACATATCGATCATCGAGCGCTTCACCCGCCCGATGATGGTGATCGCGCCCTCCAGCTCCGGCGGCGGGATGTCCATATAGGACGCCGGCTGGAACGGCGGATTGTCGTTCGGGCGGTAGCGCTTGTAGGTGGCGCGTCCCGACTCGTCCGAGATCACGTAGCAGCCATTGGTCACCAGCCGCTTGTCGCGCAAATTGACGAAGATGATCGAATCCGGCGGTGAGATCTTGTTCATCGACGGACCGTCGACGCGCAGCGCGATCCATTCACCCTCCTCGAGGTCGGCGGTGGGGATCGTCGGATAGTCGGAGAGGTTGACCACGCTGTCCTGGCTGCCGAGCTCGCCGGCGCTGATCCAGGACACGATCGGCACGTCGACGGTGACGGGCGAGGAGGCGAGGCTGACCGGTGCTGCTTCCGCACCATCCGCGTTGAACAAGAGCCAGCCGGGGTCGACGCCGAACAGCCGGCCGTATTTCTCCGCCGCTTTCCGGGACAATGGCCGGTTGCCGTTCTCGTGGCTGATCAGCGTGTTCTTGTTGATGTCGCGCAAGGCTCGCGCCGCATCGCTGGGCGAGGCATAGCCGGCCTGGGCGCGCGCCTGCTGCAATCTGTGCCGGGAATCCATCATCGTACAAAATGCCTGAAAATAGTCGTCCAAATTGTACGATTTCGCTTGCGCGCATTTCGTACATAACGTACGCTTAGCGCATGAATGAGCCTCCCGCAAGCATTTCCGCACTGCCCGTGATTCCGACGCTGTCCGCGAGCCTCCCAGGGCTGATAGGCGGCATGAACGCGCGTCCCTCGACGCATCAATTCCCATCGTCCGGACTGTCCTCCTCCCCGGTCCGGGCGCATTCCGGGGCGCTTGCCCCGGATCCGGTTGAACCGCCCGCACCCCGGTTCACCGGAACGGCCGGAGCCGTTCCTCCCCCGGCTCCGGCCCCCAATTCCGGCATAAGCTGTATCCGCACCGAGGACGGCACCGTCATCCTGTTCGACCGGATGACGGGCCGGGCGGTGTCGGGCCTGACGCGGGCCGCCGCCGAGGCCGCCCTTCTTCGACTGACCGGCGCGGCCTGACCCCTCAACGCTGATCTGACCACCAACGGCCTCGCGGCCGAACCCTGGCGCCTGGCCTGAAGCCGGGCGCTTCGCCCCAAGCGCTTCGCAATCAATGGAACGAGATGATGGCAGCCGCCTACACCGAGAAGGAAATCGACGAGATCGCCGCCTTGCTGAAGGAGGGGCTGTCGGCCTCGCGCATCGCCGGCCGCTTCAGCGCGCTGCGCGGCAGTCCGGTCTCGCGCAACGCCATCATCGGCATCGTCCACCGCAACGCCGGCTTAAGCGCCATCGGCTTCGCCAACCCCAAAGGCGGCCGTGCCGGCGGCAGGCCGAGGAAGCACACCCGGCCGGGTCGCCCCGGCCGGCGGGGCAGGATGGCCGCCGGAGGGGTGGCGCTGTCGGAGCCGACTGTGCTTTCGAGATACGCCGAGCTTGTAGAAGGCGCCAGCGCGGAAGCTGCCAATCTCCCCCCAAGCGGGGGAGATGCCCGTCAGGCCAGAGGGGGGCGCTGTCCCGCTGACGTATCCGCCTATGGCACCTCGGTGAGTCAGGACGTCGTCACCGTCCGCACCCCCACGCCAAAAAAGCCCAACGCTCGCAAGCCCGCGCGCACCTTGCCTCCGGCCTGGCTTGCCCCAGGCGAGCGCCAGAAATCCGAAGCACATCTCTACAAGCTCCCGGCGCCGCCGCCTCCGGTGAACCCCGGTCGCCAGCCGCATGTCGCGGCCATGCGCCTCCTCGACTGCCTGTTCGGCCGCTGTCGCGCGCCGCTCGATCTGGCGCTGCGCGAGGATGCCGAAGACGATCCCGTCGGCGCCCGCCCGGGACCGGATATGCTCTGCTGCGGCCTGCCGACGTCGGCCACGCGCTCCTACTGCGCGCACCACCATGCAAGGTTCCACGGCCACCGCGGAAGGTGAAGGTGAAGCCGGGCGAATTGCCTGGTGCCATTTCCTCCCCCGCAGAGCGGGGCGGCGCGGCGAAGCCGCGACGGAGCGGAAGACCGTCGCCGACAATCAATGACAGGCCAGCCGGACAGCGCCCTCCAACTTTCCAATCGCCATTTTACTGAGCAAGGACCCGCCCATGCCCCGCAAAGCCGCCAAGAAACCCCGGCCGCCAAAGCTTCCCAAGGGCGAGGCGGAGCAGGTGCGCATCCGCCGCGAGCTCGGCCATGACTTTGCGCTGAAAACCGACGCCTTCGGCCGCCAGCGCCTCACCCCGGACACGGCCGAGGCGCGCCGCGTCTACGAGGTGTCGAACGGCGGCTACACCTCCACCGGCGGCATCGTGCGCCTGCGCAATGTCGACCCGCTGGTCGGCATTACTTCGCTCAGCCGCCAGCAGCGCGAGGCAGGCGGGCGCTTCCGCGACGATTTCGAGCGCAGCCAGCGCGAAGGCCTGCAGCCGCAATCCTGGAGCGAGCGCATCGACAGCGGCCGGGTCGGCGGCGGCATCCCCGACCGCGTGCTGTCAGCCGGCCGGGCCTATGCACATGCAGCGTCGGCGCTGGGCCATTGGGAGGTGGCGGAGGTGGTACGAAAAATCTGCCTCGAAGGCCGGTCGGTGAAGGCCATCGCCGAGCGCACCGGCGACGGACGCGACGTGGTGGTAAAGTTGCTGAAGCTCGGGCTGGACCTGCTGGCGGTGCACTACGGGACGATGGGGAGGAAGGCAGGGTGAGCGTCACCACCTGTCAGCATCGTTTGAACCCTTCGCGCCGCCTGCCATTAACCCGGTATGGAAAAACGCGAGGACCAATCCATGCATATCATTCTGGGTGGCACTGGCCATGTCGGCTCGGCCGCGGCGGCGACGTTGCTGCGCCACGGCGAGGCGGTGACGGTGGTGACGCGCGATGCGGGCAAAGCGGCGCATCTCGTCGAACAGGGCGCCGAGGTGGCGGAGGTGGACGTGCGCGATGTAGAGGCGCTGCGCAAAGTGCTTAAGCGCGGCCGCCGCGCCTTCCTGCTCAACCCGCCTGCTGATCCTTCGACCGACACGGATACCCGGGAGCGCGAGACCGTGGCGGCTATCACCGCCGCGCTTGAAGGTTCGGGGCTGGAAAAGGTGGTGGCGGAATCGGCCTACGGCGCGCAGCCGGGCGAGGGCATCGGTGACCTGTCGGTGCTCTATGGCCTGGAGCAGAAGCTCGCGGCGCAAGCGCTTCCCGCCAGTATCATCCGCGCCGCCTATTACATGAGCAATTGGGATGGAGCGCTGGAGACGGCGCGGCGCGACGGCGTTGTCAACTCGTTCTTCCCGGCCGATTTCCAACTGCCCATGGTGGCGCCGCGCGATCTCGGCGAGGCAGCCGCGCGGCTGCTGCTGGAGCCGGTCGGGCAGACCGGTATTCATTATGTGGAAGGTCCCAGGCGCTATTCATGCGCCGACGTCGCGCGTGCTTTCGCGGAAGCGCTGGGCAGGGATGTGCGCCTGGTGTCGACGCCGCGCGAGCGGTGGGTGGAAGCGTATCGGCAGCTTGGTTTTTCCGAGGCAGCGGCCAAGGCTTATGCCCGCATGACCGCCGCCACGCTGGACGAGCCGGAGGAGCCTGAGAGGCCGGAGCGCGGCAAGATCAGCCTGGAAAACTATATCGCGGCCCTTGTGGGCAAGCAGAGCGCGCTTGCGATGTGAAAACAGACGCTTGGGGCGGGTAGGTGATCGAAGTTTGGGCTGGGGCGCGAGTCTGCTCAGCATCGGCGCTGCTCTCCATCCGCCCTTCTGGCACCTTCTCCCCGTAACTAGAGCAATTCCAGGAAAAGTGCGTAGCGGTTTTCCGTCCGGAATTGCGTAAAAACAAAGACTTAGAGCGGTTCGGCGATTCCGTGAAACGCTGAACCGCTCTAGGGCGAAGGATAGGGCGGGGCGCCCGGGGCAGCCATTTCTCCCCGTTCACTTCGCGGGGAGAGGTGCCCGGCAGGCAATGAGGGGCGGCGCCGACCTGCGAGACTTTGCGGGCGAGCCTCAAGCATCTTTCTTCGGCGGCTTCAAATCACCTTCGGGCGCCTTCTCCCACCCGAACACGCTCCGCCCGCCCAGCAGGTGCGATTGGTCCATCTCGCCGGCGACGATCTCCTTCAAACTCGGCCCCGTCACATACCGTTCCATCCGGCGTGACTCGCCGTCCAGCCGTCTGAGCGCTTCCAGCTCTTCGCCTCGCCCGAGCTTTGCCTTCCCCACCGCCGATTTCAGCACGCCGATCGTCTCGTCATAGACCTTCAGCGGCACGGGGAAGGGGTGGCGGTCCTTGCCGCCATGGGCGAGCGAGAAGCGGGCCGGGTCTGAGAAACGGTAGGGCGCGCCGTGCACCACTTCCGAGACCATGGCCAGCGCCCGCACCGTGCGCGGTCCGACGCCGGGGACCAGAAGCAGTTCGGGGAAATCCTTCGGGCCGCTTTCGATCGCCGAGGCGATGTTGCCGTGCAGGCGGCGCATGACGATGTCTGACTCGCGCACGTCGTGATGCGCCGGCATGACGAGGTTGGGCAACAGCGGCTGCGCGGCGGGCTCGGGTTCGGGTTGCGGCTCCAGCACGGCAAGCTCGGTCAGGATCTTTTCCGGGCTCATCGTCTTGAGCAGCTCGATCTGGCCGCCGCGGGCTTTTTCGGCGCGCCGGTCGGTGAGATTGACGATCTCGCCTTGCGCCGCGCCCTCGATCGCCGCATGCGGCTGGTCGACGAAGCTTGTGAGCCCCTCCGACAGCCAGTGGTAGCGGCGCGCCTGGCGGGCGTCGCCGTTCATGCCTTGCTGCACCACCACCCGGCGCCCGTCATCAGCGACGATGAAGCCGTGCAGATAGAGGTCGTAACCGTCCTGCACGGCGGCGCTGTCCACCTTGGCGACGAGGCGGCTGGCGGTGGCCAGAGCCTCGCCGTTGAGGCCGACACGGTCGCCGATGGCCAGCAACTCGCCTGGCGTCTTGCGCGAATGCGCGCCGCGCCCGCCGCAGACATGGACCCCGAGCTCGCCCGAGAGCGGGTTGAGCCCCCGCTTCAGCGCGCCGATGACCGAAGTGGTGATGCCCGACGAATGCCAGTCCATCCCCATCACGGCGCCGAAGGACTGGAACCAGAAGGGATGCGCCAGGCGCCGCAAAAGCTCGTCACGGCCGTAATGGTGGATGATGGCCTCGCATAGCACCGCGCCCAGGCGCGTCATGCGCTCGCCCAGCCACTTCGGGACCCGCCCGCCATGCAGCGGCAGATCGGCGCTGCCGCTTCGCTGCGTCACCCTTTGTTCTCCTCGGAGCTGGCGACTTAGATGGCATTTCAGCAGGGATTTGCAAGGCGTGGCAACTGCCGCTCTCCCCTTGTGGGGCTCCACAAAGGGAGATCAGCCCGTCGCCGGCCTCGTCAACGCCTGCCACCTAGTACCTGTAATAGTGCCGGTGGTGATGCCTGTGGTGGTGCCGGTAATGGTGGTAGTAATAATAGTGCCTATGGTGGTACCGGTGATGATAATAATAGTACCTGTGGTATCGGTAGTGCGGGTACACCATGTAGCTGGGATAATAGTCGTCATCGTAATAGTTGCGGTAGCCGCCGTAATACGGGCCGCCATAGAACGGATAGGGCTCGTAGCCGCCCATGCCGAGGCCGAAGAACACGTGGGCGTCTGCCGGCGCGACTGTAGCCACCGCCGACGCAACGGCGATTGCCGAGGCAAGTAGAAGCTTTTTCATGGCAACCTCCTCCTGAAGGTTCACATTAACAACGCTTTACAAGCGGAAAAGCTGCCAAGGGCTGTAGGCCTCGCGCGAAAATTACCGGGATGTGAAGCCGCGCCTGCTTCCGGCGGCGGATACGGCTAGCCGCAGACGCGCACTTCCCGCATGAACCTGTGGCCATGGCTGCTGGTTCTCACCGCTTCGATGCGGCAATGGCGGCGGGTGTGCACGACATTCGGCGGGGCGACATAGCTGCTGCCTTCGTTGCCGTAGGCTGGTCCGTAGCCGGGTCCGTCATCAAGATAGGAGCCGCCCCAATAGGAGCCATAGACCGGGGCATAGTTGTAGCTGTCGTAAAAATCGCCGAAGGGGCCATAGTCGAAATAACTGCCACCGAGGAATACGTTGCCAGCATTCGCCGGCGCGACGATGGCGACCGCCGAGGCGAGGGCGATGACCGAGGCAAACACAAGCTTTTTCATGGCAACCTCCTCCTGAAGGTTCACCCATGATAACGTGCGGGCACGCTGAAAAATTGCGCCGCCATGCGCAATCAGCAACATTTGAAGGCCACGTGAGCGCTCGATGCGGCCTACGGCAAACGGTAGCGCGGAGCGGACGAAAGCCGTTCCGCGCTATACCATGGCCCGTTTAGTAGCCGTTGTAGCCGTTACCGCAGATGCGCACTTCCTCCACCACGCGGTGGTGATGGCGCCAGTGGCTCACCAGTTCGGTCCGGCAATGATGGCGATGATGATAGCGCACCACATAGCCGCCATTGTCGTAGTCGTCATTGTAGACGTGCCGGTAATAGCGGTGCGGGTAATACCCGCCGTAGTCGTTGTAGTACCCGTCATCATAGCCCGGACCGATGCCGATACCGAGCTGCACGCTGCCGGCGCTGGCCGGCACGATCGCGAACGCCGAGGCGATGGCGATCATCGAAGCAAGCAGAAGCTTTTTCATCGCTGCCTCCTGTGTTGGACGCCCCTTCGACAAGACAAACGGTTTCAAGCCGTTCATGTTCCAGAAAACCCCGAGGTTGCTGCCCTCGGACAGGACCTGGACCAAGTCGCCGGCAGCCTGAACCGGCGCATTGCTTCCTCTCTGTAAAGTCATGGCCCCAGGGTATTTATTAGCGTATCTGCAACCGACCTGCCCTGGGAGCGTTGCACGCCGGCGAAATATCTCTGATCATTGCCAGGCAGCAGGGAGGCTCGATGGTGGCGGCCAATCGTCGGAATGGGGTGGGTGGCGCATCGGAGTCGCGGCTGGCGAGCCTGCTCGCCGCCTCCAGGGGCCACCCGCGCACGGTGCTGCCGACGGTGGCGAGCGTCGTCACCAGCGTCGCCGCGCTTTATTTCGGGCGCGAGGTCTTCCTGCCGATCGCTGTCGCCCTGCTCTTGACCTTCGCCATCGCGCCCGTCGTGTCCTGGCTGAAGCGCGCCGGCGTCCCGCGCATCGCGGCGGTCATCGCCAGCGTCGCCGGCGCGTTCGCCGCGCTGTCGCTGTTCACCTTCGTCGTCGCCACCCAGGTAAGCGACCTCGCGCAGAACATCCCGGTCTACCAGATCAACATCCTGACCAAGGTCCGCGCGTTGAAGGAAAACGGCCTCGGCGGCGGCATCATCTCGCGCCTCAGCGGCGTCATCGAGCGTGTCGGCCAGGAGATCGACCGGCAGGAACCGCAGTTGCCTTCGGCCGCCGAGGCGCCGAAGCGCGATCCGATCCCGGTCGAGGTCGTTTCGCATGAAAAGCCGCTCGAAGTGCTGCAGAACCTGATCGGGCCGCTGATCAGCCCGCTGGCTTCCGCCGGCCTGGTCATCATCGTTGTCATCTTCATGCTGATGGAGCGGGAGGATCTGCGCGACCGCTTCATCCGCCTCGTCGGCTATGGTGACCTCCATCGCACCACGCAGGCCCTGCAGGATGCCGGCAAGCGCGTCGGCCAGTACCTGCTGATGCAATTGGTGGTGAACATCATCTATGCCGTGCCCATCACCATAGGCCTCTGGGTGCTGGGCATCCCCAACGCGCTGCTCTGGGGCCTTTTGGCGCTGGCGCTGCGCTTCGTGCCCTATATCGGCCCGATCGTCGGTGCGCTGCTGCCGCTCTTCCTGGCTTTGGCCGTGGCGCCCGGCTGGTCGCTGCTCTTGTGGACCGCCGCGCTTTTCATCGTCGTCGAACTCGTCACCGGCAACGTCATCGAGCCGTGGCTTTATGGATCGCACACCGGCCTGTCGCCGCTTGCCATCATCGTGGCGGCGATCTTCTGGACCTGGCTATGGGGGCCGATCGGCCTGGTGCTGTCGACGCCGCTCACCGTCTGCTTGGTTGTGCTTGGCCGGCACGTGCCGCAATTCGAATTCCTCGACGTTTTGTTCGGCAATGAGCCGGTGCTGGAGCCGCATGCCCGGATGTATCAGCGGCTGCTTGCCGGCGACCCTGACGAGGCGACCGACCATGCCGAAGAAATACTTGAGGAAAAATACCTGTTCCAGTTCTATGACCAGGTCGCCATCCCGGCGCTCTTGCTTGGTGAGCAGGACCGTGGGCGCGGCGTGATGGATGACGAGCAGCGCAGGCAGGTCGCCGACAGCGCTATGACGCTCGTCGCCAATCTCGACGACAGCGCCCAGCAGGAGGCCGAGGAGGAAGAAACCGAACAGGCCCCCGCCGGCGAGAAGGCAACCGACAGGAAGGCAAGTGAGAAAAAAGCAAGTGAGAAAAAGGCGGGCGAGCCGGCCGAAGAGAGCGCCGACGAGGAAGATCTCGACCTGCCGGACGGCTCCGGCATCACCGTTCTCTGCAGCGGCGGGCGTGGCGAGCTCGACGATGCCGCCGCAGCCATGCTGGCGCAGGTGCTGGAAGTGCAGGGGACCTCGGTGTCGAAGGCGAGCTTCGCGGACCTTGAACCCTCGGCGATCCGCCGCCTCGACCTGGGGGCCACCGACGCCGTCGTCATCGGCTTCCTCAACCGCCAGTCCAGCCAGCACGCGCGCTTCATGGTGCGCAGGTTGAAGCGCATCAAGCCAAAGCTGCGCGTCGGCATCGTGTTCTGGTCGGAAGTCGGCAATGGCGATGGCGAGGCCGCGGCAGAGCTCGCCGGCACCCTCAACGCCGACTTCGTCGCCTTCGGCATGGTCGATGCCGTGACCGGCGCCCTGTCCAAAAGGGCCGCCGTCACGCTGAAACCAGCCCACCGCCGCCGTCAGCCGGCGCGTCGAAAGCAATTGCAGGCCGCGCAGTGAGGGCGGGGCGCCAGCCAGTTGGCATGACAGTGAAGAAAGAAAACTCGCCGAGCCTAACCCTAATGCCCAAGCCCACAGGCCCGGCGAGATTTAACCTGATCCCCCGATCAGGACCGGCGGGAGGACACCGGCAATCTCTTTATAGCAAGACGGATGCCAGTCCCGAAACGGGACAGCGATGCTCAATGCCGCAAGCTCTGCAGGATGTCCGTTAAGTGTTGCTAATGTGCTACAGCCTATTACCTCAGCCGGCTATAGCTTCCTAGCATTGCCTGGCCGCGCCCACATGCGGACCGGCGAAGCCTTGAAAGGGGGGCACCTTGAAGAAAACCTATGAGAAGCCTGTTCTGACCAGACGCGAAAAGCTGAGCGTCATCACTGCAAGGCCGCAATCTTCTTCAACCTGATCTGGTCGGAACCTGAAAGCCCGCCATCCGGCGGGCTTTTTGATTCCAGATGGAACGCAGTGGAAACACACGGGATGTTCAGCCGCCCGGCGAACGCCCTAAAGCATGTCTCCCGAAAGTGGTCCCGGTTTCGGGACAAAGACATGCTTAAGATCAAAGACTTAAAGCAGGTTGCGTGAATCCTTTTTCACGCGACCTGCTTTAGTCATCGCAACCCGTCGCCACTTTGCCTGCCATTGTCGCATCGCCGCGTGCAACGCATGCGGTCATCGGCTATGCCGTCGCCAGCCAATTCCGGCGAACCGCAGGAGCATTCGATGACCAGACCCACCATTCTCAAATTCGGCGCCGTCGAGCATGCCGAGGCCGGCGACCTGCCGGGCTGGGTCGTCGTCGAGGGCAGGCCGACCATGCAGACGGCCGTGCAGCACACCACCGAGGACGGCAAGGTGATGTCCGGCACTTGGCGCGCGTCGCCCGGCACCTATCACGCCACCTACACCGACTATGAATTCGTCCATATGATCGCCGGCCGCATCATCATCACGCCCGACGGCGGCGAGCCGGTCGAGGTCGGCCCGGGCGATGCCTTCGTCGTCGAGGCCGATTTCAAGGGCACCTGGAAGATCCTCGAGCCGGTGACCAAGCATTTCGTCGTCGTGGTGGGGTGAGGGCTGGCTCGCGACTAGCTGATCTCCCCCACGAGGGGGGAGATTGGCAGCTTCACCGCCCCACCTTGGAAATCACCCTCTTCTCCACCTCCGGCTCCAGCGATTCAGCAAAGGGCGTCGCCATATGGTGCTGGTCGCGGAAGGCGAGCTTGCCGTCGATGAAGACGTGGCAAATGGTGGCGCTGCAGAAGCGGTCGGTGAGGTCGACGTAAGCGGCGTTGGGGATGCTGTCGACGATGTCGCGCTCCACCGCCGCCATCTGGTCGTTGGCGGCATAGGCGCGCGTCTGGTCGCAGCGTGAGGGTGTTTCGTCCCGCCAAAGCGCGCGCGCCACGCAGGTGTCGACATTGGCGTTGTTGAACGGCACGTCGCGGATGAAGGCGACCTTGAGCCCGGCCTTGCTCAGGCTGGTGAGGGTGGAACGCAGGCCGGCCCGCCAGTCGGCGTCCTGGCTGTCCGTGTCGCCGCCGCGGCCGGCCATCTTGCGTCCGCTGGTCAGCGCCAGCTCCGAGATGACCACGAGCGCCGGCCTCGCCTGGATGATCTCGGCGATTGCCTGCTCGCGCCAGCGGTCGCACTCGCTGTAGGGACGCTTGAGTTCGGACGACCAGACGCTGATGCGCGAGGCGCGGCAGGAATTCTTCAGCCAGGTCACCACCCGGTAGCCGTTCTTCCGGCCCGCCTCGATCAGCGGCGTCGACCAATGGTCGGCGTGGGAGTCACCGAAGAGCGCGATGACGCGTTGGCCATCGCCGAACACGCAAGGCTTCGGCGTCACCGTCTCGTTGTCCTGCACGCAGCCCGCCCTGGCGCGCGCCGTCGAAGGTTCGGCTGCGCTCGCGGCGATGATGCGCTGCTCGAAGTCCAAGTCATGCACGGCCAGCCTGGCATTGCCGTAGGCGGCTGCGACGCCGGTGCCGGTCAGGAGGAGGGCCGGCACCAGCGCCCGCGCCGCATTGGCCATCAGCCAGCCGTTGCGGCGGATCGGGTTCTCGATGAGGTGGTAGCTGAGGGCGGACAGCGCCAGCGTCAGCGCAAGGCAAAAAAGCCGCTCGGCCGGCGTCAGCTCCGGCGCCAGCATGCCGGCATAGACGATGACCGGCCAATGCCAGAGATAGAGCGAATAGGAGAGCTTGCCGATCCATTGCAAAGGCGGCAGCGCCAGGGCGGCATTCACCCAATTCCGTTCGGAATTGCGCAAACGGCCGTCCCTGGCGCCGGCCGCTCCCGCCTTGAGCAGAAGGACCGTGCCGGCCACCGGCACAAGCGCCAGAAAGCCGGGGAAGGGAGCGTCCTCGCTGAAGGTGAGATAAGCGGCCCCGATCATTGTCAGGCCGGTCAGGCTCAACGCTCGCCCCAGCAGCGGGCGTTCCTGCAACAGCCGCGCCGGCGCCATCGATGCGAGGCCGCCGGCGGCAAATTCCCATGCGCGCAGCGGCGAAAAATAGAAGGCCCAGGGCTGCGACACGCTCGTCAGCCAGGCGCAGAAGACGAAGGAGATGAGGCCGGCAGTGCCGATCACAACGACGATGCCGCGCTTGCCCGGTCTCACCCAGGCCGCCAGCATCAAGAGCGCCGGCCACGCGAGATAGAATTGCTCCTCGACCGACAGCGACCAGTAGTGGATGAACGGGTTGCTCGTGGCATCGCTGGCGAAATAGTCGAACGACCAGCGGATCAGCCACAAATTGATCATGTAGGCCGACGCGAACATGGCGCCCTTGGAATAGAGCGCCTGTTCCTCCGGCGACAGGATGACCGCGCCGGCCATAAGCGTCACGACGATGACGAAAAGTGCCGCCGGCAACAGGCGCCGTGCGCGCCGGGCATAGAAGCGCAGAAGGTCCAGCCGGCCGGTGTCGGAGATCTCGGCGACGAGATGGCGGGTAATCAGATAGCCCGAGATGACGAAGAAGATGTCGACCCCGGCAAAGCCGCCGGGCAGCGCCGTCAGGCCGAAATGGTAGGCGACGACGCCCGCCACGGCCACCGCCCGCAACCCTTCGATGTCGGCCCGGAAATCCTGCGTTGATACTGACACGAATACGAACCTCGCAAACGTCGTTCGTATCCCGCCTGCCTCAAAGCCTCGGCCCTATGGGATGATATCGCAATGCAACAAATCTAACGCGGTGCAACATTTGGGGAGAGTCCTTCCTTCTCGCCGTTCACGGGGAGAAGGTGCCCGAAGGGCGGATGAGGAGCAGCGCCCTGCCCATGTTGGCGAGGCTCCGTTGCTATCGTGCTTTCGCCAATCGCCAGCCGCCCTCGGCTTCGACCGGGAGGGGGTAGGGCCTCGGCCCGCCATCACGCCTTCTTCAGGAACTCGGTCTTCAACACCAGGCCCTTGACCTGCTTGGTGTTGCATTCGATCTCGCCGGGATTGCCGTTGAGCCGGATGTTCTTCACCAGCGTGCCGCGCTTGATCGTTTCGGACGTGCCCTTGACCTTGAGGTCCTTGATGAGGGTCACGGAGTCGCCGTCTTTCAGCGGCGTGCCGTTGCTGTCTTTCACGATAGGGTCCGTCATGGCGGGTCTTTCATTGGTTGGATGGCCTCGGCCCGCCTATCGCGCCGACCACGGTTTGGTCAAGCCGCGCTTGAACCAGGGTGAGGCTCACCGCCCAAGCATCACTTCGGCCTCGATCTCGACCGGGAAGTTCAGGGGCAGCGCGGCGACGCCGATCGCCGTGCGGGCATGGCGGCCGATTTCCAGTCCGAAGACTTCGAGGATGAGGTCCGAAAAGCCGTTCATCACCCCCGGCGTTTCGGTGAGGCGCAAAGCCGAATTGACCATGCCGTGCACGCGGCACCAGCCGGTGATCCGGTCAAGGCTGCCGAGCTCGCGTTTCAGGCTGCCGAGCATCGACAGTCCGACCTTGCGGGCCGATGCCCGTGCTTCCTCCAGCGACACGCTCTCACCGACGGCGCCGAACGGCCCGGCGAGCGATCCGTCCGGCTCCTGCGGTCCGTGGCCGGAGATATAGGCGCGGTCGCCGCGCACATTCACCCAGGGAAAGGGCAGCACCATGCCCGGCGGCAGTTTCAGCGGCGGTGGCAGCACGATGCCGAGCGCGGTAAGCTTTTCGTCGGCACCCGGCATGGCATGTCCTCCCTCGTCGCAGTCGCCGTTGCGGCGCCACAGCCGAGCTTTCCGGTTCGCGGGGCATTCGTCAAGAACGGCTTGGATATGAAGAAGAATGATCGGGGGCTGGCTGGAAGCATAGCCGGCGGCGCCAAGCCCCCAGCCTTCAGGGTGGCCGGGCGGCTGTTGGTTCGGCCGTCCGGCCGCTGCTTTTTCCCAGCCGATCCCGGATGGTGAACTGGCTATGGGTCCCCTGGAATGGCTACCTTTTGTCTTACGCGGTTCCAGACCAAAACCGCCGAGCACAGCTTCCGAAATTGATTTAGAAATGAAGGTCCAGCGGCTGCGGATAGGCTTGGCCTGGTTCAGCGCTCTTCGACCGCAGGCCCGCCGAAGGCACGATGCCGCCGGTGGCCGTCTGATCGAGCGGCGGCCGGCTCTTCTCGTGGCCGGTCTTTGCCTCGGTCGGGGGGATTTTCGTTTTGGCTTCGGCGGCTTGCGACAACGCAAGCGCCATAACAAGCGCGGATAGAACGAGTTTCATGACAGCTCCCCTGTATTCATCCCGGAACGAGCGTAGCGCTGCCTGTCCATCCGCAAAGGTCGCGCGCGCGGAACATTGTGGAATTCTCTGGAATTCCAGTAATATTAGCATATGGAAATAAGATAGATGGAATGGAGGCCATTTGCCGGCGTGCTAACCCGGATCGTTGGGGAAGCTCGGTGATTCCTGCCGGACGCCGACATCGTTAGGCGACGAAAAATAGCGGGGCTAGCGGATGGCGCAGCACATCGCGCAAAAACTTAGGCTGACTTCGGCCTTGCTGGGAACCGTGACCCGCAAGGATCTGGCGGCGGCGTTCCGCGCCGTCAATCCGAACACCGCGTTCGATCTCGGTCGCGCCGACAAATGGCTGCAGGGCCGCGCGCGGCCGCGCCAGATGAGCGTCTATGACGACTGGGCGAGACTGCTCGAACTGGAACAGCCCGGCGCCTGGATCGCCGAGAGCGAGCTACCGGCCTTCAGCGCCGCGATCGCGGCCCGCCACGGCATCGACAGCGCCGAGCTGGAGCGCCGCGCCGGCATGCAATTCGATGCTTCCGGGCACGATGAGCGCGGCCTTGGCTCCGGGCTTGCCGCAACCTATGCATGCTATTCGCGCGCCTGGTCACCCTATTATCGCGGCCAGCTGATCAAGGGCCGCCTGTCGATCGAGGCCGGACCGGGCGTGCACGGGCTGACGGCCACCTATGGCGAGACCTTGCCGACCGGGCATTTGCAGCTGGTCGGCCCGGTGATGCCGGCACAGCGCGGCCTCTATCTGCATCTCAAGGATGTCGGCGGCGACACGCAGTTCTTCCTATGCCTGTTCCCGCAGACACAGCCGGTCAGCGCGCTCGGCGGCTATATGTGCGGCTCCGCCGTCATCGGCCCCGAAGCGCAGCCCTCGCTGACCCGCATCCTGCTGGTGCGGCTGCGCGATGCGGCATCCGGGATCGGGACATGGGGCGGGTACCTGCCGGCCGGCGGTTCGATCGCCGCCGACCTGGCAAGCCTCGGCGTCGCCCTGGAACATCCGGAAGCGGTCGACCGCCAGCTCGACAAATTCCTCGACGCCTACAGCGACGACGGCGCTATCCAGATCCCGCCGGCCGAGTTTCGTGCTGTCCTCGAGTTGTTCGACCGCCATTGGCTGCAGCATGCGGGCTGACCCGGGACGATCTTAAAGCTGTCTCGCGGCGGCGTCGGATGTTGCCGGCCAGCCACAGCCCGCGTCCTTTCGGTTGCAGTCAACCCGCATTGCACGTCGATCACGCAAATGTTCTTTGACGCGACTCCGATTCGCGCTGCGTGCTGCACGCGCTAAACTTGGGCAAAGGGGTGCCTATGAAGAAGACTTACGAGAAGCCGGTGCTGTCGAAGCGCCAAAAGCTGTCGAGCGTCGTCGCGGCCGCCGTCGCTGGTTCGAATCCCGCGCCGTAACGTCGGCGCACGGACAGGATCGGCTGGCGCGCCTATCGGTTCGCCGGCCAGTTGTTTGAAACCGGTTTCCCGGCGGCCAAATTGGCCTCCTCGCTTGACGCGGCGGACACCGGGCATATGTTGCTGTCCTGTTTTCATCGCCGACCGGGCCCCGATGAAGTAGACAGCCGATGAAGAAGCCATATTGCAAACCAACGCTTGCCAGACGTGACAGGCTTTCGGCGGTGACCGCCGCAGTGCCGTCCTCCGGCTTCACGTTCTGATTTTCTCGGGAACGCGCCATCGCTTCAAGGCAAGCGGTTTTGAAGCTGAAAGCCGGCCCGGCCAGGAGCGGGCGGTACACCGCGCAGGTGCCCGCCCGTCCGGCGCCGCCGCCAAGCTGCTGAAACCCCGTCCGTCCCCAACAGCAACGGTCATGGCGTGACCAGTGGTTTGCGCATTGCCATTGGCGCGGAGGCCTGTCAACGCCGCCGGCGAGCGGCCTGGCAGCACCTTTTTAGCCGCCTTTTCGTACCCGAAGCACGCTTTGCGGTCATGCCGGAGCCAAGCCAAGAAGCCCTGAAATGGCGGAATTCCGGGCTTTTTCGATGGCCGACAGACCGCGTCGCATATATATGCGTATCCGCTTGAATAAGCTGATTTTTCGCGGTCGGATTGGCCCTTCGACCCCGACTTTTTTTGGGCGCAATTCGGCAGTGCAGCATCGGCGCCCGGCGACGACGGGTTTCGCCTTGAAAGCAGTATCGGGCGCATCTGTGAGCCGTTTTATGATCCGCTCATGAAAGACGTGATACAATGTCGGCAACGAATGGGGGAAGTTGCGATGGCCAATCGGTTGTTCGAGGTTCTTGCCAGACGGCGGTCATGGCTGGATCGGGTCGCATTGGGGCTGCTTGTCTTCCTGGCGACCTTGGTCGCCGCGCTGATGGGCGGCGCCAGCACCTGAAAGCTACTCCGGGAAAAAACGCGAAGCGTTCAAAGCCAAGGATCGCCTATTTCCTCTGTCCGATTGCTTTGAATTCGAAGGTCGTGGGCCTGAGTCTGACCGGCCTCGGCCGCTCGGTGAGGTCGACGACGCGGACCCACCTGTCGGCACCGGCACGCAAGGTCACTTTCTGGCCAAGCGCCTTCTCAGCCGCCTCGAAAGGCGTCTTGGCTTCGGCCGCATGGACCGCGACTACGGTTTCGCCGTCAATTTCCTCGACGCGATAGGCCTTCATGCGCGCCTCCCGGGGCGCCGCTTTGCGTTTCTCGCGTGGGCATCTTTATATTAGAAATTACAAATAAAGGGCAAGGTTGCACGCTCCTGCGCCTGACCAGGGATTGATAGGCTCACTCCTGCAGGACAGAGGGCGCGCCGTAGCCGCGCAGTCCCGTTCCGTTGCAGGCCTGGCAGGGAACCCGTTGTCCAGGACAATTGTCGTGCAGCGTGCCTGGCGGACAACATGTGCCGTTGGAGAGGGTTCGTTTCTCGCAGACGAACACCTTGCCTGCGCCTTGGCACAGAGGGCAGGCAAATTTCCTGAAGTCGCTCAATCCGCCTCCTTCCCAAGCGCCCAGCAATGTCCATGGCCGGCACTGGGTTCCGCGTGAGGAACGTTGGCGATGTCCATATTATTAGACTGATCTAATGTACCGACAATATGACTTTCGTCACGACCTCGGCGGCGAGAATTGGGGTGGTTCATTGGCCGGTCTGTGGTCCGCTCGCGACGTCCTGGCCTGTCGGAAGAGGTCAGGCGCTGCGCCCGCCACACACGTCCCGCACCAACCCGCGCAGCCAGCGATGCGCCGGATCGGCATCGAGCCTCGGGTGCCACAAGAGCGAGATCGTCAGCGCGGCGAGCTTCACCGGCAGCGTGAAGGTGAACAGGCCCGCGCGCAGGGTGCCGGTATAGCGCTCCGGCACGGTGGCGATGAGGTCGGAGCCGCGCGCCAGCGCCAGCGCCTCGGCAAAGCCGCCGACCACGGTCGTGACCTTGCGCGTCAGCCCGGCGCGTTCCAAGGCGTCGTCCACCGGGCCGCGGTCGAGGCCTCGACGCGAGATCAATATGTGCCGGCCGGCGGCGAAGCGGGCGGCGGTGATACGGCCTTCGCTCAAGGGATGGCCGGCCCGCGCGACGCCGACAAAGCGGTCGCGGAACAGCGCCTGCGTGCGTATCTCGGGTCCGGTCGAGCCGCCGACCACGCCGGTCTCCAGATCGACCGCGCCCTCGCGCATCGGGCCGCTGTCCTTGTCGGGCTTGGGCACGAAGCGCAATTGCACGCCCGGCGCCTCCTCAGCCACGCGGGCCAGCAGCGTCGGGCCGAAATTCTCGACGAAACCGTCGCTGTTGCGGAGCGTGAAGCTGCGGTTAAGCCGCGTGAGGTCGAGCCGTTCGGCGGGTCGCAGCATCGCTTCGGCCTCCGTCACCAGCCGGCCGACCTCGGCGCCGAGCTCGACGGCGCGCGGCGTCGGCACCAGGCCGCGCCCAGCGCGCACCAGCAGTGGGTCGTCGGTCGCCGCGCGCAGCCTCGCCAGCGCCCGGCTCATCGCCGAGGGGCTGAGCTTCAGGCGCCGCGCGGCCTTGGCGACGCTGCCTTCGGCAAGCAGCACATCCAGCGTGACGAGCAGGTTGAGATCGGGTCGCGACATGGCGCGACCCTAGCACGGATCCGTCAAGGAGACATGGCGTTTGGTACACTATTCAAGTGTAAATGCTGCGTGTTCCGCCATATCAGCCGCGCGCATATCTTCCCGGCAAGTTCAACCGACGGAGAAGAAATCATGGTCGACATCGCCGAAACCCGCGCCGCGGCTGGAAGCCGTTCGACAGCGGGCGCGCTGGCCAGCCTGTCGCTTGCCATGCTCATCGCTTCGCTCAGCACCAGTATCGCCAATGTCGCGCTGCCGACGCTGAGCGTGGCTTTCGCCGCGTCCTTTGCGGCGGTGCAATGGGTGGTGCTGGCCTATCTGCTCGCCATCACCGCGCTGATCGTCAGCGTCGGGCGTCTCGGCGATCTCGTCGGCCGCCGGCCGCTGCTGATTGCTGGCCTTGCGCTGTTCAGCACTGCCTCGCTTGCCGCCGCGCTCGCGCCATCGCTGGCCCTGCTGATCGCCGCCCGCGCCGTGCAGGGCCTGGGCGCGGCGGTGATGATGGCGCTGACGATCGCTTTCGTCGGCGAGACGGTGCCGAAGGAACGCACCGGCAGCGCCATGGGCCTGCTTGGCACCATGTCGGCGATCGGCACGGCGCTCGGACCCTCGCTCGGCGGCGTGCTGATCGCCGCCCTCGGCTGGCGCTCGATCTTCCTGGTCAACGCCGGGCTCGGCGCAGTCGCGCTGCTTGCCGCCTGGCGGTTCCTTCCAGCGGCGATGGCCGCCGGCGAAGCAGCGGGCATCGTCCGCCGAGCGATGGCCGCCGGCGAAGCAGCGGGCATCGTCCGCCGAGCAGCAGGCGTATCTGGAAAGGCGAGGGGGCGCTTCGATATGCTTGGCACGCTGCTGCTTGCCGCCACGCTTGCCGCCTATGCGTTGTCCATGACGACGGGGCGCGGCCATTTCGGTGGCCTGAACATCGCGCTGCTTGGCGCGGCAGTGGCCGGCGCGGCGCTGTTCGTAGTCGCCGAGGCCAAGGTGGCGTCGCCCCTGGTCAAGCTCGCGCTGCTGCGCGACCCGGTGCTGGCGCCGAGCCTCGCCATGAATGTGCTGGTTTCGACGGTGATGATGGCGACGCTGGTCGTCGGCCCGTTCTTCCTGTCCCGCGGGCTGGGCCTCGGCGACGCGGCGACCGGGGCCGTGCTGTCGATCGGGCCGGTCGTCTCGGCTCTATGCGGGGTCATTGCCGGGCGTGTCGTCGACCGCCTTGGCGCGGCCGCGATGATCGCCACAGGACTGGCGCTGATGGTTGCGGGCTGCCTCGCGCTCGCTGCGCTGCCAGGCCTCTTCGGCGTTGCCGGCTACGTGGCGGCCATCATCCTGCTCACGCCGGGCTACCAGCTCTTCCAGGCGGCCAACAACACGGCCGTCATGGCCGATGTCGACAACAACGAGCGCGGCGTGGTGTCGGGCATGCTCAGCCTCTCGCGCAATCTCGGCCTCGTCACCGGCACGGCCGTGATGGGCGCGGTGTTCGCCTTCGCAGTGGGGACGGGGAACATCGCGGCGGCGACGCCTGAGGCGGTTGCCGGCGGAATGCGGTTCACCTTCGTTGCGGCTGCGGTGCTGGTGGTGGTCGCAGGGGGGATTGCGTTGGCTGGAAGAAGGAGCGCGTGATCTCTCCCTCGGAGGGATCAAGGGAGAGATTTCAGGCTTCCGCGATCGCGTAATTTCGCCATGGGCCGCAAGGACTATCTTTGCCTGGCGGCGGTGCCCATTCCGCCTTCAGCCGGAGCCTCGGCTACCCCAACGAACCCCACCCACCGTGGCTCCGGCTTCCCTCAAGCTTCCACCGGTCGCAAGACGCTCGGCCTCCATTTCCAGTTCTGTCAATTTCGACTTGATCTCATGCGGTTCCGCATGTTCGAGCCCGACCACGTCATTGCGCGTCTGGCGAAGCGCGATCACGATCTCGTCTAGCTTGGCGTGGATGGCCGCGGTGTCCCGGTAACCCTGGATGAGGACTACCCCGGTGATGACGATCGCCGCCACCGACAAGGCGTAAGTCACGACGTTGGTCAGTCCGAAGGGCACCAGGAGGGTGCAGGCGGCCATGGCGGCGAGCATCGCGTAGAAGCCGGGCGGCCGCGACAGGAAATCGGCGGCACGAAAGAGGAGGCGGTTCATCGCCGCCTACCCGAGCAGCAAGCCGGCTATCAGCACGGTAAGCAGCATCGAGGCCGGCACGGCAAGAAGCCAGCGCGCTTCCAGAACACTGTTGTGGTCGTCATCCATGCCCGTTGCTCCAGTTGGCAGCTTGGTGCGGCGAATCCGATGCCGGCAAACGACGACGGAAGGCCTTCGTTCCGCTGATCGGGCGACGGTCCGAGAGCTTGTCGGACTGAAGTCGGACAGGCTTTCGAAGAGGGCCAGGCGCTGCAACCAAAAGCGCCGTTCGGCATTGGCAAGCGCGCCAATTTTCTCGCACGCCGAAAGGGAACCGACATGAGCCTTGATAGACCCGTGGACGATGCGGAAGACCAGCCTTACGAGCCGGCCTTCTTCGCCAGCAAATACGGCCTGCCGCCGCGGCTTGCCAAGACGATGATCGAGGCCAATGGCGGCGGGAGACGCGCCTGCGATGCCGCGGCTGCGACCTATCTCCGCTATGTCGCGCTTCGGCGCCGGCAGGGCGGTTGAGCCCGGCTGCCGGCCGCGCTGAACAGCCCGCATCGTGGCCACGTCGGGTGCACATCAGCCCGGAACCAAAGCGGCGAACAGCGGTTTAAATGGCGAAGGGATGCTTCAGGAATTGAGGAATAGAGCAATGAAAACAGTGCTTCTTGCTGCCCTGGCGCTCTGTGTCGCCGCACCCGCCGTGGCTTCCGCGGCCGAGGCCGATGTCGTCATCAGGACGCATCACAGGCATTACTACCACCACCGGCCCGCCGTCATCATCAATGACGAGGGCCACCGTCTTCATCACCGCCATCACGGCACGGTCGCTTTCTACGACAATGGCGAGCGCGCCTGGCGTTATCGCCATCACCGCCGTGAGGACGCCGTGGTCGTCACGGGTTCGATCCACCGGCACCATCACCGTCCGGTCGTCGTCGAGGGCGGCTCCGACTACTGAGGTTTCGCGGCCCGGCTCGTGCGTGTGAAGCATGGGCCGGGGCGCAAAGCGATTGCAGTGATCGGCGAAAGCGCCAGAGCGCGTGATCTTCGCTCGGGCGGCCGTCGGAGGAGATTGCGCGTTACGCCTTCAACGCCCATTGGACTTCGCCGCGACACAACCCATATTTGAGCCATGGCTTTGAGCGTGAGCATCGCGCGGGTGGCCGTTTTCGCCGCTGCTCTCATGGCCGCGGCCGTCGTTTCTCCCTTCTCTTCCGCCGGGAGCGGGAAGGTTGCGTTGAGCGTCGCCATCGACGGCGCCATCGGGCCGGCGAGCACCAGGCAGCTTGAGGAAGCGCTCGACACCGCCGCCAAACGCGACGCCGCTGTCCTCATCCTTCAGCTCGATACGCCGGGCGGCCTGGTCACCTCGATGCGCGAGATGATCGCCGACATCCTGGCCTCGCCCGTGCCGGTCATCGGCTATGTCGCGCCCTCCGGCGGCCATGCGGCCAGCGCCGGCACCTACATCCTCTACGCCACCCACGTCGCGGCGATGGCGCCCGGCACCAATCTCGGCGCCGCGACGCCGGTCGAGCTCGGCGGGTTGCCGTCGCTTCCGGGCAGCGACAAGGACAAGGACCAGAAGGACGCCGGGCAGCCGGCGGGCGACGCGATGATGGCCAAGGTGACCAATGACGCGGTCGCGCTCATCCGCTCGCTCGCCGAGATGCGCGGGCGCAATGGCGACTGGGGCGAGAAGGCGGTGCGCGAGGCGGCGAGCCTGTCGGCCAACGCCGCCCTGCAGGAACATGTCATCGACTTCGTCGCCCGCGACACCACCGAGCTTCTGCAACTTGCCGACGGGCGCACCGTCGAGGTGGCCGGCAGGAAAGAAGTGCTGGCGACCAAAGGGCTGCCGGTCGAGACGCTGGAGCCTGGCTGGTTCATCCGGCTGCTGGCTGTCATCACCGACCCGAATACCGCAATCATCCTGATGCTGGTCGGCGTCTACGGCCTCGTCTTCGAGTTCACCAGCCCGGGCGCCGTGGCGCCGGGCGTCATCGGCACCATCTGCCTGGTGCTCGGGCTCTATGCGCTGAACCTCTTGCCGATCAACTATACCGGTCTCGCTCTGATGCTGCTGGGCGTTGCCTTCCTGATCGTCGAGGCCTTCAACCCCACCGTGGTGCTGGGGTTGGGCGGCGTCGCCGCCTTCCTGCTCGGCTCGGCCATGCTGCTCAAGGTCGAAGGGCCGGGTTTTGCAATGTCGTGGGCGGTCATCGGCCCGGCCGCCGCTCTGACGCTCGGGCTGGCGCTTCTCACCGGCACCTATGTCTGGGCGGCGCGCAAGAACCCGCCGCGCGTCGGCGGCGAGGCCATGCGCGGCCTTCCCGTCGAGATTCTCGACTGGCAGGGCGGCGAGGGGCATGTGCTGGCTTTGGGCGAACGGTGGCGGGCGAAGGCAGGCGAGCCAATGCAGCCCGGCGACCATGTCGAGGCGACCGATGTCAGCGACCTCGTGCTGACGGTACGGCGTCGCGATGCAGGCAATAACGGAGCAATAAAATGATGGTCGGTTACGTGGCCTATCTCATCATTGCGGTGGCCGTGATCATTTTCCTGGCGGCGGCAATCCGCATTCTCAGGGAATATGAGCGCGGCGTGGTCTTCACGCTCGGCCGCTTCACCGGGGTCAAGGGCCCCGGCCTGATCATCCTCGTCCCCTTCGTCCAGCAGATAGTGCGGGTGGACCTGCGTGTGGTGGTGCAGGATGTGCCGCCGCAGGATGTCATCTCGCGCGACAACGTCTCGGTCAAAGTCAACGCTGTGCTCTATTTCCGCATCGTCGACGCCGAGCGGGCGATCATCCAGGTCGAGGATTTCATGGCGGCCACCAACCAGCTCGCGCAGACCACGCTGCGCTCGGTGCTCGGCAAGCATGAGCTCGACGAGATGCTGGCCGAGCGCGACAAGCTCAACAGCGACATCCAGGAGATACTCGACCAGCGCACCGATGCCTGGGGCATCAAGGTTTCCAATGTCGAGATCAAGCATGTCGACCTCAACGAGAGCATGATCCGCGCAATCGCCAAGCAGGCCGAGGCCGAGCGGCTGCGCCGCGCCAAGGTGATTAACGCCGACGGTGAGCAGCAGGCAGCGGCGAAGCTGGTCGAGGCCGGTCGCATGCTTGCAACCGAGCCGCAGGCCATGCAGTTGCGCTATTTCGAGGCCCTGCACGATATCGCCGGCGAGCGCTCGTCGACGGTGGTGTTCCCCCTGCCGGTGGAACTGCTCGGGCAGTTCATGAAAGCGCAGGGCAAGTGAGGCATTGACACTGCTCCTCCCCCAGCGGGCGGAATCAATCCGCCTCGCCTCCAGAGCCCTTGCCGCATTCCGCCAACACCTTGCCGATCGCTGCGCCAGAGCCTTTCAGGGGAAGCTCGCCTCGCCATATTTGTCCGTGGACACAGTCACGACGCCCTTGCCGCGCAAAAGCGAAAGCAGGGGCGAGGGACTTCGCCATGGGGAGGCTGTTTCTGGCCGTGTTCAGCACCTTGCCACTGCCCGCCAAGACGCAACCTGGAACCACCTTGGGTGGCGGCTTTAACCCGGAAACAACTTTTCAGGCGCTTTTAATGACCCGATTGGAAATCGGTAACGGAGCCATGTGGCAGCATCTTACTGCAAATCTCGTTGCGGTGGCGCTGTTCGTCTCCGGCTGGAACTACGTCCAGCCCTGGCTTGAGGGACGTTCGCAGAAGTTCAGGCTGCTGGCTTTCGGCTGCATCATGGGCTGGGGCGCGCTGACCTCGATGCTGCTGAGCGTCGAACTGCGGCCCGGCGTCCTCCTGGACTTCAGAACCTCGCTGGTCGCGACCGCCGGCCTGTTCGCCGGCCTGCCGGGCGCCCTGGTCGCCGCCGCCTTTCCGCTGGGATATCGCTTGGCGATCGGCGGACAGGGCCTGCCCGCCGGCCTGATCGGCATCGCGGTGGCAGTCGCCGCCGGCGTTCTCGCCAATCGCATCATGGGCCAAAGGCAACCACGCGCCTGGCAGGTGCTCTTGTTTGCGCTTTGCGTCGGGCTGGCCGTGTTCGTGCCGGCTTCCATCCTGCCGCAATCGACCGCGCCCGATATCCGCCTGATCCTGCCGCTGATCGCGCTCAACGCCGCGGCAACCGCCGTGGCCGGCCTCGTCGTGCTGCACACGCAGCTTGTCACCAAGGAGCGCGACCTGCTGCGCGCCGCCGTCGCCCAGGCGCCGGACTTCTATTACGTCAAGAATATGCGCGGCCAGTTCGTCGCCGTGAACCAGACGGTCGCCGCCCACAATGGTTACGATCATCCTGTGCAGATGACGGGCAGGACCGATTTCGACATAGCCGACGCGGCGCGCGCCCAAATCCTCTTCGGGCAGGAGCAGAGGATGCTGAAATCGGGCGAGGGGATCGCCGATTTCGAGGAACAGCTCCCCGACGTAAAGGGCAATCTCCGCTGGTTCTCGACCTCGAAGACGCCGGTGCGCGATGTCGACGGCAACGTCATCGGCCTCGTCGGCGTCACGCGGGACATAACGGCGCACAAGCAAGTCGAACAGGCGCTGCTCGAGGCCAAGAACCAGCTATCCTATGCGCTCTCGGAAATGTCGGACGGCCTTGCCATGTTCGACGCCGAAGGCGCGCTGGTCTTTTGCAATGAGCAGTACCGGGAATTCTTTCCGCTGACCGGCGACCTGCGGGTGCCGGGCACGCGACTGCGCGACATCCTCGAAGCTGTGACGGTGACCGGCGAGCAGGTGGGCATTCCCAAGGGCCACGAGAGGGAATGGATAGATGCAGTGGTCGGCGCGCTTCACACGCCCGGCGAGCAGCAGATCAAGCTCTTCGATGGCCGCTGGCTGATGTTGAGGACGCGGCCCACCGAGGCCGGCCTGGCGCTCGTGGTCGTCTCCGACATCACCGAGATCAAGAGCACCGAGGGAGAGCTCACCACGCTCAGCAACCAACTGGCGCAGCTTGCCAACACCGATCCGCTGCTTGGTGTCGGCAATCGCCGCGCCTTCGATCAGAAGCTGGCCGGCCTGGTCGCGGACGCAAGCCGGTCCGACAGGGAATTCGCGCTGCTGCTGATCGATGTCGACTCCTTCAAGGCCTATAATGACCGTTACGGTCATCTCGCCGGAGATGAATGCCTGCGCCAGATCGCCGACTGCCTGCGTCAGCGCACGCGTGCCAGCGATTTCGTGGCGCGCTATGGTGGCGAGGAATTCGCCGTCATCCTGCCCGAGGTGTCGGCGGCCGGCGCGATCCGCGTTGCCGACAATTTGCGCGCCGCGGTGCGCGAGCGGGCGCTCGAACACGATCGCAGCGAGCGCAAGGTCGTCACCATCAGTATTGGGGTCGCCACCAGCGCCCCCGCCGCTCGCCACAACCCGACCAGCCTGATCCTCCGGGCGGACAAGGCGCTCTACGCTGCCAAGGCAGGCGGACGCGACGCCACGCGTCTGGCCGAGCCGGACGTTGGCTTCCAACCAATTCCGCTTCCACGCAAGGCATGAAAAGCTAGAGTGCTCCAAAACGCACGGGCGTCGGTGCTCAGGCATCAATCCGCCTCGCCGCCCGAACCCTTGCCGCATTCGGCCAGCACCTTGCCGATCGCGACGCCGGAGCCTTTCAGCGGAAAGCTCGCCTCGCCATATTTGTCGGCGGAGACCGTCACCTCGCCCTTGCCGCGCAGCAGCAGCGAGAGCAGCGGGTCGGAGGGGCCGGAGAGCTCGGCGGTGAAGTAGTTGTACATCGCCTCGAGCTCAAGCTTTTTCGTCAGGCTCTTGTCGCCGGCCTTGAAGGTGAAGGAGCCGCTGATGCCGGGCTCCAACTGCCCGCCGGCGGCGCCGAGATCGAAACTCAGCATCGGCTTCTCGAAGCAGGTCAGCATCAGATGCGCGTCGCCCTTCGGCCCGCCGCAGACCGAAGCCGTCATCACGCTGCCGCCCTCGTCCTCCTCCATCTGAGCGGACCAGGCGCAGGACGCGGCATGGGCGGGCAGGCTGGTGAGGAGTGCCAGAATGAGTGTCGGCAATGCGGCTTTCATGATGTCCCCCTAGGCTAGGGGGGATCATACAGGGATTGGCGAAGGGCGGCGAGTGGCTGAGTGCGCTCACCTGCTCTCGGCCGGCTGGAACAGTTCCACCAGATTGCCGGAAGGATCGACCAGCAAGATCTGCTTGCCGCCTGGACCAGTCACGATTTCATTGCGGAAGGAGAGGCCGGCCGTGCGCAGCCGGGCAACCTCCGCCGCAAGATCCTCGACGATCAGATGAATGCGGTTCCAGCCTCCGGGGCCTGGCCGCTCGCCGTCAGGCATCGGCCTGCCGGCCGAGCTGGTCGGGCCGCTCAGCAGCAGCCGAAGGGCTCCGCGCGTCACATCCGCGAAGGCCGGCGCATGGCTGGAAAGCTGCTTGAAGCCAAGGTGCTGCGTGTACCAGGCCAGGGCATCCTCGACATTGTCGACCATGTAACGGACATTGACAGTCTCGGACGCGGACATGGTCTTGCCTCCCTGATCTCTTTCAAAACTAGGCCAAGCTACCGCCAGGCAGCCTCGTTCTTCTGCTCATAGTCGCGGAACGCCTTGATCAGGCCGCCCAGCACCTCCGCCGACGTTTCGAACATCGCCTTGAGTTGGGGCTCGTCAACCTTCGTTATATCATCCCGGAGGTGGTCTTGTATCTCCTGGAACGCTTTCCGCATTTTCTGGGTGTGATGCCGCGGATCGCGGTCAGCTGCGCTTGCCATTGTCCGTCTCCATTTTTGTGAAGCGCTCTGTTGCAAACGCGGGCGGCTGCGGGCGGGTTCCGTGGGTCGGCCAGCGTTTCGTTTCAAATCTGGGGTTTCTTCGGCGGGCGGGAGATAGGCGACGGCCAGTCTCCTTGCGGGGCAGATTGCACGCTCCTTCGCCGGCGCTTGCCGATATCGGCGTTTGCTCCAGCTATTTCACCGGCGTACGGAGACAAAAATCATGACCGAAGACGAAGCCGCGATCCGCCAGGTGGTCGAAACCTGGATGACGGCGAGCCGCAAAGGCGATCTGGAGACCGTGCTCGGCCTGATGACCGAGGACGTGGTCTTCATGGTTCCCGGCAAGGAGCCGTTCGGCAAGGAAGCCTTTGCCGCCGCCTCCAGGGGCATGGGCGAGACAAAGATCGACGGGGTGAGCGACATCGTCGAGCTCAATGTGCTCGGCGACTGGGCCTATATCCGCAACCGCATCGAGATGGCGGCGACACCGCCGGGGGGCGAGCCGGTGCGGCGGTCGGGCTATACGCTGACGCTGCTGAAGAAGGAGGCCGATGGGCGTTGGCGGGTGGCAAGGGACGCGAATTTGCTGGCGGGGTAGGCCGCGCCCTTATCGCCCCCTCGGATCCCGCGCCGCTCCCCCGCGCGCGGAACACCGGGTTCGCGATCGCCGGCCCGATGCCTGCGATGGGCATCCGCCATTACCTCCGCCACGGCGGTACCGGCGCGAAGCGCTTGCCGATCCAGTCGGCGAAGGCGCGGGCCTTGGCGGCCTGGCCCTTGGCCGAGGGCATGACCACATAGACCGCGCCTTCGTCCGCCAGTGTCCAGTCCTCAAGGATCGGGACCAAGCGGCCACCGGCGAGCTCGCGGCCGACCAGCCAGTCGGTGCTCATCATCAGGCCGACGCCCTGCACGGCGGCCTCGACCAACACCTCGGCATCGTCGCTGACCAGCGGTCCCGAAACCTCGACACGCGCGTGCCGGCCCTCGCGGTCGGTCATTTCCCAGGCCGGAAAAGTCTGGAAGCCGGAGAAGCCGAGGCAGGCATGTTTGAGCAGCGCCTGCGGCGTTTCCGGCCTGCCCCTGCGGGCGAGGTAGGAGGGCGCCGCGCAGAGCAGCCGGCGCCGCGTCGCCACCTTGCGCGCCACCAGGCGAGAATCCTCCAGGCTGCCCAACCGCACGGCGACGTCGAAATTCTCGGCGACGAGATCGACGAAGCGGTTGGAGAATTCGGCCTCTATGCGCACATCCGGAAACTCGGCAAGGAACTGCGGCAGGAACGGGGCTATCCACATGCGCCCGAACGTGCCGGGCAGGGCCAGCCTCAGCAGCCCGCGCGGCCGGCCCCCGGCATGCGCGGCGGCGGCCGCCTCCGCCTCGTCGATCGAGGCGAGGATGGCGCGGACGCGCAACAGGAATTCCGCGCCCGCCTCGGTCAGCGACACGCTGCGCGTCGTGCGGTGGAGCAGCCGCACCCCCAGCCGCTCTTCCAGCGATTGCAGGCGGCGCGACAGGATGGTCGCGTCGCGCCCGACTCTTGCTGCCGCCCTGGTGAAGGAGCGCGCCTCGGCGACGGCCGCGAAGGCCGCCATTTCCGCAAGGGCGGAGGGTTCAACTGATTGCTGCATGATCTGCAATACTCAAATGCGAAATCCGCCGATTATCGAGAAATAGCGCAGCAGCTAGGTTCGCTCAACCCATCAATCGACCACCCACGGAGTGAATCTATGAAAGCCATCGAACTCAGCCAGCCGAGGCTTGACGCCTTCCGCCCCGCCAGCGTCGCCACCCCCGAACCGCAACGCGGCGAGGTGCTGATCCGCCAGCGCGCGGCGAGCTTGAATTTCGTCGATGTCGCTGTGGCGAGCGGCAACTACCCTGGACCGGTCTTCCCGCTCATCCCGGTTGCCGACGGCGCCGGCGAGATCGTCGCGCTCGGCGAGGGCGTGACGGGGTTCAGCACGGGCGACCGCGTCGTCGCCCACGCCAAGCCGCGCTGGATCGGCGGCCCGCCGCGTCCCTACGAGATGACGCAGATGCGCGGCATCTCGCTACCCGGGTCGCTCGCCGAATATGTCGCGCTGCCGGCCAATTCGGTCGCGCCGATCCCGGCGCATCTTTCCTTCGAGGCGGCCTCGACCTTGCCTATCGCCGGGACCACCGCGTGGAACGCGCTCCGCGCCGCCAATGTCGGACCGGGCTCGGTGGTGGTGCTGCTCGGCACTGGCGGCGTCTCGATCTTCACGCTGCAGCTCGCCAAGGCGGCCGGGGCCACCGTCATCATCACTTCGTCTTCGGACGAGAAGCTGGAGCGGGCCAAGGCGCTCGGCGCCGATCACCACATCAACTACCGCGCGACGCCGGATTGGGACGGCAAGGTGCTGGAACTGACCGATGGGCTCGGCGCCGACCTTGTCGTCGAGACCGGCGGCACCGCCACCTTTGCCCGCGCGGTGAACGCCACCGCACCCGGCGGCACGCTGTTCACCATCGGCTTCGTCACCGGGGCCGAAGCAACGGTCAACCTGTTGCCGATCATCATCAAGGCCCTGAAGGTCGTGGGCAACAACACCGGATCGGTCTCCGACCTCAAAGACGCCGCCCGCGCCATCGGCGCCGCCCGGATCGAGCCCGTCGTCGACAAGGTGTTTTCGCAGAACGAGGCGACCGAGGCCTATGCCCACATGGCCGCCGGCGGCTTGCATTTCGGCAAGCTGGTGTTCGGCCTGGATTGGTAGGGGAGCCTCCGTCAGAGATTGGCGAAAGCCGGCGAGCAGCCGATCTCCCCCATAAGTGGACAAGTGGGGGAGATCAGCAGTTTCCAGCACAGCCGCCTGGATCAACTTCTCCAGCGTGATCGGCACCGGCCCTTTCGCCGCGTCGTCGTCAGAACCTCACATTGAGGTTTGCCTTGGCGCCGTTGTCGACGCCGTGGGAACCGAACTGGCCGGCATAGGATAGGCCTAGCGTGGCATTGGCCGACATCGGCAGGTCGAACCCGGCCTCGATCACCGCGCTGTCCCTGGCGACAGGCACGCCGGCGATGGTGAAGGCATCGCCGCCGGCAAAGGCGAAGGTCGAGCTCGTTGTGACATCGCCAAAGGCATGGCGCCAGCCGAACGTGCCGCGCGCGGTCGCGCTTATGCCGCCGAGCGCGACGTCGGTCGAGGCGCGCAGCCCCAGCGTGATGAAGGTGGCGCTGGCGGTTGAACCGGCGCTGGTCAGCGCCGCGGCGCCGCCTTTCTCGGTGAAGCCGTCGGTGTGCACGCTGACATAGGCGAGATTGGCGAACGGCTCGAACTTGAACCGTCCCGCATCGGCCTTGTAGGCGAGTTCGCCGAACACCTGCGCCGTGCCGGCATCATAGTCGGCCGACAGTTGGTCGGCGAAGCCGTTGACGGCGACCGCGCGTTTTGTCGAGATGCTGTTCCAGCTGTAGGCGGCGCCGGTGCGGAAGGCGATGGCGCCCCAGTTGGTGCCGCCGTAGAGACCGACATGGTAGCTGTCGGCGTCGCCGGAGGAATGGCGGGCGTCGGCATCGAAGGAGGAGCGGCTGTAGCCGCCGAGCAGGCCGACGCGCCAGCCGCCAACCAGTGTATCGGCGCCGGCCAGCAATCCGCCGGTGGCGCGGCTGAAGGCGGCGGCATTGCCGTCCGAGTCCGTATTGCCCCAGGAACCAAAAGCCTGGCCCCAGACCGCGAAACGGTCGGTGTCGGCGGCGACCATTTCGGGCCCGCCTTCGCCATAGGCCATGACGGGCAGGGGTGCAGCACCAGCATCGCCGAAGGCAGCAGCGATGCGATTGGTGGCGGCGTCGCGCAGGAAGCGGCTGTCTTGCACCAGCATGCCTTTGGCCGAGGCATGGATCTCGCCCGACAGCTGGTCGAAGGCGTCCCGGGCAACTGATTCGCTCGGCAACGCCATGATGGCGTCATGGAGCGTGTTGCCGCTGCCCAGGCTTGCCGCGCCGCCGGCGGTGGCGATCTGGTTGGGCGTCAGGCCGACCGATGCAAAGGACTTTGCCTGCACCACGTCGAGATAGACATGCGTCGCGTCGTAATTGGCGAGAAGACCGATGAACGGGCCGCCCCCGTTGAGCGTGTAGGTCCCGCTGACGCCGCCATCGGCTTGAAGCACCGTGTAATGCGTGCCGAGCACATAAGGCGCGGCATCCGTCTTGACCACATCGAGGATCGCGCCGGCGGCGATTGTCGCCGTGCCCGTCGCCAGCAGGAGATCGGACTGGCCGGTCGAGGTCAGTTCGACCTGGTAGGTCGAGCCCGCCGCCTGGTCGATATCGCCCGCGACATTGAGCGTGCCGATAGAATTGCCCGGCGCGATGATGCCGCCCGATTGCGCCACGATGCCGCCCACCGTGCTGTTGCCGCCCAGCACGCCGCCCGAGATCGTCACCAGCGAGTTGGCCAGCGAACCGTTCACGGCCAGCCGTCCGCCGATCACGTTGGTCGCGCCGGTGAAGCCGCTCGAATCGGCTGTCAGGTTCGTCGTGCCGGCGATCTGGTTGATCGTGCCCAGTCCGCTGACCGCCGCAGCGAAGGTGTAGTTCGCGCCGGTATGATTGAAATTGACCGCGCCGGTGCCGGCGCCGAACTGCAGCACGGCCGGACCGAAGATGCCGGCGCCCGTCGCTGCGAAGCCTGCCGCGCCGCCGATGTTGAGCGTGCCGACGGAACCGGCATGGCTGGCTATGGTGACGGTGCCGCCGACCGAAACCGTGCCGCCGTTCGAAATCGTCAGTGTACCCGCGCCGTCGACGCCGACATCGAGGCCCGCGCTGCTGGTCCAGATCGAGCCGCCGCCGTCCACCGTCGCCGTGCCGGTCGAGCCTGGATTGTAACCGAGGTAGCCCCAGGCATTGCTGACCGCGCCGCCGTTCGAGACATTCAGTGCGGCGGTTCCGAGGCTGCCGACATAGAGGTCGCCGCTGTTGGCCCAGACAGAATTCGCACCACCCACCGTCACGGTACCTGTACCCGTGGCGGTGCCACCAATGATGGCGGCTGCGCTCTTGACGGTTCCCCCGTTCGAGATCGTCAGTGTGCCGGTGCCCGCGTTGCCGACGAGCAGGGTTGAGCTGTTGAGCCAGCTCGAGCCCGCGCCATCGACCATCACCGTGCCGGTAGAGCCCCCCGAGTAACCCACCTGGCCGACAGTGTTCTTGACGGTGCCGCCGTTACGGACGGTCAGCGTGCCGATGCCACCTCCGCTGACACCGACATAGAGAGCCGAACTACCGTTCCATGTCGAGCCCGCGCCATCGACGATCGCGGTGCCAACGGAATAGTTGCCGACATAGCTCATCGTGGTGTTGACAGTGCCGCCGTTCGAAATCGTCAGCGTGCCGGTGCCATTCTGGCCGACGGCGAGAAGGTTTGCGCCATTTGTCCATGTCGAGTTCACGCCGTCGACCGTGACCGCCCCGGCAGAGCCCGCAACTTTGCCGACATAGGCCCCGTCACTCGTGACCACGCCGCCATTGGTGATCGTCAGTGTGCCCGTGCCAAGACTACCGACGGTGAGCTTGCCGCTGTTGGTCCATACAGAGCCCATGCCGTCGACCATCGCGGTGCCGATCGAGGCGGCACCATAGCCGACATAGGCCGAAGCACTGTTGACTGCGCCGCTCTTCGAGATCGACAGTGTGCCCGTGCTGAGACCGCCGACATACAGGTCCGCGCTGGTCCAGGTCGAGCCGGCGTTGGCGACGGACACCATGCCGGTCGAGCCCGTCGAATTGCCGACATAGGCCGTGAGATTGCTGACCGCGCCGCCGTTGGTGATCACCAGATTGCCGTTGCCGAAATCGCCAACAGCCAGGTTGGAACTGTTTGTCCAGGTCGAGCCGGTGCCGTCGACCGTCACCATGCCGTTGGAGCCTGCATGCCAACCGATGGTGCCGGTGGCGTTGCTGACCGCGCCCCCCTTGGTGACAACAAGCGCGCCGGTGCCATGTTCGGCGACATACAGGTCGCCGCTGTTGGTCCAGGTCGAGCCTGTCCCATCGACGGTCGCGATGCCGGTGCCGCCATAGCCGACATGACCCACGGTATCGCTGACACTGCCGCCGTTCGAGATCGTCAAGGTGCCGGTGCTGTTCGTACTCGACGCGAGGAAAAGGTCCGAGCTGTTGCTCCAGGCCGAGCCTGCTCCGGTAACGGTCACGACCCCGTTGGCGTTCGAAAGATAGCCTACAAAGCCGGCGGTGCTGGCGAGCGTGCCGCCGTTCTTGATCGTCAGCGAGCCTGTGTAGCTGTCGATGGTACCGAGAAACAGATAATGCGCGGCCGCATTCGGCCCGTTGACCACGGTCGGATTCGGGAACGTCGCATTGAGCGTAACGTCGTCGCCCGACGTCGGAACAGCACTGTTGTTCCAGTTTCCGGCGGTGAACCAATCCGTGGAGGCGGCACCGGTCCAGGTCTCGGCAGCCGAGGCAGTGATTGGCTGGCCCAGGCCGACCAGCGCGGTCGAGGTCAACGCTAGATACTTCAACGCCTTCGCCTTGCGGCTTCCAACCCTATGCTTCGGCATGCAATCCCCTGATATGACGATCATTTCGCCCTGCGCTGGCATGTCATCGGAGCCAGCCCTTGTCTTGGGCAGGGCCGCACTGGAATTGGACTGGAGCGAGATGCGGCAGCTTTTCCGTGCACTGTGATGGTTTGGCACCATCGGTCGGCTCGGGAACTGAAAGGGTTCCGACGGATAGGAAAGGAAATTGCGTCCCGCGGCCTGTTCCAGACATGTCGCGCTCTATCTGGCGCTGCTTGGCGTGTAGCCGAAGCGGCGGCGGAAGCAGCGATTGAAGTACGACACATCGCTGAAGCCGCTTATCAGCGCGATTTCGCTGACGCGCATTTCGTCATTGTGTCTTTGCGAGAGCATCCTGTGTGCTTTCTGCAAGCGCATTTCCAGAACACGCTCGGAGAAGCTGATGCCTGTCTCCTGGAGCAGGTCCTGGACATAGCGCGCCGACAGGCCGAGTTCCTTTGCGACGCCTTGCGCGGAGATGCCGGGATTGGCGAAATTGTCCGCAATCTTCGCCAGCACTGCCTGCAGCCTTGCCGCCCGAAGGCCGCGCAGACCGGCCAGTTCGGCATCCTCGCCTTTCGCGCCGGTGACCAGCCCGATCAGATCGACGATCGTTTCCGTCGCGTGGGTTATCAGGTCGGGCGAGGCGAGGGGGCGGCCGCTCTCGAGCAACTGGCAATAGCGTTTGAGAAGATCGAGGGCTTCGTTTTCAGCGCCGATCTTCAACCCAAGCCTGTCATCGATTTGTGGGAAGGTCTGGGTGAGGATTGCGCGCGGCACCACCACATTTGCCCACACATTCCAGTCGGCACCGGTCATTTTCAGCGCTTCCGCCGCCGTGACCAGGGCTGCTTCGCCACGGCCGACGCTGTACTCGCGGCCGGCCTGTGTTCCGCTCAGCACGGTGTCGGCCCTGTTGATCAGCAGCAGATATCCGTCATTGCCGTCATCGGCGATGTTGCTCGTCTTCCTCGTCGCGTGCTTGATTGTCCCGGCCATCTGGCCAAGCACCAGCGATCCGACGGCCGTGGCCTCGATCGCTGCTTCGAAAGGCAGTTTTTCCGATATGCTGTATTCGACCGACCAGATCTTGGCGACATGGATATCCTGCCAGAGCGAAAATCGATCGCGGTCGCCAAGATGCTCCGGCAAATCAGCCGATGAAAACACCGTCTTTCGTGACAAGGAAGCGCCCCCGCTAACACCCGCAGTCTCAAAAAATCGAACGCGCCGCTTTCCATTCCAGGAATAACCAGCAACATTGATGGCTTGGCGTTCAACCGGTTGAACGCCTTAGTCGTGCCCAACCACGCTTGGCGTCACCCGAAAGTATGACGCCAGCAAAATCCTTCAGGCGGGATCGGTGCCTTTGCACCGGGTCGCAGTCAAAATGTTGCTGGTTTCATCGTTTGCCCGCCACCCATCATGCGAGGGGCGGAGCATGCTGAGGTGTAGGAGAAACGGTGGAAAGGCTGAGCCGCGAAGTCCTGAGTTCGATTGTCGGCGATATCTACGATTGCGTGTTGAACCCGGAAGGCTGGACCGGGGTCATGGTCCGGATCACCGAAACCATGGACGCGGCGTATAGCACCATCGCGCTTGCCAACATTGAAGGCAATCACGGGCGCTTCGCCGCCCGGTCGCCCTGGGATGCCGAGCAGATGCGTGTGCTCCAGGAGGATTACGACTTTGAGGCAATTCCCGGACTGAAGGCCGTGGTCGTCGGCGATATCGACACGCCGGTCGCGACGCTCTCGCATATGAGCGAAGCCGAACTCCAGCGGACGCCTTTCTTCCAGAATTGGGCCAAACCGCAGGGATTGCGTGAAGGCTGCATCATCAAATTCGTCCATACACAGGATCGGATCGGCCTCATGGGTTGCACCACGCGGGCCGACCGGGAGATCATATCCGTCGAGGAGCAGCGTTTCATGGCATTGCTCTCGCCGCATCTACGCCGCGCCTCCCTCATCGGGGATCTGCTCGATCAGGCCCGCGTGACCGCTAGTCTTTATCGCGAGGCGCTCGACCACCTGGCCGTGCCGATTGTTCTTGCCAGTGCCACCGGAGCAATCCTCCATGCGAATGGGGCCGCTGAGCAGATGTTTTCCGCGCAAGGCCCTATTCTTTCCAGAAACGGCCTGCTGCAGGTGCAGAATCCCATGGCGTCCCGCGCTCTGCTGGAAGCCATCGCTAGGGCCGGGACCGCCGATGCTTCGCTCGGCGCCCGCGGCATAGGGTTGCCGATTTCAGCCCCTGGTCAACCGCCTGCCGTAGCCTATGTGTTGCCGTTGACCGAAGGAACCGCGCGCGCCGCCTTCCGCCCGGCCTGTGCCGCCATCTTCGTATCGACGACGACGTCCGCTTCCCCACTCCCAGAGGCCGTTCTCACAACGCTGTTCGACCTCACTCCCGCGGAGGCGCGTGTCCTGCGGCTGATCGGTAACGGATTGTCCGCGTCCAAGAGCGCATTGTCGCTCGGCATCGGCGAGAACACCTTGAAGACCCACCTCAACCGCATCTTCGCCAAAACCGGCACGAAGCGCCAAGCCGATCTCGTCAAGCTCGTCTCGAACATAGGCGCACCCCTCGCGGCTCCCGGATCATAGTGGTGGGGCGTCTGAATTTGCTTGCCTCCCCCTTGCGGCGGGATCAGCAGCATCGCGCCGCGCGGCACGCGCCGATCGGCTGCGGCTGATCGGCCACACCGAGCCGGAAAATGCCGCGCCGCGTTCCAGGACAATTCCAGTGCGGCTCAGCCCAAGACGCGGCCGGCGGACGATGCAACACCAGGGGCCTCGGCAAGCAGCCGGATTCCCGCAGGGCATTCCGCGGCGGGGAACGCAACATTTGGGGCAGCAACCTGACAATGAAAACCATTCTTCTCGCCACAGCCATCATTCTCGCGCCTGTCGGCATGGCATGCGCGGCGGACGTCAATGAGGGTTCGCCTGTAGCCGCCTACGACTGGTCCGGTCTCTATGCCGGCGTTCACTTTGGCTACGCGGCCGGAAAATCCAATCTCTTCATCGCCGGCGCCGGCGTTGGGGGTACCGACGTTAGCGATCCCGTCGATCCGAATGGTTTTATTGGCGGCATCCATGTCGGCGTCAACCAGGAATTGGCGAACCGTTTCGTGCTCGGTGCCGAGGCTGACCTTGCGTACAACAATGTCGATGGACTTACGACCTTCGCCAATGGCGGCAACACGTTGCTCAAGAGCGAACTCAAGTGGTCGGGGTCGGCGCGGCTGCGGGCCGGCTATGCTTTCGATCGGACTTTGCCTTACATCACCGCGGGCGTGGCCGCGGCCAAATATGAACTGACCGCGATTACCGGCACTCCCAGCGGTGACATAACACTCCACAACGAAGCCTATATTGGCTGGACTGTAGGAGCCGGCGTCGAGCACGCCTTCACCGACAAGTGGATCGCTCGCGTCGAGTATCGCTACTCCGACTTCGGCAGCAAGGCTCTCTCGGCCGCGGCCGGTCTTGCCACGGTGACGAACGTCGATCTCAAGACGCACGATTTGCGGGTCGGCCTCAGCTACAAGTTCTGATCTGTCCGAACAAAACCCCGCGGCGGCATTTTTCCGCCGGGGAAGGCGACACTTTGGGGACAGCAGACAAGCAATGAAAACAGTACTTCTCGCCACGGCCTTTCTACTCGTGCCTGTCGGCATGGCGTCCGCCGCGGACGTCGATTCAACCTCGCCCGTCGCGGCCACCTACAACTGGTCTGGCGCCTATGTCGGGGCACAAGCCGGATATGCCTGGGGCGATGCAAGGGTCGGTCAGACTTTTGCGCCTGGCAGTTTCGAGGATTACGGCTGGGGCTACAGCCCTTCCGGCGGCTTCGGCGGCTTGTATATCGGCTACGCCAAGCAGTTCGACGGCGGCCTGGTTCTCGGTGTCGAGGGCGACTACAGCTTTGCCAACGTCAAGGACACAACGGCCTATCAGGCTCTGGGGGTCGACGATCCTGCCTTCGGTGGCGTGCTCGAGCTGAAGGCGGTCGGGTCTGTCCGCCTGAGAGCCGGCTACGCGATGGATCGTTGGCTTCCCTTCCTCACCGGCGGCCTTGGGGTGGCAAACTACAAGCACGCCACCGTCAACCTTCCGAGCGGAGATGCCTATGCCGACGTCGACGATACGATTGCGGGCTACACACTGGGCGCCGGTCTCGAATACGCCGTAACCGACAATTGGCTCGTCCGGGGCGAATACCGCTTCGCCGATTTCGGCCGTCACACCTCTGTGCGTCACTCGACCTTCGATGGGGCTCCTATCAACAACGATGCGATCGAACTGACAACGCACGATATCCGCGTCGGTATCGCCTACAAATTCTGATCAGCCGTCTCGCGCGAACAGAACCCGGGCGCGTCGGGGTGCCTGAAACGCGTCCATACAGGGAGATTGGCCGCTTCAGCGCGGGCGCTAAATCAACTTCTCCAGGGTGATTGGCAGGTCCCGTACCCTTTTCCCCGTCGCGTGGAACACCGCGTTGGCAATCGCCGGCGCGATGCCGACGATCGCCAGTTCCCCGACGCCCTTGCCGCCAAGCGCGGAGGAGTGCGGGTCGGGGATGCCGACAGAGATCGTCTGGATGTCGGGGATGTCGGCATTGGTCGGCAGCATGTAGTCGGCGAAATTGCCGTTGACGATGCGGCCGTGGCGGCGGTCGACGATGCCTTCTTCCAAGAGCGCCTGGCCGATGCCCATGATGATGCCGCCCTTCCACTGGCTTTCCGCCAGCTTCGGGTTGTAGAGCCGGCCCGAATCCAGCGCTGACACCACGCGCGACACACGCACCGTGCCGAAATCCTCGTCGACGCGCACCTCGACGAAATGCGCGCACCAGGAATAGCGCGAATAGTCGCCTTCGGTGTGTGGGATCGACATGGCGATGGTGGTGTAGTTCTTGTAGCGCTCCTCCGGCGTCGTGCTTGCCGGCAGCGTGTCGCCCTTGGCCTCAATCTTTTCGCGGCCGACAGCGGACATGAACTCCGCGATCGACAGCTCCGGTCCTTCGCCGCGCGGCGAGGCGATGCGGCCGTCCCGCACCTGCAGCGTGTTCGCCTGCAGCTTCTGGAAGGGCGAGCGCGGGTCGGAAAGCGCGAGCCCGATCAGCTCGTCCAGCGCCTGGCCGGCCGCCTTGTAGACGGCGCCGGTCATGACGCCGGCAAGCCGTGAGCCGCCGGTGACGCCGGCGCGGGCGAAATGCGAGTCACCGAGCTTCACCGACACCCGCTCCACCGGCACGCCGAGCGTTTCGGCCGCCGTCTGCGCCAGGATCGTGTAGGTGCCCTGGCCCATGTCGATCGATGAGCTTTCGACCTCGACCGAACCATCGGCTTTGAGCTTCACCACCGCCTCGCCATGCGCGCGCCGCACCGGATAGGTGCCGGCCGCAACACCCCAGCCGATGAGCTGGTGGCCGTCGCGCATCGAGCGCGGCGCGTTGCTGCGCTTCGCCCAGCCGAAGGCCTCGGCGCCGGCGGCAAAGGCCTCGCGCAACTGGCGTGTTGACCACGCCTTCTTGGTGTGCGGGTCCTGTTCGGCATAATTGATCAGCCGCATCTCCATCGGATCCAGCCCAAGCTCATAAGCAAGCTCGTCGATGGCGCTTTCGATGCCGAAGGCGCTTGGGTTCTCGCCCGGCGCGCGTTTTGCCCCCGGCACCACCGTGTTGACCCGCACCACATTCTGCTTCGAGGAGAAGTTCGGCGTGGCATACATGATCGAGGTGACCGAACCGAGCGGCTCGACCCACATGCCGTCGACGGCCGTCTCGTTGACGCCACGATGTACGATCGACTGGATCTTTCCATCCCTGTCGGCGCCGATGGCAACGGTCTGCCGTGTCGCGGCGCGGCCGCCATAGGACGTGAAATTCTGCGGGCGGTTGAGCACCAGCTTCACCGGGCGCCCGAGCATCTTCGCCGCCGCCGCCGCCACCGCGCTGTGGGCGAGCGCCAGCGCCTTGGAGCCAAAACCGCCGCCGATATAGGGCGATACGAGCCGCACATTTTCGAACGGCACGCCGAACCATTCGGCATAGGTACGCGCCATGCCGTCCAGCCATTGGCTCGGCTCCCAGATGGTCAGCTCGTCACCTTCCCAGCGCGCGATCAGCCCATGCGGCTCCATCGCCGCCTGGAATTCGCGCGGCGTGTTGTAGGCCGCGCAGATGCGCACCGGCGCCTCGGCGAAGGCAGCTTGCGCGTCGCCCCATTCCTTGGTCATGGCGTCGATCGGGATGCCGTCGCCGGCCTTGCCGTCGCTGAGATCGACGATGGCCGGCGTCTCGTCATACCAGACCTTGACCAGCGCCGCGGCTGCCACCGCCTGCTCGAAGGTCTCGGCCACAACGGCCGCGACATGCTGGCCGGAGTAGGTGACCGCGCGGGCGAGGGGATTGTAGGTTGGTTGCGATGGCGGATTGCCCAGCCAGTCCGATGCACCCTTCAGCTCCATGATGGTGTCGGGCGTCAGCACGGCGAGCACGCCGGGCGCGGTCTCGGCCGCGCGCGTGTCGATGGCGTTGACGTTGCCCGCGGCGATGGTTGCGCCGACGAGCACCGCATGCGTCAGCCCTTCGAGCTGCTGCTCGACGGCGTAGTGGGCCGCGCCGGTGATCTTGGCCGGACCGTCGACGCGCGACAGGCGCCCGCCGACCGCTTCGAGCCGCGCGCTGTCCGACGCGGCGTGTTTCATGTCATGAACGGTCATGCCGTCTCTCCCAATTTGAGGATTGCGCGCGCGATCACGCGCGGCGCCAGCGCAATCTTGTAGTGGTTGGCGCCGTGGTCGACGGCGCCCTCCATGGCGAGCTCGCTCGCCTTGCGGACGATGTCTTCGTCGAGCGCCTTGCCCTTCAGCGCGTCCTCGACGGCACGCGCGCGCCATGGCTTGGTGGCGACGCCGCCCAGCGCGACGCGGATGTCGCGGATGGTGCGACCATCGCCTTCGAGCTCCAGCCCAACGGCAGCGCTTGCCGCCGCGAATTCATAGGACTGGCGGTCGCGCACCTTGATGTAGGTCGAGCGCCTGGCCGCGGCCGAGCCGGGGATTTCTATTGCGGTGATCACCTCGCCGGGGCGGATGTCGTGCTCCTGCTCGGCGGTGGCTGCTGGCGCGAGGAAGAAGTCCTCCACCTTGAGCTTGCGCTCGCCAAGATCGACCTCGGCGTCGAAGGCGACGAGCGCCACCGCCAGGTCGCCCGGATAGGTGGCGATGCAGGCCTCGCTGGTGCCGAGCACGGCATGGCCGCGCGTCACCCCGCCGATCGCCGAGCAGCCGCTGCCCGGCGCACGCTTGTTGCAGGCCGGAAAATTTTGCGGATCGCGGAAATAGGGGCAGCGCGTGCGCTGCATCAGATTGCCGCCGATGGTGGCCATGTTGCGCAACTGCGCCGACGCCGCCTGCCAGAGCGCTTCCGACACGGCGGGGAAGAGGCTCTTCACTTGCGGGTTGTCGGCGACATGGCTCATCTTGGCCAGCGCGCCGATGAAGGCGCGGTCGGCAGTCACGTCGACAGCGTTGAGCCCTTCGATGTGGCTGATGTCGATGACAACAGAAGGTTCGGCGACGCCGCATTTGGCGAGGTCGATGAGCGTCGTGCCGCCGGCCAGCAGCATGGCGCCGGGAAGGGCTGCGGCGTTGCGCGCGGCCTCGACGCTGTCGGCGCGGAGATAGGAAAAATCTCTCATGAGCGCAACTCCTGTGCGGCCTGGCGGACGGCGGCGACGATGTGCGGATAGGCGCCGCAGCGGCAAAGGTTGCCGGCCATGTATTCGCGGATTTCCTCGTCGGAGCCGGCATGGCCTTCACGGATGCAGGCCACCGCCGACATGATCTGCCCCGGCGTGCAATAGCCGCACTGGAAGGCGTCCTGCTCCAGGAAGGCGGCCTGCACGGCGTGCAGCGTGCCGTCTTCGTCGGCAAGGCCCTCTATGGTGGTGATCGAGCGGCCCTCGACCTGGGCCGCCAGCGTCAGGCAGGCGAGCACACGCTCGCCGTCGACATGCACGGTGCAGGCGCCGCACTGGCCCTGGTCGCAGCCTTTCTTGGTGCCGCTCAGGTGCAGCCGCTCGCGCAGCGCGTCGAGCAGCGTCACGCGCGGCTCGATATCGAGGGAATGCGCGCGGCCGTTGATGGTGAGATGGATGGAAAGCGCGGTGGGACTGGCCTTGCTGTTCAAGATGTGGCCGTCTTCGGGAGGATCGATGATCGTCTGGCTGGTCATAAGGCGTCGGGCTCCGATTGCTGGACGCTAGGCGGATGGAAATGGGGCTTGAGCGGAGAGGGACAAGGGCGACGTATGAGGGGAAGCGCCGGCGGCGAAGAGACTAATCTCCCCCCTTGCGGGGGAGATGCCCGGCAGGGCAGAGGGGGGTGTGAAGGAACGCGGCGTTTGCGGCTGTCGTTCACAAGCCACCCTCGCAGAGGAAGTGCCTGTCATCGGCTGAGAGGTCGGCGGGACAGCACCCCCCTCTGGCCTGCCGGCCATCTCCCCCGCAAGGGGGGAGATTAGCAGTTCCCACGTCCCACTCCAGCGGCCAGGGAAAGCTTTCCGTCCTTCAGCACGTGACATACCGCTTCCCCTGGTTATATGATAAAGGTACTCCACTAAAGCGGAGGTGCCTCCGTTTATTTAACTGGGGTCTGGCCAGTGATGGTTCAACCCCCCATATTGCGTTCGGTGGAGAAAAAAGTGCCTGACCGTGAAATGACCGCTGAAGCGACGCGCGATCCGCCGGCGCCAAAGCCGTTGCGCGCCGATGCGCAGCGCAACCGCGACAGACTGGTCGAGGTGGCGGCGCAGGCTTTCGCGGCCGACGGCGTCGACGCCTCGCTGGAGGAGATCGCCAAGCGGGCAGGGGTCGGCATCGGCACGCTCTACCGGCATTTCCCGACGCGCGAGCATCTGGTCGAGGTAGTCTATCGCCGCGAGGTGGAAGGGCTTTGCCACGCGGCCGACGAACTGGCGCGCGAGCATCCGGCCGATGTCGCCCTCGAACTTTGGATGCAGCGCTTCGTCGACTACATCGCCACCAAGCGCGGCCTCGCCACCAGCCTGCGCCTTCTGCTCACCACCAACTCGACGCTGTTCTCCGACACCTCCGGCCGTGTCTCGGGCGCGATGCGGGGCCTGATCGAGGCTGCCGCCGCCGCAGGCAAGATCCGCGCCGATGTCGACGCCTCCGATGTCATGCATGCGCTCGGCGGCATCTACTCCGCGCCGAACACGCCCGACTGGCGCGAGCGATCGGGGAGGCTGGTGAAGCTTTTGATGGACGGCTTGAGGTTTGGAGCGAAAGGATAGGGGCCAGCAGGGCGGCTATCCCTTTTCTTCCACCAGGATGACTAGGGATTCGGGCACCACGCCGTCGAACTCCATGGCATCGGCAGCTGCCTTGCTCTGCATCAGGGCTGCCAGCTTGTCCATATCCGGAACGTCCATCATTACAGCCACCCGGTCACGATTCTGCGGATCGACGAAGGTGCGGATGTTGGTTATGCCAAGCGGACCGAATAGTTCCTTGCGCTTAGGTGATGTGAGCCAGTGCTTGGCGCCTTTTTTGATATCGTGGTGGCCGATGACAGTTGGCATGAGATCCTCCCGCGGTGACGCCGGCAGGCCAAATCGACCGCCTTGTTGCGATCTACCGCCTGTCAGTCAGCGCCTTTTCCGTAGGCCTGTCAATTAGCGATTGCTGATGGACAAGAGGAGGCCGACAGCTGCAAGGACGCCCATTTTTCCGCACATCAGCTCGTCATTCCAAATCTGGAAACTACATAGGCGGGGCCAACCCACAGTGCAGAAGGAACGATTCATGCCTGAACAGTTGACATTGAACGACGCCGCCACGATCCCTCAGATCGGCCTCGGCGTGTGGCAAGTCGATCCCGACATCACCGCCAAGGTCGTGCGCTGGGGCATCGAGGCCGGTTATCGCCTCATCGATACCGCCGAGGGCTACCGCAACGAGGAAGGCGTCGGCGAAGCGATCCGCGCGGCCGCCGTGCCGAGGGACGAGTTGTTCATCACCTCCAAGCTGCGCAACGGCGCGCATCAGCGCGACGAGGCGTTGCGCGCTTTCGACGATACGATGCGGAAGCTCGGCATCGACCGGATCGACCTCTTTCTCATCCACTGGCCGGTGCCCAGCCAGAACAAATATGTCGAGGCTTGGAAGACGCTGGTTGAGCTAAAGCAGGCCGGCCGTATCAAGTCGGTGGGCGTCTCGAACTTCAACCAGGATCATCTGGAACGCATCATCGGCGAGACCGGCGTGACGCCGGTCGTCAACCAGATCGAACTGCACCCGCGCTTCCAGCAGCGCGACAAGCGCGAGTTCCACAAGAAGCACGGCATCCATGTCGAGAGCTGGAGCCCGCTGGGCAGCGGTCGGCTGCTGGCGGACCCGACGCTGGAGAAACTGGCGAAGAAGCACGGCAAGTCGGTGGCGCAGGTGATCATCCGCTGGCACCTGCAGGAGGGCCTGGTCGTCATTCCGAAGTCGATTCACCAGGAGCGCATCGCGAGCAATTTCGACGTTTTCGGCTTCGAGCTGGATGCGGGCGACATGCAGACCATCCACGGCCTGGATTCGCGTGATGGCCGCACCGGACCGGACCCGGCGACGGCGGCGTTTTTGTTCTAAACGACAGTCAGAGGCCTGGCGGGGCCCAGGTTACGGCAAAATACTGGAGCGCGCCGGGCAGGCCGCTTGCTTTCATCTCGCCTTGTTCCTCGAAGGTCAAGCCGGAGCCGACGACTAGGTCGCGCATCGTTCGCGATGCGATGATCTGGCCCGGCTTGGCATGGTCCAGAAGCCGCGCCGTGACTTCGATGGCGATGCCGGAAAAGTCCTCGCCACGCGCCTCGCACTCGCCGATGTGAATCGCCGCGCGAACCTTGAGGCCGCATGGCCCCAGGCGATTGGCGATCGCCATCGCGCATTCGATCGAGCGCGTCGGCCGCTGGAATGCGGCAAGCAGCGTGTCACGCGACCGCCTGATCTCCGAGCCGCCGCCAAGCAGCAATCCGTCGCGAACGATGTCTGCCTGCCCGGCCGCTTTCGCGTCGTCGGCCACGCCGTCGATGGCGAGCGCCAGCACCGATATCAGCACCTTTTCCGCTCGCGCCGGCGGCAGCGCACCGATCACGAAATCCCTGATCTGGTCGATTAGGCCGTCGCAGTCCTCGCCCCAGATCACGTGGTCCCTTCCGGCAAGCTCGACATATCTGGCGCCTTCGATATGCGTCGCCAGATAGCGTCCTTCCTCCGGCTTCACCCAGCGATCGCCGGTCCGCTGCAGCACGAGCGTCGGGACATGGATCGCCGGCAGGATGTCGCGCACGTCGATCTCGGTGCCCCAGCGCCAGAGCGCGATCGCGTCGGCCGGCGAGGCCGAATTTCTGAGATAGGCGGCGAACCACTCGCGCTCGACCATGTTTTCGATCAGGCTGGGCGCGGCGTTGCGCATGTCGGCGGGCTCGCCCCATTGTCGTTCGACGGTGTCGATATCCTGTTGCACCTCATCGACGGTTCGGGCCCAAGGATAATCCTTCGACCATGTGCCTCGGGCATAAGCTCCAGTGAGCACCAACGCGGCGGTGCGTTCTGGATAGGTGGCGGCAAACAATAGGCACATCGGTCCGCCCTCGGAACTGCCGAACAGCACCGGGCGATCGGAGCCGACATCGTCCAGCACGGCGCGCACGTCTTCCATGCGCTGTTCCAGCGTCGGCAGGCCGACATTGCGGTCTGAGAGGCCGGTGCCACGCTTGTCGATGCGGATCAGACGCGAGAAGGAGCCGAGCCGCTTCAGCACATGCGCGAAGCGCGGCGATGCCCAGGCCAGGTCGAGATTGGAGACCCAGCCCGGCACGTAGACGAGGTCGATCGGCCCATCGCCGGTCACCTGGTAGGCGATGTTCACCCCCGACGATTTGACATAGTGAGTTGGTGGCCGCGCGGATTCGGGTTCGGGGCTCGAAGCCGAGGGCCGGGCAGGAGACGCGATGCGGCGGGCGCGCAACTCGTCATGCAAGTGCCGGGTTTCGGCTTCCGGCATCAGCCGCAGCTCGCGCTGCAGCGCGTCGCGGCAGACCTCATATTGCTTCAGCGCCAGGTTGACGCGCCCTTGAGCCGCGTAGCTTCGCATCAGGGCACGATGGGCATCCTCGCGCAGCGGCTCCATCGCCAGCAGGCGCATGGCGGCCCGTATGCAAGCGGCGGGGTCAGCTGCGGTGGTGTAATGATTGATCAGCCTGTCCAGCGCCGCGACGGCGATCGCCCGCAGGCGCTCGCGCTCGACCCGCAGCCATTCCTCGAACGGCTCTTCCCGCAGGCCGAGCCCGTCGAGCAGGTCGCCGCGATAGAGGGCGGCGGCCTGTTCGAGATCCTCGGGCGCGGGGCCCGCGGCCAGCGCCTCGAAGCGCGCCACGTCGAAATCGATATCGTCGAGGTGAAGCGCAAGGTTCGCGCCGTCGGTGAGGAAGCGCCCCCCGCCCGCGACGCTTATCGCCTTGCGGACGGACGACACCGCCTGCCTCAGGCTCATCCGCGCCTGGGCCTCGCCATTGAGGCTCCAGAGCAGCGCCGCGAGCTTTTCGCGCGACTGCGCCTGCCCGGCCTGCAGCGCAAGGTAAGCCACCATGCCGCGCGCCTTGCGACTGAAGGCCGGAGCCGTCGCCCCGACGCCGTTAAAGTCGAAACCACCCAGCAGGTGAAGATGCGGCGCCGTCATCGGAAGCCACCCCGACCATGATCGAGGCAATTCTTTCGCTTAGCAGTCTCTAATTCAACCCGGATCTCATGCGGCCAGCATTTTTCACGATTTGATCACGCCGGTTGCTGCGTGTCTCTCACGGTCCTCCTCCAGATTATCCGCATTGGACATCAATCTGAGGAGGATGCCGTGCAACGCCCGAGCGAATGGCCAATCTGGCATGGCGACGACCAAATCGGCGGGCAGGACATCAGCGCGCCGTGTCGGCATGATATTGCGCTGGCGTGGTACCTTGACCGGCAACGCAAGCATCGGCAGGTGAGTACATCCATCGTCGACTTCGAAGGGTTCGCGCTTCGGCTTCTTGCCTTCGCGACCTGGATCGGGTCGGCACTCTCTCGGCGTGCCGAAAAAGTTTTTGCAACTAGGTTTAAGCCCAGAAGCCGCCTTCTGTAAGATCACGACAGCTAACGCCGCTTATTGGCGAAAGCCGGTGCACAGCCAATCTCCCTCCTTGTGGGGAAATGTCCCCTACTGGGGGATCGGCCGTCACGGCCGCTTGCACCAAATAGTCGGGGTAGGCCGCCTTAAATCCCATCGCCGTCCACCAGCGGCACGTCCTCACCCTCCCACGGGCTTGGCATCGACCCGCGCCCAGCGGTCGGCAGCGGCATCCAGCATCTGAGCTCCGGCTCGGCATATTCGACGACGCGGCCGGGCGAGGAGTCCGACGCCCGCCAGCCTTCCTCGCCGAACTGGTCGGCGCGCGACCAGTAGGCCATGTCGACCTCGGCCGGCCCCTGTTCGGAGGAGCGCACCGTCACCAGGATGCGGCTGCCGTCCCGCGGCGCGCTCGCCATGTTGCGCCATTGGTCGGTGTCGTCCATGCGATCTCCTCCAGAAACAGACACTTGGACCGGTTTTGCGATTCAAAGCCTGAAGCCATTGCTGGGCAGTAGGCACTAGGCAGTAGGCAGTAGGCAATAGGAAAAAGGGCGTTGCGAGGCAGCATGGAAAGCGGCTATCCCCCTACTGCCTACTGCCTACTGCCTACTGCCTCACTCACACATGCACATCGCCGAAGGACAGCTCGCCATCATCGGAGCGGACCAGGAAAGCGGCGGCAAGCAGCGCCAGATAGCAGGCGCTCACCCCGCACACGACGACGACGCCGGGGATGGGCCCCAGCGTCGCCACTCGGAACGTATCGACGAGCGAGGCGCCGAAACCGATCGGAGAGCCTTCGCGCGAGAGGCTTGGCGTGGTGATCTTCAGGATCCAGGCAAGCAGCAGGATCGTGTACATGAAGATGTAGTTGCGGCGCAGCCGGCGGATCAGCGCCGCGCGCTGCGAGATCAGGAAACGCGGCGAGCGCAGGCCTTCACCCAGTATGGCCAGCCAGTTGGAGGCATAGTCGGGCTGCGGCGAAAATATCTGCGCGAAGTAGTAGCGCTCGAACTGCCGCACGCGGGCGCGGTAGACGTCGAAGAAGCGGTAGCGCCGCGCCTCGATCCACAAAAGCAGCGTGATCAGGAGCATCGCGAACAAAAGCACGCCATGATGCGCGCTGGGAGTCGACAGCGACACCGACAGCATCGCCGCCACCACGGTGATCGCCCAGTTGCTGGTGCGGTCGAGCCGGTCGCGCCAGCCGGCCATGCGCGCAATCTCGGCGCGGTGGAAATGCGACAGCGTCGTGGTGAATTCGGCAGAGCTGAGCTTCAGCGCCAGCGTGTCGGAGGCGCGCGGAGGTGCTGCCTTCTCGGTCGATGTTGCCGGCGCGCTCGCCTCGGTGGATTTCGAGGCCGTGGCCGCGCCGGTGGATTTTGCGGCCGTCGTCTGGGACATTTTGCCATGCGCCTCCCGCTGCCATGGCCGGCCGCATCCCGACTAAGAACAGGCCGGCCACACCCCGTATAGCACAACGTGCGGCCGCCCCAAAATGTTCCCGCCTTTTCAGGCGCATAAGTCAGGATGCAAGCGGGGGAAGACCACCATTCGCGCGCCGCGGAAAGGGTAGCACATCGGCCATCGGCCTGGCATGCTGGGCTGCCGCCACCGCCTCGATCACAAGGTCGAGCGCTTGAAGCGCGGCACGGCTCGTTTCATCGTCGCCACGCAGGTAATGGCACGCCCGGTCGAGGTGCAGGTGGGCGGCGGCAAAGTCGCTTTTCATTAGCTTCTCCTTATTGCCCCGCCTGGCGGCCAACATCGTCGAGTCGCTTTACCGCGAAGCAAAAATCGGCCGTGGCATTTGATTAGAATTGTAGAAGCTTTTCCTCGCCCTTGCCAAAGGCGGGGCGAGGTATCCGCGAACCCGGACGGAGAGGATCTTTCGTAGGGCGAATGTCTTCCTCATAGAGGCGCTTTTACCGGTCGAACCGGCGTTCTCCCTCTCCGTCTCGGCTTCGCCGAGGCACCTCTCCCCATTTCATGGGGCGAGGAAAAGCCGTGCAACGATCCTCGCGCCAAACCGTTATGCCGACGCGAGGAATGAGGGGTGCATATTGTTCAACATGCTCAATCGGCGACGGTCGCTGTCGATCTGGATCGCGCTTGGTGCTGCCGCGCTCGCCCTGATGCCCGCCGTCGCCTTCGCCGCCGAGAGGACCGGCATGTCCTCGGAAGGCATCTTCGTCGCCGAGCTGATCCTGCTTCTGGTCGTCGGGCGCGGTATCGGCGAGGTGCTGGAAATACTGGGCCAGCCCGCGGTGATGGGGCAGCTGATCGGCGGTATCCTGCTCGGCCCTTCGCTGCTCGGCTGGGTCTGGCCGGAGGCCGAGCGGCTGGTCTTCGCCGGCGACGCCTCGCAGAAGTCGATGATCAACGCCATCGCCCAGCTCGGCGTTCTGATGCTGCTCCTGCTCACCGGCATGGAGACGGATCTGAGGCTCGTGCGCCGCGTCGGCCGCGCCTGTTTTTCGATCTCGGCCGCCGGCGTCGCCGTGCCTTTCGCGCTCGGCTTCACCGCCGCGCAGTTCATGCCGGCTTCGCTGCTTGCGACCGGCAGCGAGCGCATCGTGGCCGGGCTGTTCCTTGGCACGGCGCTTTCCATCTCCTCGGTCAAGATCGTCGCCATGGTGGTGCGCGACATGAATTTCATGCGTCGCGACCTCGGCCAGATCATCGTGTCCTCGGCCATCATCGAGGACACGATCGGCTGGGTAATCATCGCCATCACCATCGGCATCGCAACCAAGGGGCGGATCGAGATCGGCAATCTTGCCTTCACCATCCTCGGCGTCGCGGCCTTCATGGCGTTTTCCTTCACGCTCGGGCGCCGCATCGTCTTCGACGCCATCCGCTGGACCAACGACACGTTCCGTTCGGAATACGCGGTGGTCACCGTCATTCTCGCCATCATGGGCGCGATGGCGCTGATCACCGACCTGATCGGCGTCCACACCGTGCTCGGCGCCTTTGTCGCGGGCATTTTGGTCGGCGAGTCGCCGATCCTGTCGCGGCATATCGAAGGGCAATTGCGCGGCATCATCACCGCCCTTTTCATGCCTGTGTTCTTCGGCGTCGCCGGCCTATCGGCCGATCTCACCGTGCTGATCGACCCGCAGCTGGCATTGCTTACCGTGGCGCTGGTGGTGATCGCCTCGATCGGTAAGTTCGGCGGCGCCTTCATCGGCGCGGAAGTCGCCGGCATGAGCCGTGCCGAAGGCATCGCGGTGGGTTGCGGCATGAACGCGCGTGGCTCGACCGAAGTGATCGTCGCCTCGATCGGCCTCTCGATGGGCGTGCTGTCGCACAACCTCTTCACCATGATCCTCACCATGGCCGTCATCACCACCCTCGTCATGCCGCCGACATTGCGCTGGGCGCTGCGGCGCCTGCCGATCGGCGAGAACGAGAAGAAGCGCCTGGAGCGCGAAGAGGTGGACCAGCGCGGTTTCGTCGCCAATCTGGAGAGGCTTCTGGTGGTGGTCGACGAGGGCGTCGTCGGCCGCTTTGCCGCCTATCTTGCCGGCGTCATCGGCGCCGGCAAGCCGATGACAGTGCTGCATTCCAGCGGTGAGATCGATGCCGAGCCAACCGAGGGGCTGCATCTGGACGAGATCGAAAAAGGTGCGGAGGACAGCCGCGAGGCCGCGAAGAAATCCGACGAGAGCCCAGTGCGCGAAGCGCCGGTCACCCGCCGCCAGCATGAGGAGCTTTCGGCCGAAACGGTCGCCAGGGAGGCGCGCAAAGGCTACGGCATGCTGCTCGTCGGCCTCGGTCGCGCGGTCACCTCCAAGGGCGGCTTCTCGCACCGGCTGAACGAAGTCGCCGGCGCCTTCGATGGGCCGCTTTGCCTGGTGCTGAAACCGGCAGCCGTAGGCCGCCAAACGCCGAAGCTCGGCCCGGGATCGGGCAAGATACTGGTACCGGTCAACGGCACTGCGGTCGCCCGCCGCGGCGCCGAACTGGCCTTGGCCATCGCCGCCGTCACCGGTGCGCCGGTCAAGATGCTCTATGTCGCCAGGGTTGGTCGCGACGAGCCACGCGACACCGTCTCGCATCGCCGCAGGGAAGCGGTGCTGAAGGATATCGTCGCGCTCGCCGACCGCTACGGCGTCGAGATCGAGACCGCGATCCGCAGCAGAGCCGCAGCCGCCGATGCCATTGCCCGCCAGGCCAGCCGCAGCGTGGCGTTGATCGTCATGGGCGTGGCGCGGCGCCAGGGCGAAGAGCTGATCTTCGGCGAGACGACGACCGGCGTGCTGAGGCGAAGCCCATGCCCGGTGGTGCTGATCTCCGACGAGCGGGTGAAACGCGACGAGAGCGACCGCGAGGCGGTGCGCACGGGAACGGGGACTGGGTGATTAGCTGATCTCCGCAAGCTCGGTTCCTCGCCCCCGACAAGGCAGGGGAAAGGAACCGGTGCTGCTCACGCCATCTGCAGTTTCTGCCGGCTGGGTTGCGGCGGGAAGGCGATGGCGATGCCGGCGGCGCCGAGCCCGATCAGCGCCGAGCCGATGAACAGCCAGTGATAGCTGGCAGTGGCGTCATAGATCATGCCGCCGGCAAGCGGCCCGAGCGACATGCCGAGACTTGAGAGCATCGTGGCGGCACCTAGGATGGTGCCGATGATGCGCAGGCCGAAATATTCGCGCGCCAGCACAGCGTAGAGCGGCATCACGCCGCCATAGGTAGCGCCGAAGATGACGGCCAGAAGGTAGAACTGCTCGAGCTGGCCGACGGTGAGGTAGGCGGCGATGACCAGCCCCTGAATGGCCAGCCCGGCGACCAGCACCGGCTTCACGCCCAGCCTGTCGCCGAGCACGCCGTAAAGCACGCGTCCGCCAAGGCCGGCGAGCCCCTCGACGCTATAGATCGACACGGCCGCCATCGGCGCGACGCCGCAGGACATGGCATAGCTCACCATGTGAAAGATCGGGCCCGAATGCGCCGCGCAGCAGGCGAAGAAGGTCAAGCCCAGCACGATGAATTGCGGCGAGCGCAGCGCCTGGCCGACGCTCATGCCGGGATCGTCGGTGACAGGCGCCGGCGTGCCGTCGCTTGCCGCGACCGCCGTCGGCGGCTGGCGCACCAGGAAGACGGCGGGCAGCAAGAGCACCCAGGCCATGACGCCGATATCGAACATGGCGGTGCGCCAGTCATAGGCCGTGATCAGCCAGCGGGCGAAGGGCGAGATGGTCATCGGCGCGACACCCATGCCGGCCGAGACCAGCGACACGGCGAGGCTGCGATTGGTGTCGAACCAGGCGGTAGTGAGCGCGATCATCGGCGCGAAGAAGGCGCTGGCCGCCAGCCCGACGATGACGCCATAGCTGAGCTGGAAGGTTAGCAGCGAATGGGCGCGGCTCGCCACCACCAGCGACAGGCCGAGCAGCACCGCGCCGGCGAGCACGACGGGCCGCGCGCCGACCCGGTCATAGATCGCGCCCCAGGCGAAACCGCCGAGGCCCATCACCAGGAAGTTCAAAGTCATGGCGCTTGAAATGCCGGTGCGCGACCAGTTGGTGTCGAGCGACATCGGCTCCAGAAAGATCGCCAGCGAAAACATCGCGCCGAGCGCCACGCAGGTCATCAGCGCGCCGGCCGCGACGATGACCCAACGATAGGAATGGTTCATGGTTCTGCTCCCATGCCGAAAGGCATCCTGTTTGATGCGGCACGGTTTTTCCAGTCCACCGGGCCGTTTGCGTCCGAAGGACGTCAGGGCGGGAACCGATCCTACAATCTGGTTGCATTTTTTATCTAGTTTTTTGGCGGGTCAGAGATTGCCGATTGTCTGAGAGGCAAGTGCTCTACGGCGCCCCCTTCTGTCCTGCCGGACATCTCCCCCACAAGTGGGGAGATTGGCAGTTCTCGCGCCTGCGCTCTTTCTACGACTTAGGAGATTGGCGAAAGCCGGCGTGACATCTGATCTCCCCCCTCGTGGGGGAGATGGCCGGCAGGCCAGAGGGGGGCTGTCCCGCCAGCCTTTCTGCATGTCAGCAGTCAGAAGCACCCCGCATTGACCCCACGCCGCTCCCATCTAAATTGAACCCCTCAACAGGAGAACCCGCATGGAACTCTATCGCGGCCGGCTCATCGATCATCTCCAGCTCGTGGTGCGCGACCTCCAGGCCAGCCGGCGTTTCTACGGCGCTCTGTTCGAGGTGTTGGGCATCCCGATCGGCGGCGAAGCCGAGGACTACTTCTGGGCGGACGAATTGTTCGTCTCCAGCGCCGACAGTCGCGCGGCGCGCGGCGTGCTCACCGGCCGCCACCATCTCGCCTTCCAGGCCAGGGACCGCGCCATGGTCGATGCTTTCTACCAGGCGGGGCTTGCCGCCGGCGGCAAGGACAATGGCGCGCCGGGTGAGCGCCCCTACCATCCCGGCTACTACGCCTGCTTCCTGCTCGACCCCGACGGCAACAACATCGAGGCGGTGTTCCACGGCGAGGCCAGGCGAAGTGCCGCGGCGGTTGTGGTGAGTTTCTGAGGCCTATCGGCGCCAGAACGGTTTCGCCAGTTCCTGCCGCACCTCATCCATGGTCAGGCCGATATCGCCGATCAGATACGGCGTGTCGCGCGCCTTGAGCGCCAATTGCTCGCGGAATGAGGCGCGCTCGCGCCACACGACGAAAAGGCCGAAGAGGCCAGGGCGGCGTGGCAGGAGGCTTTCTCCGACCGGCGGTTCGCGGACATCGAGCCGCACGGCGCCGTAAAAATCGGAAATCGTGTTCAACGTCGGTTTCATCATCGGCTCCTCGGAATGAATGTCCCTCATCGAGGGCATGTGAGGAGCCTGAACCGCGGCGCCCGGCCGCGCCATCGGCCGCATGCAGTGTTTTGGGTCCTGCATTTGTAGTATTTTGCAGTGGCGGGCGTTGATAATGTTGTCGTCCGCGGGCAGGGGATCGGGATGAACCACAACGCGACGCCCACACCGGCCGCGCTTTCGCCGGGGCAGCCCCCGCCGGCCCTGTCCGATCGCGAGCGCATGGTGGCGGAGAAATTCGCTGCCGGCATGACCTATCGCGAGATCGGCGAGGCGCTGTTCATCGCGCCGTCCACCGTTCGCACCCATCTCGCCGCAATCTACGAAAAGCTCGGCGTGCGCAGCAAGGTCGCGCTGGCTATGCATATCAACGCAATCGGGACCGCGCCGGCGGGGCCACCGGCGGTGGCCGATGCTTCGCCGGTGCTTGCGATTTTTCCCATCGAATGCCTGACCGCCGACGAGCATTGGCGCCGCTTCGCCGACGGCCTGTCGTCGGACATCACCGTCGACCTTGCGCGCTACGCGGATCTGCCGGTCGTCGCATTCCACACCATGAAGGCGCTGGGCAGCAAGCCGGCCGATTTCGCCACCGACGCCAAGGCTCTGGGCGCCGCCTATATTCTGTCCGGCCAATTGCGCGCCGACGCCCTGCGGGTGCGGCTTACGATGGAATTGGCTGACGCGCGGACCGGCGTCAGCCTGTGGAGCGAACGCTTCGACCGGCCCGTCGAAGACATCTTCGCGCTGCAGGACAGCCTGACGGAAAGCGTAATCAACGTGCTTGCCGGTTGTTTCGGCGCGATCGCCACAGTGGGTCGCAATGCAATCCGTCGCAAGCCGCCGGCCAGCTTGCGCGCCTACGACTGCTACTTGCTGGGTGTCGAACAGCACAACACCTTCAGCCGCAGCGGCAACAGGGAAGCTATCCGACTGTTTTCGCGCGCACTCGAGCTTGACCCGACCCTGGTCAGGGCCTGGACCGAACTCGCCTACGCCTATTCGATCGAGGCGTGCAACGGCTTCGGCGACGATCTGAAAGCCTCGGTCGGGAAATGGCGCTGGGCGGTCGAGAACGCGCTGCGGCTCGACCCGAGCGACAGCAGCGCGCACAATTGCTTCGGCGATCTCATGGGTTGCCTCGGCGATCTCAAGGCGGCCGAAGACGCCCACCGGCGCGCCTTCGAATGTGGCTCCAACCATGCTGACACGCTGGCGCTGCTTGCCGGCAGCAAGGCGCTGGTCGCAGGCGATCCGGCGGAAGCCATCCCGCTAATCGAGCGCGCCATGCGCCTCAACCCGCTTGCCCCGCCCTGGTATTTCGGCATGCAGGGCCGGGTCCTGTTCGCGGCCGGCAGGCACCGGGAAGCCATAGCCGCGCTGCGGCGGAGCACGCCGAATTCTCCACACGTGCTGATCTTCCTCATGCTCGCTCATGCCACGCTGGGCGACGGACCCGAGGCTGCTGCCATCGCGGCCCGATTGCGTAGCGAATTTCCGGGCTTCTCGGTCGAGGGTTTCATAGCGGGCTATCCCGTCACCAATCCGGATGCCGTCCGAGCCATCCGCGAGGCAGCGAAGCTGGCGCCGATCCGCTAACCCCCGCCCAGAAACGCCGCGATCAGCTTCAGCATGTTGCCGTCCTGCCCGAATTCCAGCTTGTCGAAGTCGCGGCTGTCCTGGCGCTGCGCCTTGGAGAGCTGGTCTAGATAGGCCGTCAGCTCCGCCCGGACCTTCTTGCAGCCGGGATCGTTCTGGGCGGTGAGGCCCGTGCTGAAGGCAACGATCTTGTCCACCATGTCGACGATGCCGTTGCCGTGCACCTTCTCATGCGCGATCAGCCCGGCGGCGAAGGTGTCCCAGCGCGCCTGCAAGGCTGAGCCAAGTTTTCCCGCCGGCTTGGGCAGCGTGTAGGTGATGATCAGCTTCGGCCGCGCCGTCTTCAGCACGCAGGCGCCGCCTTGCGGCTGGTAGTCGCGCTGCCAGGTCAGCTTGAAGAAAGTATGCGCGATGACGCGCCGCGCGTTGCCGGCCGTGCCGACCACCGGTCCCTTCTCGCCGATCGAGAGATAGAGCTGCTCCGCACTCTCGCCCGAGACGGCGTAGGTGTCGATCTTTTCGATGGGCTTCCAGTCTGCGCGCGCCGGCGTGGACAGGAGCAAGGCAGCGAGGAGGAGGGCGGGCTTCATAGGCGAGCCATAGCATCGGGCCTCGTCTGGAAGAAGCCGGCCTGGGGATTTCCGGAACCCCTTCCACCGCTCAGCCGTTTCCTTGGGCAATCATCCCGACCGATGGGGGAGGACAAGATGACCCGCAACGACATCATTTCCGTGCTTGGACCGGTCGACGAGGCCGTTATCGCCGATATCGCGCTCACCGGCGCCAGCCTCGAGGAACTGCGCGAGGCCTTCGCCTGGATCGGCGCCGACGAGGCGCTGGTCAATGAGGGCCATGCCATGCCCGGCACCCGCGTGGCGAAACTGATCGAGATCCTCGAACCGCCCGAGGACGAGCCCGCGTTGCCGGGCGCGATGGAGTAGCGCGGCTCTCTCTAGGGGCTTCTCCCTACTTGTCGCCCGCACGCCTCTCGTCATAGCCTCTGCCGCTTGGGCGGGAGGAGGGGCCTTTGGACACCAATGTCGTCATCGTCGGCGCCGGCCCTGCCGGGCTCGCGGTCGCCGCCTGCCTCAAACAGGCGGGGCAGGATTTCATCATCCTTGAAAAGGCCAATGAGGTTGCGCCGGCCTGGCGACGGCATTACCGGCGGCTGCATCTGCACACGGTGAAATCCTTCTCGTCGCTGCCCTTCGTGCCGTTCCCGAAAAACCATCCACGCTACGTCCCGCGCGAGAAAGTGGTCGCTTATCTCGATGCCTATGCCGAGCGTTTCGGGCTGAGGCCGCGCTTCGGCGTCACCGTCAAATCGGTCCGCCGCGAAGGTGGGCGTCTGCTGGTCCAGACCGATGCCGGGCCCTTCAATGCCCGTAAGGTTGTCGTCGCCACCGGCAACAATGCTGAGCCGATCACGCCGGCCTTCCCGGGTATCGAGGCCTTCAAGGGCAAGGTGCTGCACAGCGCCGCCTATACCGAGGCCGCGCCCTATGTCGGTAAGGACGTGCTGGTCGTCGGCATGGGCAATACGGGCGCGGAGATCGGGCTCGACCTCGCCGAAAGCGGCGCCAGGCCCACCATCTCGGTACGCAAGGGTGTCCATATCGTGCCGCGCCAGCTGTTCGGCGTGCCGATCCAGATGGTGGGCATCGCCAGCCGCCCGATGCCGCAGGCGCTGAACGACTGGATGTTCCCCAAGATTCTCGATCTGGCGCTGGGCAGGTTGGAGAGATACGGCATCGTGCGGCCGAAACAGGGCATCCTGCAAGGGATCGAAGCCGGCCGCATTCCGGTGATCGATGTCGGCACGGTGGCAGCGATCAAGCAGGGAAGGATCGGCATTGCACCGGATATCGCAAGCTTCACAGCGGACGGCGTGAAATTCGCCGACGGGGTGGAGAAGAAATTCGACGCGGCGATTTTCGCCACCGGCTACCGCCCGGCCTATGACGGTTTCCTTTCGGCGGAACTGCGGCCGGTAAAGAGCGGCGTGAATGCCCGCGCGACGGAGCTCGGCGTCTATCTCGTCGGCTTCTACAATCCGGTCACCGGCCTGCTGCGCGAGATCGGCATCGAGGCGCAGGCGGTGGCGAAGGATATTGCGAGGCGGTGAGGGCGAAATGCGGCCAACATGTAAGGCCGAGCGCCGGACATGCCTTCCACGTTGGAGGAGATCAGTGCTTTGGCGCCGGCCATCACCTGAAAAAAGCTGACGATTGGCGAAAGCCGGCGTGGCGGCTAATGTCCCTCTTCGTAGGGGGAGATGTCCGGCAGGACAGAAGGGGCGGCGCCTCGCGCTGACTCCGGGTGTTTTGGGTTGCGATGCCTGAATCGGGTGGTGCCTCGGCATCCATCGTGGCACGCCGCGCCATCACATTAGGGGACCCACTCCATGCTCACGCTCTACGACTATCTCCCGTCCCAAAACGCCTGGAAAATTCGCGTCCTGCTCGGCCTGCTCGGCATCGCCTACGAAACCCGTATGGTGTCGATCTTCGAAGGCGAGAGCCGCACCGAGGCTTTTCTGAAGCTCAACCCGGCAGGTGCCGTTCCGGTGCTCGCCGTCGAGAATGGCCAGGCGATCGCCGAGTCCAACGCGATCCTCGTCTGCGTCGCGGAGGACACGCCCTATTTGCCGGCTGACCGTCTTGCCCGCGCCAAGGTGATGCAGTGGCTGTTCTTCGAACAGTACTATGTCGAACCGGTCATCGGCTCGCTGCGCTTCTGGACGCTGACCGGCCGCCTGGAGCGCAACCATGCACTGGTCGCGGGCAAGCGCGAGGCGGGTGTGCGGGCGCTTGGCGCGCTGGAGCGTAGCCTGCGCGACACAGCTTTCCTGGTCGGCGACACGCTCACCATCGCCGACATCGCTGTATACGCCTACGCCCACCGCGCCGAGGATTGCGGCTTCTCGCTTGCCGACCATCCGGCGGTTGAAGCCTGGGTGGAAAGGGTGGGCGAGGTGATCGGCGATGGCTATCCGGTGCATCCCTACAGCATCGATCCGCATTCGCGCGGATGAGCTGCGGCTCCTCCTGGAGAGGAAACCACGCCTACCGGTCCACCAGCGACATCGTCCGCTCGTTATACCTTGGCCCCGACACCTTGTCGGGCGTCAGCGCCATGTCGAGCCCGAGCATCTCGGTGGCGTCCAGCGTGATATCCGCCGCCGCGACATTCTCTTCCAGATAGGTCCGGCGCTTCGTACCGGGGATCGGCACGATGTCGATGCCGAAATCGGGGCCCTTGGCGAGCAGCCAGGCGATCGCGATCTGGCCGGGCTTTACCCCCTTGGCGTCGGCGATGTCGCGCACCGTGGCGGCCGCGGCGACATTCAGGTCGAAATTCTCGCCCTGGTAGCGCGGATCGCCACGGCGGAAATCGCCCTCGGGATAGTCTTCCGCGCGCCTGACGTCGCCGGCGAGGAAACCGCGGCCGAGCGGCGCGAACGGCACCAGGCCGATGTCCAATTCCTTCAGCGCCGGGATGATCTCGGGCTCGAGGTTGCGCTCCCACAGCGAGTATTCGCTCTGCAGCGCCGAGACCGGATGCACCGCATGGGCGCGGCGGATGTTGGCGATGCCGGCTTCCGACAGGCCGAAAAAGCGCACCTTGCCCTCGGCCACCAATTCGGCGACCGCGCCCGCGACGTCTTCCATCGGCACGGCAGGGTCGACGCGGTGCTGATAGAGGAGGTCGATATGGTCGGTGGCAAGGCGCTTGAGCGAAGCATCGACCACCTCGCGGATATGCTCGGGCCTGCTGTCGGTGCCGGACTGCTTGCCGTCGACGATACGGAAGCCGAACTTCGTCGCGATCGTCACTTGGCCGCGCCGGCCGTTCAGCGCGCGTCCCAGCAGTTCCTCGTTGACGAACGGCCCATAGACCTCGGCCGTGTCGAGAAACGTACAGCCGAGCTCGATCGCCCGGTGGATCGTTGCGATCGACTCCGCCTCGTCGGCCGGGCCGTAGGCCTGGCTCATGCCCATGCAGCCGAGGCCGATGGCCGAGACTTCGAGCCCCTGGCCGCCGAGTTTGTGTTTGCCGAGGCTCATCGTGTCTTGCTCCGCCGAATTTTCGATCCGGCTAAATTATAGGGCCAGGAGAGGAAGCGTCCAGCGTCAGGCCTGGCGACAGGCGGCGTCATAGTCGGCAAGCACGCTGTCGATAGCGGCGAGCAGGATCGCCTCGGGATTGCCGGCGGCGCCGAGCTCTGCCGGCAGCGTCGGCAGGAACTGCCGCATCAGCGTCTCGGGAATGGCGATGCCGCTCAGAGCTTCGCGCAGGCGCGCGACCGCAACGCTTGCCGCGGGGTTGCTCCAGTAATAGCGGATGCGGTCGCTGTAGCTGTAATGCCGCTGCAGATGGAGACTTGTCGCGTCGCCGTGATAGTGGCTGCGCCAATGGCCAGGCGCGGAAAGCATCAGCGTTTCCATCGCCTTGGCAAGCGAGCGCTCGCCATAGCCGGAGACCATTTCGGAGGCCACCAAATCCAACCCGTAAAGCGTCTCGCGCAGCGCGAAGGTCAGGCCGGGCCCAACCTTGAGGATGGGGAAGCCGTTGGCCACCAGCGCCGTTAGCGCCCAACGGCTCTGGTAATCGGTCGAATGCGCTTCGTAGACGAGAGCTGTTTCATGGTCGAGCAGCGCGGTCAGCGGAGCAGATGCCTCCGGCCTGTAGGCGACGACATTTTCGCTGCCGAATTCGACACCCGGCTGCACGACCACCGCGATGACGCGGCTGAATGCTTCCTCCAGCCCTTCGCGGGCGAAGGTGTCGCGATGGATGTCGATGGTGCGACGCGCCGCTCTGGCCTCCGTCGGCTTCAGGTCGCTGATGGCATGGTCGGCGCCGCCGGGCACCGGCACCTCGGTGCCGATGATGTAGAGCGGCATGGCGCCGCCGCGCGAGCGCGCCGCCTTTTCCGCCGCCTTGGCGAGCCGCGCGGCGCGTGTGGCGATGGTCTCGTCGTCGAGCGCCGCCGGCTCGCCGGCACAGCCCATCGAGGCGTCGAGATGGATCTTGCTGAAACCCGCCCAGACATAGGCCGTGACCATCGCTTCGGCCTTGCTCATCGCTTGTGCCGCCGGCTCCGCCCTCCACGGGTTTGGTCCCAGATGATCGCCGCCGAAGATGATGCGTGAAGCAGGGAGCCCTTCGCGGGCGGCGATCCCCTGTACGAAGGCGACGAACAGATCCGGCGTCATGCCGGTATAGCCGCCGAACTGGTTGACCTGGTTGCAGGTGGCCTCGATCAGAAGCACGGCGTCCCTGTCGGCGACGGCGCGCCGGATCGCCGCTTGGATCACCAGCGCGTGGGCCGAGCAGACCGAGGTGATGCCGTAGGGCTTGCCATTGCGGCGGGCAGTGGCGAGGCCTTGAAGCGGGTTGGTCGTCATCGTCATTTGGCCCGGTCCGTCCCGGCTATGAAGCGGTCGAGCGCGTCGAAGCCTGCCAGCCCTTCCATCGGCCCCAGCCGCGTCACATTGAGCGCACCCGCGGCATTGGCGTAAAGCAGCGCCTTGCCGGGCTCGATGCCGTTGCGGCGGCAGGTGAGATAGGTCGCGCCGAAACAGTCGCCGGCGCCGGTTGGGTCGACTTCCTCGACGACGAAGCCGGCGCAGTCGGTGCGGCTGCCGTCGGCGCCGAAGCGGGTGGAGCCGGCAGCGCCGCGCTTCAGCACGATCTCGCCGACGCCGCGCGCAATCAGCGCCGCCACTGCCTGTCGCTCGTCCGCGACGCCGGCCGCTGCGAGCAGTTCGTCGCCGGAGGGCAAGAGCAGGTCGGCGTCGTCGACCAGCGCCGAAAAATGCGCGCCGTCGGCGCCGTCGATCAGTTCCTTGCGCACATTCGGGTCGAAGGAGGTCGAGCCGCCGCGGGCGCGCACCGCCTTCGCGGCATAGGCGACGATCTCTTTCAGCCCGGCGATCGAGAGTGCCGAACCCATGACGTGGAGGTGGCCGGCGCCGTCGGCCAGCCGCCGCGCCTCTTCCGTCAGGCTGATGCGGCCGGCGGCGGATTCGGCGATGTTGTAGACGAAGTCGCGCCCGCCATCGGGTCTGTAACGCACGAAGGCGCTTCCCGTCGGATAGCGGTCGCTGACCGACACGGCCGAGACGTCGACGCCGTCGCGCCTCAGCCGCTCCAGGTTGATGGCGCCGAAATCATCGCGGCCGACGCAGGCGATGATGCCGGCGCCGCCGCCGAGCTTCGCCACCTGATCGATGAAGATGGCCGGCGCGCCGCTGGGGTAGGGGCCGGTCAGCGCCAGCGGTTCGAGGAAGCCTTGGCCACGCTCGCTCGCCATGATCTCGACCAGGATCTCGCCGGCGACGATCGTCGGCCCGGTCGCTTCGGCGGCAATCTCCCCTCGGCTCATTGATCCAATTCCTTCTCCCCAGCCGTACCGGTGCCAACGTTCACGATGGCGCCGAGCTTCGATCGAGGTAAATCGTGGCGGTGGCGATGTCAACAAAAACTACGCGCATGTTCACTTTCATGCCAACTAGAGTGCGTGTCTTCTTGGTTGAGAAAACCTGGAGGCATGAACGCGTATTGTGAAAGCTCGGATTGCGGGACTTGACTAAGCGATCCCGTAGCGTAATAGAATATGCACGCATGTTCAGTTTTGCATGCGCATTCGTAAAGGAGGAGACGGAATGCCAATGCGTAGGCTTTTGGGAATTCTCGCCGCGGCCACTGCCGCCTCGGCGCTGATGGCAGGCGCTGCCCTGTCGGAGGAAATTACGGTCGCCACGGTCAACAACGGCGACATGATCATCATGCAGAAACTGGCGCCGGAGTGGGAAAAGGCGACCGGCAACAAGGTCAACTGGGTGGTGCTGGAAGAAAACGTGCTGCGCGAGCGCGTCACCACCGACATCGCCACCAAGGGCGGTCAGTTCGATGTGATGACCATCGGCGGCTACGAGACTCCGATCTGGGGCAAGGCCGGCTGGCTGGCGCCGCTCAACGATCTCGGCGCCGACTACGACTATGACGATCTGATCGCGCCGGTGCGCAGCGGCCTCACCGTCGACGGCAATCTCTATGCCGTGCCGTTTTATGCCGAGAGCTCTTTCACGCTCTACCGCAAGGACCTGTTCGACGCCGCCGGCCTGAAAATGCCGGAGCAGCCGACCTACGACCAGGTCACCGAATTCGCCGACAAGCTCACCGACAAGTCGAAGGAGCAGTACGGGCTATGCCTGCGCGGCAAGCCGGGCTGGGGCGAGAACATGGCCTTCGTCGGCACGCTGGTGAACACCTTCGGCGGCCGCTGGTTCGACATGGACTGGAAGCCGCAGCTCAATTCCGATGCGTGGAAGAAGGCGATCGGCTGGTATGTCGACACGATGAAGAAGAATGGCCCTCCGGGCATCAGCTCCAACGGCTTCAACGAGAACCAGACGCTGTTTGCCTCCGGCCATTGCGCGATGTGGATCGACGCCACGTCCGCCGCCGGACGCGTCTATGACCCGAAGCAGAGCAAGGTCGCCGACAAGGTCGCCTTCGCCAAGGCGCCGGTCGCGGTCACGCCCAACGGTTCGGCCTGGGGCTGGGCCTGGAGCCTCGCCATCCCGACCTCGACCAAGAAGGCGGACACGGCGAAATCCTTCGTCAAATGGGCGACCTCGAAGGCCTATGTCCAGCGCGTCGGCGAGACCGAAGGCTGGGTCGCGGCACCGCCGGGAACGCGCAAGTCCACCTATGCCAGCGCGGACTACCAGAAGGCGGCACCCTTTGCCGCGACCGTGCTTGCCGCGATCGAATCCGCCGATCCAACCAAGCAGACCAAGGACCCGGTGCCCTATACCGGCATCCAGTTCGTCGCCATTCCCGAATTCCAGGGCATCGGCACGCAGGTCGGCCAGGCGATCGCCGCGGCGGTCACCGGCGAACAATCGGTCGACGATGCGCTGAACGGAGTCCAGGCTTCGGTCGAGAAGACGATGGAGGAGGCGGGCTACATCAAATAGGCGGGCCTGCTCAAGGTGAAGCCGGGAAGCGGAACGTGCGCCGCCTCCCGGCCATCCGGCCCGCCGCAGAAACTCCCTTGCGGCCGGCCGGAGGATGCGCGGATCCGCCTGGCAATTCGAGGAGAAGCGCGTAGCGTTTCTTCCTTCGGAATTGCCTGAGCAAAGGTGGGTCCGTGCGTTCCTCGAGAGCGGGCTGGATAACTGCCTGCGCCCGGCAAACATTTTCGAAACGCGGAAGAATTGGAATTTGCAATGAAGCTGAAGGACAAAATCGCCCTGATCACCGGCGGCGCGCGCGGCATCGGCCTCGGCTTCGCGCAGGCCTTTGCGCGCGAAGGCGCGAAAGTGGTGATCGCCGATATCGACATCGAGCGGGCAACACGCGCGGCACGGGAGATCGGTCAGGCGGCAAGCGCCAAGAAGCTCGACGTCACCGACCTTGCCGCGATCGAGAGCGTCGTCGCCGAGATCGACCGCGAATTCGGCGGCATCGACATCCTGGTCAACAACGCGGCCATCTTCGACATGGCGCCGATCACCGACATCACCGAACAGAGCTATGAGCGCGTCTTCGGCATCAATCTCAAAGGGCCGCTCTTCGTGATGAAGGCGGTGGCCAACGTGATGATCAAACGCGGCCGTGGCGGCAAGATCATCAACATGGCGAGCCAGGCCGGCCGCCGCGGCGAGGCGCTGGTGACGCTCTATTGCGCCTCCAAGGCGGCGATCATTTCAGCGACCCAGTCGGCGGCGCTTGCGCTGGTCAAGCACGGCATCAACGTCAACGCCATTGCGCCCGGCGTCGTCGATGGCGAGCATTGGGACGTGGTCGATGCGCATTTCGCCAAATGGGAAGGGCTGAAGCCGGGCGAGAAGAAGGCGGCGGTGGCGAAGTCGGTGCCGATCGGCCGTTTCGCGCAGCCGGAGGACATTGCCGGGCTCGCCGTGTTCCTCGCCTCGTCGGACAGCGACTACATCCTGGCCCAGACCTACAATGTCGACGGCGGCAACTGGATGAGCTGAGGCACCGCAGCAATTCCAGGAAAAGTGTGAAGCGGTCGGGCTCGGCGACTTCGCCGTAGCCTTCCGTCCGGAATTGCGTCGAAACAGGAGACGACAATGAAGGCCATCCGATTTGCCGCGGCCGGCGATGCCGGCATGGCTGAGCTCGGCATGCCCGCGATCAGGCCAGGCCACGCTCTGCTGCGGGTGCGCGCGGCGGGGCTCTGCCACACCGATATCGACGTGCTGCATGGTCGCTATGGTTCCGGCGCGTTCCCGCTCGTGCCCGGCCATGAATATGCCGGCACGGTCGAGGCGGTCGCCGAGGACGTCACATCGGTTAAGCCCGGCGACCGCGTCGCCGTCGATCCCAACATCTCATGCGGCAATTGCCCGGCCTGCCGTAAAGGCTTCACCAACCTTTGCGCCACGCTGAAGGCCTATGGCGTGACCGAGAATGGCGGCTTCGCTGAATACAGCCTCGTCGCCGTCGACCATCTCCACGCCATCGGCGATCTCGCTTTTGAAACGGCCGCGCTCGCCGAGCCGCTCGCCTGCGTGCTCAACGGCCTCGGCGCGGCCGGGGTAGAGGCCGGCGGTCACGTGCCCGGCAATGCGCTCGTCTTCGGCGCCGGGCCGATCGGGCTGCTGATGGCCCTGTCGCTCAAGGCCAGCGGCGTGGCGAAAGTGGCGGTGGCCGACATCAGCGAACCGCGTCTCGCCTTCGCGGCGTCGCTCGGGCTGGAGCCGCTTGTGTCCGGATCGCAGGACCTGGCGGCGCGGGCACAGGGCTTCGACCTCGTCGCCGACGCCACCGGCATCGCCAAGGTGGTCGAAGGCATGATCGGTCTCACCGCCGATGGCGGCACCGCGCTTGTCTTCGGCGTCTGCGCGCCCGACGCCAGGATCGCGGTCGCCCCATTCGAGATCTTCCGCCGCCAGATCAGGCTGGCCGGGTCGCATTCGCTGAACCGCAACATCCCGCAGGCGCTTGCGATCCTGAGTCGCGACGACGGCACCATGGCGAGGCTGGTCAGCCATCGACTGCCGCTCGACGAGGTGCTGCCTTTCTTCGCCAAGGGCGGCAATCCGGCGACGATGAAGGTCCAGTTCTCGGCCGAGGCTTGAACGGGGAGCACGATTGCCTGCCTTTGCGTCGCGAGGTGACTCAAGTAGACAGTCGTGACGCCGGTACCGACAGGGGCAGAAGGATGGCAAAGACGATCAGGACGATGGAGGATTTTTCCGCCTTTGTCGGCCTGTCCCGCACCACGGTTTCGAAATACTTCAACGATCCCGGTTCGGTGCGGCAGAACACGCGCAGCACCATCGAGGCGGCGCTGAAGAAATCCGACTTCCGTCCGTCCATGTTCGCGGTCAATCTGAACCGCCGCCGTTCCAACATCCTCGGCGTCATCATCCCCAATTCGACCGACCCGTTCTACATGGCGCTGACGCGCCGCATCGAGACGATCGCCAACGAGGCCGGATTCCTCGCCTTCGTGCTGTCCTCCGACGGCCGCGCCGAGATGGAGGACCAGGCGATCCAGACGTTCCGGTCGATGAACATCGCCGGCGCCGTCATCGCGCCGCTAGGCGTGCGCTCGCACCATCGCATCCTGGCCGAGCTCGGCGCTTCGATCCCCCTGATCTATGTCGACTCGCCGCTCGACGAGACTTCGTCCTTCGTCGGCACCGACAACCGGCAGAGCTTCCGGCTGATCGTCGACTATCTCTGCCGTTCCGGCGAGCCGCCCTGCTATTTCGCCATGCCGCTGGTCAACAACAACGCTTCCGCCCGGCAGCAGGCCTATGTCGAAGCCATGCATGGCTTCAAGATGACGCCCTCGATCGTGGCGGTCGAGGATGTCGGCTCCTGGGATTTCGAGAAATTCGGCCATGACGAGGCACTGCGCATCCTGAAAGGGCAAGGCTTCCCGACAGGGACGGTACTGTGCGCCAACGACCGCATCGCCTTCGGCGTCATCAGCGCCGCCTATGAACTCGGCCTCAAGGTCGGTCACGGCGCCGACTGCGATCTGCGCGTCGCCGGCCATGACGACCATCCTTTGTCGCGCTATGCCTGCCCGCCGATCACCACCGTGGCGCAGAACTATAACGAGATCGGCCGCCTGGCGATCGAGCTCCTGCTGCGGCGGCTGGACGAGAATGCGCCGGCCGCCAAGCGCGACAACGCGCGCGTCCTGCTCAACGCCGAATTGATGCTGCGCCGCTCGGCTTGAGGGGTGAGGGAGTAATTCACCGAAGGCGCCATTCCTGCAACCGTGCTCTAAGCCCTCGGCAGCATGTGGCGCATGATCAACGAGGCGTGCCCGCCGACGCCATGCGCGGCGACGCGGCGTTCGACCACTTCGAAGCCATGCTTGCGGTAGAAGGCGATCGCGCGGTCGTTGCCCTCGATCACCTCCAGCGCGATCGAGGGAATGCCGGCATGCGCGGCCAGCACCGCGTGCAAAAGGTCGACCGCGAGGCCGCTGCCGAATGCCTGCGGCTCGAGGTGCAGGCGCTCCAGCATCACGTCGCCCTTTGCGTCCATCGCCGCCATGGCATAGCCGGCGATCGAGCCGTCGGCGCGTTCGGCGACGAAGGACATCTTGTCCTCGTCCTCAAGCTCGGCCGCGAGCTTTTCCGGCGCATGTTTCTCGTCGGAAAGTCGTGCCACGGCCTCGTCGCCCATGATCGGCGCATAGGTTCGCCGCCAGGATTGGCCGAGCAGGCGCGATACCTCGACAAGGTCGTTCCTCGTCATCGCTCGGATGCGGGTCATCGTCGTTGTCCTTGTTGCAATCTCAAGATAGGGCGAAGCGCGGGGTGGGGCCAATCCCCGCGCACGTGAAAGGCGCCGATCCCGTCGGCACCCGTGCCGGGCGTTGCAGCGGATATCACGGGCGGCTGAACGATCTGAATCGGCCCAAGCGCGAGCCCGGCAACGGTGAAGAACCGGCCCGTGCATGCACCGCCCGACAGCCCGCTGCCAAACCGATAGAGGCGGCAGCGGGCCATTGGTGCGACGGGAGTGCTGTCCCGCCGAGCAGGAGACACAGCTCACCCTGTGATCTAAACTAGCGTCGCCAGGAAACGCGCTTACGGATTCGTAAGCTCACTTGCGATCATGTTCCCAGGCGCGGCCCGGCGGGCAATTCCTGACCTGCCTTATCTGTGTGGTCGAAAGCAACTCCTGTTACGCCAGGCGCGGCGTCACTCCGTTTTCCCGCCTCGCGGAACCGGCGGGCGAAGATCATCAGGTGCCGCGCGGTTTTGTTGCGCAGGCGGCGCAGGCGCCATTCAAGCCCGGTCTCGGTGGTGATGCGCCTGGCATAGATGCTGGCGCGCATGGCTCTTTCGTCGGCGGCGATCTTGACCGGATCGTCGTAGAAGGCACTGATCTTGTCGGCTGCCATGCCGGGTGTTTCGAGCCAGGCGGGAATATGCGTCGAACTGAGGCAATCGACATCGGTCAGCACCCGATGGATGCCGTCACCTTGCGCCGGGCATGTCGTGGCGAACGCATCGCCGATGAAGACGACGCCGTCGCGGCGATGGCCCTGCGTCGTCGTCAGGCTGACCTGCCTTACTTCGACCTCGCTGGCGACAGCGAAGTTGCCGCATCGCCCGGCAATCTCCGGCATGAGGTCCAGCAGCATCTTTTGCGGATTATCGCGGAACGCCCGCACCCATGGATCGGCGACGGTTCGATACACGAACATGTTCGCCCGCATCCGCTCGCCGATCCGGAAGATGGTAAGAAAGGCAATGCGATCGGCGATCCGCCTTGCGTAGAAGGTGAGGGACTGCAGCCCGAATTCCTGCGGCGTGATCGCAAGGTCGAACCCCATCGTCAGCGAATGGGCTTTCGATTCCTCGATGCGCTCTACTCCGATGGCGCGCCGCACCGCCTCGCTGTAGCCGGTGGCCACCACCAAGAGCCGGGCGTCGATGACGGAGCCGTCGGTGAGCACCAGGCGCTGCCGGTCCGGTCCGGTCGACACCTCGGTGACCTTGCCCACCGTCAGCGGCACTTGCGCCGGCAGCGCCGCGCGCATGCCGTTGACCAGCGGCGCGTAGGAAAAGGCGAACTCCGGACCTTCTTTGCGCTCGAAAAACTGGCCGAAGCGGAAGACATTGATGTCAGTCATCGGCGTGACGAGCGATCTGAAGACAGGCCCGAGTCCGAGCTTTTCGAACAGCCCCATCTGCTCCGCGCGGGTTTTCTCGGCCCGGAATTCGTCATGATGGATGCGATGCGGATCGACCAGCGCGACCTTGCGGCCGGCCTTGGCGAGCGTTATCGCCAGCACGGTTCCGGCGAGTCCCGCGCCGACGATCGCCACGTCAACCTCGGTCCGGCCCGGCGGCACGGCAGGCGTTTCGCGATCTTCTGCGATGCTCATGTCTTTTCTCCACCGCCCGCAGGCTTGGGATCCTGCCTCGGCGTGCGTTTCCAGCGCGGCGCCATTGCCGAACCGTCGATGAATTCCAGTCCGCCCGCCTCGTTGAGCGTGTGCAGCTTGCGGCCGGCCCAGCCCGCGCCGGGGTTGAGGATCGTTTCGACGACCTGCTCGAAGCCGGTATCGTCAAGCTGCGTAATGCGCGCTAGGCCGAGCGCGGCGCCGTAGCTCCTGCGGCAATCCTGCACCGGGCGCAGCAACTGGCCGCCGCGGCTGACCATGCGGCCCGCAGGACGCGCCGTGGCGATGTCGATCAGCAACGGGTTCTTCGGATGCGGCGTCCACGGCCCGCGGAAATCCGGCGCCGACCACAGATGCAACTGGTCCGAAAAGGCGCCGCCGCCGTCGCGCACGGTGGCGAACATCCACCAGCGTCCGCCATGCTCGGCGAGCGTAGCGTCGCTGGCGACGATGTCCGACAGAAGCGTCGCTTCCTTGACCCAGCCGCCAGGGAAAGCGGTGGCGCGGTAGAGGTCGACCGTCCGGTTGGCCGAGGTTTCCGGCACCATCCACATCTCGCCGTCGCGCTCGAACACGAAGGGGTAGGAGAGGTGGTAGGGTAGTTCCAGCACCGGCTTCGGGGTGCCGGCCGGCCCGTTCGGCCCGAAAGCCACGGCCGAAAGGATCGCCTTGCCGGTGCGGTGGATGTAATCCTCGACGAAGAGCGTCACCTGACCGCGATAGAGCACGGGAAACGGGTCGGCGTAAAAGCGGCTGCCGTCGTCGGCCAGGTCGCGCCAGCCCGATTGCGGATGAGCGCGAAGCGCGTAGAGATCCTTGCCTCCGGTCTCGCGCCAGCCGACCCGCCAGTGCGGTGCGTTGTAGGCGAGATGATAGATCTGCTGGACGATGCGGCGCGCCGTCGCCTTGGCCGCACGCACGCCGAGCTTGGTAGCCGACGGCATGGCCGGAACCGGCGCCTCGGATGATGGTTCGGGCAGCACCGGAAGCGACGAGCGCGCGGCGCCGTCGACCGCCGCGACGATCAGGCTGGCGCTGCGCGCCAGCATGTCCTGGAAGGACGCCAGCGCAATGCCGTGATACTCGGTGCCGAGCCGCCCTTCGGCGACCGTCGCGCCGTTCTGTTCCAGACGGGCGAGCGGGGTACGGCCGGCAAGGATCAGCGCCAGCAGGGCCTCTTCGCCGCAGGCGCCGTCATAGGCCAGGCGCCAGACCCGTCGGCCCTGCGGCTCGGCATCGCCGATGAGGTCGATGGTGAGATCGGCCGGCGCGGACGCCCTCGAATGGCCGGCCAGTGTCGAAAGTGGCACACGTTTTGCCGTCCCATCGGCGGGCAGCCGATGGATCAGCGTCTCAAGCTGGAACAGCGCTTCGGCACCGCGCGGCACGCCGCCCGCCGCCGGACGCGCGTCGATGGCAAGCTCGATGCCGGGCAGCAGCGACAGCCGCTCGGCCAGCGCTACATGGAAAGCGCGCACGCAATCGCCGTTGAGGCGCAGGTTCAGGCGCATCGCCAATCCCCGGACGACTCATATCCGGTGCCGGCGGCCCGGCCGGCCAGGTCAAGCTTCCGCCGCATGCGCACGATGTCTCCAACTTAGGCTGCACTTAAATTCTACTGCGTCGGTGCAAACTTCGTGCCAGTACGGCATCAATTTATGAACATAATTAACAGTGTTTTAATCGTTGCCGGGAATAGCTAGGCCAACGCCGCATTCACGTCTTTGCCGGCCGATGGAGCGTTGTCGGAGCGATCTTTGCAATCACCCCTGCTCATGGTGCCTCAGCAGAACGCGCCGGAGGCGGTCGTGCCGGCGCCGGCCTACTACGCACATGCGCCCGCGCATGCCACGGTCGAGCTTGGCGATCTCGGTCGCATCCTGCTGCGCCGCCGCTTTCTGATCCTCGCCATCACCGCGCTGCTCACCGTGCTGACGCTTGTCTACAGCGTCCTGACGCCGGCGCTCTACTCCTCGACGGCGCAGATCATCATCGACCCGCAGGACCTCCAGGTCGTCACCAACGACGTCAACCCAAGCCGCATCTCGCCCGATGGCGGCATCACCCAGGTCGAAAGCCAGGTGGCCGTGGCGCAGTCGAACGGCGTCCTGCTGCGCGCCATCAAGGCGACCAATTTGACCGAGAATCCAGACTTCAACGGGCAGGGCGGGCTCGGCCGGTGGCTCGGCATGTTGTTTGGCTCCGACGACGGCGACAGGACGGCTGAGACGCTCGATTCTCTGCGCCGCCGCCTTGCGGTCAAGCGCGACGACAAGGTGCTGGTCCTCAACATCATCATCACCGCCAAGAGCGCCGACCTGGCGGCGGAGCTCGCCAACGCCATCGCGCAGGCCTATCTCGACGACCAGGCGCAGGCGCGCTCGAAGGCTGCCGCCGACGCCTCGGACGCGATCAGCGCCCGGCTGGAGGATCAGCGCAAGCGCGTCGAGCAGGCGGCCAATGCCGTCGAGACCTACAAGGCCGAGCACAACATGGTGATGGCGGCCGGCAATCTGGTCAGTGACCAGGAGCTGACCGATCTCAACACACAGTTGACCGCCGCCCAGACCCGCACCGCGCAGCTCAAGGCGCAGGTCGACCAGCTGCGCCGGCAGGGCGGCGCGCCGGACGCGACCTCGGAGGCGATGCGCTCGCCGGTCATCGCCAGCCTCAGGGCGCAGGAAGCGACGCTGGTCGACCAGATATCGCAGTTCGGCACCGCGCTCGGGCCGCGCCACCCCTCGATGATCTCGGCGCAGCAGCAATTGAGCGACCTGCGCAAGCTGATTTCGCGTGAGCTCGGCCGCCTCGTCACCGCAGCGGAGACCGACTACGAGCGCGCTCTGGCCAACCAGAAGGAGCTGGAGGCCAAAGTGGCGTCGCTGAAGGGCAAGTCGCTCGACACCGACCAGGCTTCGGTCAGGCTGCGCGAGCTGCAGCGCGATCTCGAGGCCGTGCGCACCGTCTACGCCAATTACCTTCAGCGCGCCCAGGAAACGCGCGAGCAGACCAACGTCAACAGCACCAACGCCCGCATCATTTCGCAGGCCATGCCGGCGCTGAAGAAGAGCTGGCCGCCGAAGGGGCTGCTTGTGTTCGGCGCGATTTTCGGCGGGCTGGCGCTGGGCGTCGGCATGGCGCTGATCGCCGAATATCTTTCGCCGACCGTGTTGTCCGCCAACCAGATGCAGTCGGCCATCGACGCGCCGGTGCTGGGCGTGCTGCCGGGCAGGGGACGCCGTCGCTCCGGCGGCGTGGCGCAAAAGACCGACGCGGTGGCGGGGCTCGCGCTGCAGCGCATCGCGGCCGCCACAAGGCGTCCGCCGGACTGGCCGCTGGTGCCCTCCATCCTGGTGGCGTCACCGCCCGAGGACAAGGCGCAGCGGTCGAGGGTTGCATGGCAGCTCGCCAACGCCGCGGCGGCCAGGGGCCGCCGCGTGCTGTTCATCGACATCAATGCCGGCAAGGGCCAGAAGGACCCGCAGCCCGGCGTGCTCGACGTGCTGCGCGGCGAATATCCGCTCGACGCGGTCAGCCGCTATGCGCCCGGTAGTTCGGTGGCGCTCGTCGGCCGCGGACGGCCGACCGCGGTGTTCCAGGAAGCGCAGGCGCTCTATTTCGCCCATCGCATGTTGGCCGAGGCCAATCGCAGCTTCGAACTCGTCGTCGTCGACGGCGGCGCGCTGGCCGACGACCTCAACGTCCTGCCGCTGGTCGCCATGGCCGACGAGATCCTGCTCGTCGCTCGGCTGAACGCGACGCCGATGCGCGACGTCGCTTCGACCTCCGAAGCGGTCTCCGTCATGGGGCGGCTGCCGACCGGCGCCATGCTGGTCGACGAGGCGGCCTGACATGGCCTCGATCCTGGCCGGTCCGGCCCGGCCTGTTCCGGCTTCGGGCTACGCCATGGCCGGCCCGCGCACTGTCCCTGTCGACACGCTGACCCGTATCGGCATCACCGTGGCGGTGCTGCTTCTGTTTTCCGTCTCGGGCGGCATGCTGTGGCTCGCCGGCTATAATTACGACGGCCTGCAGGGCAGTCCGCTGAGCAAGATCCACCCGTCCACCTATCTCTTCGTGCTCGTCTTTGTCTGGCGCTCCTGCACCTTCGGCAATCCGGTCGGCTATGTGGTCCATGTCACCAACAAGCGGCCGGCAACGATGCTGATGGCGGTGATCTCGACGGTGCTTCTCTTCGTCGTCATCCTCAGGCAGCGCCCCGGCATGGCCGGCATGATCGACACGTTCGTCACGCCGACGCTGCTCGTGCTGCTGCTCAGCGAGGATGATGAGAAGACCTTTGCCCGGCTGCGGATCGTCATCCATGTCGTCATGATGGTGAATGCGCTGCTGGCGCTGTTCGAATTCGGCACCAAGCATCTTGTGTTCCCGTATCGGTTCGACGGCGCGGTATTCGTCAACGATCTGCGCTCGACGGCGCTGCAGGGGCACCCGCTGTCCAACGCCACGGTCACCTCCATCTATGTGCTGTCGCTGTTGTCCGGCGCGCGTTCCTTGTCGACGCCGCTGAGGCTTACGCTGGTCGGCCTGCAGTTCTGCGCGCTGGTCGTCTTCGGCGGCCGCTCGGGCATGGTGCTGACGATCCTGCTCGGCGGCGTGTATGTGCTCATCCGCGGCGTGGCGCAGCTCAGGACAGGACGCGTCAACCTTCTGGGCGCCGCGCTGGTGATCATGCTCGCCGCGCTGCTGCCGCTGGCGCTCGCGCTCGCCGGTTACTACGGCTTCTTCGACGCGCTGCTCGAACGTTTCGTCTCCGACAGCGGCAGCGCCAATGCACGCGTCGAGATGTTCGATCTCTTCAGGCATCTGGAATTGCGCGACCTGATCGTCGGGCCCGACGTCGGCCTGCTGGACAGCATGCGCCGCATCACTGGCCTGGAGCAGGGCATTGAGAACCCGGTGCTGCGCTTGACGCTCTACCAGGGCGCCTTCTTCACGCTTTTGATCTTCTTCGGCTTCGCGCTGTTCATGCACGAGGTTGCGCGCCGCTGCCATCCGGGCGTCTGGCTGCCGATGCTGGGTTGGCTCATCCTGCTCAACACCTCCGAAAGCATCGCCTCCAAGACGACGCTGATGACCAAATTCGTGGTGATCGCGCTGGCGCTGTATCGGCCGGTGAGGGCTGTTGCGCGTCAAAGGACGCAGGCGTAGCGCTCTACGGCGAAGGATCGCGGCGCAGCGTTACTGTGCCTCCGCAGCGCCCCCGCTCGCCTCTCGCCTTCTCGCCCCAAGCAACACCAGCGGCACAGCGACCAGATTGATCGCGATCACCGACAGCCAGATAGCGCCGGGCCACTGCTTCTGCGTGGCGAAGTAGACGGTCGAGAAGGCGAGCGGGGCGACGATGGAGGCAAGGCTGACCGCCGAGGCCAGCACACCCTGCAACTGGCCCTGGCGCTCCGCATCGACCTGCCTTGTCGCCAGGGCCTGGAAGGCCGGCGTGCCTATGCCGCTGAGCGCGAAGACCGGCATGATGGCGAACACCATCCAGCCTTGGTTGGCGAAGGCCATGGCGGTGAGCGCGATGCAGGCAAAGCCGATGCCGATGACGAAGGCCCTGCGCTCGCCGAGCAGCCGGGCTGCGGGGCCGGGCAGGAAGGCCTGCACCAAGGTTTGGCAAAGGCCGAACGCGCCGAGCGAAAGTCCGACCCAGAGGCCGTTCCACCGGAACGTGTCGAAACCCCAGAGCGCCCAGCAGGTGCCGTAGGCCTCGCCGGCGCCGGAAAGGATGAAATAGACTAGGACGGTGGGAAGCAGGCCCTTCATCGAAAACACCCAGCGCAAGGGCTTCAGCGGGTTGAGTGCCGCGAGATCGATCTTCTGTCGGTCCGGGAGGCGCGATTCCGGCAGGACGAAGATGGCCAGGAGCAGGTTCGCGGCGTTGAGCACGGCGGCGGCGATGAAGGGCAGCCGGATCCAGTGGTCGCCGAGCACGCCGCCCAGCACCGGGCCGATGATGAAGCCGATGCCGAACATGGCGCTGAACAGGCCGAAGCGGTCGGCGCGCTTATTCTGCGGCGTGATGTCGGTGATGTAGGCCGTCGCCACGGAGATGTTGGCGCTGGTCAACCCCGCGATGGCGCGGCCGATGAACAGCATCCAGAGCTGCGGCGCAAAGGCCGTGATCAGATAGTTGATCGCGGCGCCCGCCAGCGAAATCAGCAGGACCGGACGGCGGCCGAGATTGTCGCTCAAGGCGCCGAGCACCGGCGCGAAGAGGAACTGCATGGCCGCGTAGAGCGCGGTCATGATGCCGATATAGGCGACGATGTCGGGGCTGTGCGTCACCTCCTCGAGGAGGCGCGGCAGAATGGGAAAGACGAGGCCGATGCCGACGGCGTCGAGGCAGATGGCGGCAAAGATGACGATGAGGGGTTTGTTCATGGGGGAACTCCGGGAGCGAAGGCCATCTCGCCCGGGCGGCAGCAGGGTCGAACCTCGCCGCGCGCCAGGCGTCAAACCGTAAATATACTGAGTTTAAATATGTACTGAGTACATATCGACGATCGACGACGCAGAGTCAACGGAAATATGTACTGAGTACCAAAATCATGCTACGAGGAGCCATGTCAGAACCGTCCGACCGCCGCTCCCGAAAGCGGGCCGCCACCAGCAAGGCTATCTCCGATGCCGCCACCCGCCTGTTCATGGAACGCGGCTTCGATCAGGTGACCGTGGACGAGATCGCCGAGGCCGCCGATGTCGGGCGCATGACGGTCTTCAACCACTTCCCGCGCAAGGAGGACATGTTCTTCGACCGCGACGAGGAGGGGCGCGAGATGCTGCGCGAGGCCGTGCGCCAGCGCGCGGCCGGCGTCGCGCCGCTGGAGGCCTTGCACCTGCTCGCGCACCGGCTGGTCGCCGAACGCAGCCCGGTGGTCGAATTCTCCGCCAGAAGCGAGCGCCTGGTGCCGACGGTTGCCGGCAGCGAAACGCTGAAGGCGCGGGCGCGGGCGATCCGAGACGAACTGGCCGACCTAGTGGCGGCGGCGCTGGTCGAAAGCGTCGGCCGCGACACCGCCGATCCCGATGCGCATCTCGCGGCCAACCTGCTGTTGGCGACCTGGACTGTCGCCTTCTTCGAGGCGCATCGCACGTTCCGGCAGACCCACAACCGGGAGAAAGCGAACGATGCTTTCCTCGCGCTCGTCGACAAGGGGGCGACGGGGCTGGAAGCCGCGATGGCCGGCACGCCGTACCTGTGAGCGAAACCAAACCTTTGGCGCGGTTTGGTGATTCAACAAATCAAGCGCGCGGCATCGTCAGCCCCAGCGCCTCTATCATCGCCGGGTCGAGGGCGCGCGTGGTGTCGTCCATCATCCCCATGCCGTCGAACAGGTCCCAGAACGCCCAGGGAAAGCCGAAGGCTTCCGCGCTCTGCCGCACATCGGCGATGTAGCGGGCGCGGTCCGGGCTCGGCGCGGCAGTGTAGCGGGCATCGGTGCGCAGCGCGCCGAACTCGCCCATGACGATGCGCTCGGGCGCGATGCCGTGGGTCTGCGCCCAGTCGCTCACCTGCTTAAGGTAGCGGTCGATGAAGCGGCGGTCGGGCTGCGCGTCGAAATAGACTTTCAGCACGCGCTCGGTCTCGGCATAGGCGGCCTTCTTGGCCTCTTGGGACCTTTCCGTGTCCCCGGCCATCCTTGCCCTGACCGAGGCCAGCGTTCTTTCCAGCGTTCCGGCGGAGGCCGGCCACGGCACGTTGTTCAGCGCGCGGTAGACCGGCTCGCGCATCCACGGCGCACCCTGATGGCTGAACAGATAGGGCTCGTAAAAGTGGAAGGTGAACAGGATCGGCTCGAAATCCGCTAGCGGCGCCGGATCGAGCGCCGTCAAGCCCCGCACCATCGAGCCGCAGCCACCGGTGACGAGCAGCGGCACGCTCGGCCCCAACATCCTGGCGGCCGTCAGCAGCGAGGCCTGCACGGCCGGCCATGCCTCGGAAGAACAGTCCTGCGGCGGCTCGTTGACAGGCTCCAGCGCCACCATGCCGGCCTTCCTGCCCTGGAGCCGCCCAGCGATTTCGCTCACCAGCCTCCGATAGGATTCGAATTCCGGCGCTGTGGTGCTGGAATACATGCGGTCGGGATTCCAGTAATGCGTGGCTCCATTGGCCTGCACGTTGACGATGACGCCCAGATCGGCGCTGAGCGCCGCATCGACCGCTGCGTCGAGCATGCCCATCAGCTCGGCGCGCTGTCCCGCTTCAGCGGCAACGAACGGTCCCGGATCGACAGGCAGGCGGATGAAATCGAGGCCGCTGGCCCGCAACCGGGCAAGGTCGGCCGGCGTCGGCACCGGCCGTTGCGACTGGAAGGGCGGCCAGTCATAGTCGGTGCGGGGCGCGGGAAATTCGCGCGTCAGGGCAAACCATGGCCAGGTGTTGACGCCGCGCCTGAGGGGCCATGCGCCGGCGGCTCGCGCTTGAGATACGAACGGTGGAACCGTAGTCGCCAGTGGTGCTGTTGCCGCGCCCAGTGCCGCGCCGAGAATCCGGCGGCGCGACCAGCCGGTCATGCGTGCTTGGCGCGGTCGGCTTTCGCCGGCGCGGCGGTGGCACCGCCGAGCTGCCGCAGCGCTTCCTTTTCATAAGCGGTGAGCACGTCATCCCAGCGGAAGGCCTCGCGGGCGCGGGTCCGCGCCGCCGTGCTGCAGCGCGCCACCAGCGCATCGTCGGCCAGCACCTCGTCGATCCGTTCGCTCAGGCCATCGATGTCGTTGAAATAGATCGCTGCCTCGCCCGCGACCCACCGGTTGTAGCGGTTGTCATGCGCGATCACCATGTTGCCGGCGGCAAGCGCCTCGACCAGCGAAGGGTTGGTGCCGCCCACGGTGTGGCCGTGCATATAGGCGCGCGCATGATAGCGCAGCGCCTTCACCACCGCCTGGTCGTAGATCGCGCCCGGCATCATCACCGTGGTGCCTGCCGCTTCGCGCACGGCGCGGTGGTAGGGAATGTCGTCGTTGAGCGTGCCGAGCACCACCAGCTTCATGTCGCCGCGATCGCGGCGGCGGAAGGCTTCGATGATCGGCAAGATGTTGTTGTCGGGTTCGATCCGCGCGATCGAGACCAGATATTTGCCGGGCTCGAGCCCGAGCGCGCGGATGGCTTCCTCCGGCGCCGAGGTCACCGGGTCCGCGCCATAGGCGATCGTGGCGATAGCGCTGCGCGGCCGCCTTGTCGCCAGATGGTCGGCGATCGCCGGGTGGTCGGCGACGAGCCGGTGCGAAAGCCAGGCGCCGATCCATTCGTTGAGCCAGAACCAGCTGCGCGCGGCCGGCCCCCATTTCGGCCGCCGCCACTCGATACCGTCCATGTTGGTGATGATCTTGCGCCGCATGAGCCTGAGCCAGGTCAGGAACACCGCGCCGTTATAGCCGAGCACCAGGCATACGCCCGGCCGCCTGGCGGCGTCGAGCACGCATTGCCAGTCGAATTCAAGCGTCGCGCGCGGACCGGTGGAGGCCACTTCAATGGTGATGAGCTCGATGCCGCGCCATGTCTCGGTGCTTACCCTTTGCCCGACGCGCTCGACCTCCTTCTGGCAGTAGACGCCGACCTTCCAGCCGCGTCCGGCCAGGAAAAGCGCCAGCCGCTCGGCGAAGGTTTCGAAGCCGCCGTGAGAAGCCGGAATGCCGCGCGTCCCCAGGATCAGGATCGAAGGCTTTTCGATCAGGGTGGAAGGTCGTTCCGGTGTCAAAATAAAGGATTCCCCGGGGTCCGGTCATGTTGTTACATCAATGACATGCCCAGCAACTTCCGTGCCAGGGTACCCCCAGAATGGATATTCACATGAAGGTGTAAAATTTCTCTTCAGGTCGCATGGCTTGCTTCATTATCGGTCAACTTTCGCGACGTATCTGTATCGATACGGGGCACGGCTTGGGCTCCCTGGTCGCAGCCGGGTATTCGCGACCCGGCATGATCCTTGCTCCCGGGCCTGCAGTGGCCACCGCTGGGTAGAGCGGCGTGCGGATTTGGCATGAAGTTTCTTCCGCGCTTGAAGTCCGGTGCTGAGCGGACTCGGGGTGCAAGGTGGAAAGATAGCAATGCGCATTGCCTGCGTTCATCAGGGCTACGAGCTCTATGGCTCGGACCGCAGCTTCGCGGAGAGCGTGGCTGCGCTGCGCGCCGCGTTTCCGGCCGCCGAGATCGAGGTCGTGCTGCCGCGCGAGGGACCGATCGTCGATATCCTAAAGCCGCATGCCAGCCGCATCGTGTTCGAACCGCTCTGGGTGCTCCGGCGCCAGGCGATGCTCAAGCTCGCCACCGTCGAGATGATGCGGCTGCCCGCTGCGCTCTGGCGGGCCTGGCAGCGCATGCGCGACAACGACCTGACCTATATCAACACCTCGATCATCGCCGATTATGCGCTGGCCGCGCGGCTCCTGCCACGCAAGGCGCTGCTGCACATTCACGAGATCCCGGAAGGCGTCCTGCGCAAGGTGCTTGTCGCGCTGATGCGCTGGAGCAAGGCGGATCTGATCTTCAACTCGCGCGCCACGCGCGCCACCTTCGGCGATCCGCCGGCCATCGATGCCGGGGGACGGCGCACGCATGTCGTCTACAACGGCGTTGCCGGTCCCGCCGCGGCCCTGCCCATGACCTATGACGGCAGCCGCCCGCTCAAAGTCCTGCTGCTTGGCCGCGTCAACCGCATCAAGGGGCAGGAGGTGCTGCTCGATGCCGTCGCCACACTCCCCGCCGAATTGCGCGATCGCGTCGAGGTCCGACTGGTCGGCGGCGCCTTCGAAAGCGTCGAACGCGAGCAGGCCTTGGCTGAACTGGTCGGGCGCATGGGGTTGACCGGGCATGTCGAGGTGCTGCCTTTCGTCTCCGACCCCACCGATCATTATCGCTGGGCGGACATCGTGGCGGTGCCGTCGCGCCGCCCGGAGTCGCTTGGCCGCGTCGCTATCGAGGCGATGGGCTGGGGCCGGCCGCCGCTGGTGTCGGCGATCGGCGGGCTGGTGGAAGTGGTGACCGACGGCGAGACCGGCTGGCAGGTGCCGCCGGGCAATGCCGCGGCCCTTGCCGGCAAGCTCGGCGAGATCATCCTGCGGCCCGACCGCTGGCGCGCCTTCGCCGCCGCCGGCCGCGCGCGTTACGAGGCAGTGTTCAGCGAGCCGATCGCCGCCGCCGCGATCGTGGCGATCGTGGCCGACAAGCTGAAGGCGGCAACGCCCCGGCAGGGGCGGGCGCGTGTTGCCCGCGAGGCGGAGACGAGCCCGTGAAGTTCACCTTCCCGGCCCATCTGGTGCGGCGCCTCATGCTGATGATCGGCGGCGAGGCGATGCAGAGCGGCTTCCATTTTGCCCTCAACATTGCGCTGCTGCATCTTCTGTCGGCCGAAGGCTACGGCCTCTTCGCGCTGGCCATGGTGATGGGCGGCGTCGGCCTGTCCTATATCCGCTCGCTCACCGCCGTTCCGGCCACCATATGGATGAGCAGAAGCACCAACAGCGCCGGCGTCAACGCCAATGACGTGACCTTCGGGTCGGCGGCGCTCGTGGTGGCGCTGCTGATGGGGTTCGGCACGGCGCTGCTGATGCGCCTGCTGGGCGACCCGAGCGGCATCGGCGCCGGCTGCTTCGTCGGCGCATGGTCGCTGCGCAGCCATATGCGCACGGCATTCTTCGCGCGCCGCATGCAGCTCGTCGTCTCGATCAGCGACGCCGTGTTCACGATCGCCGGCATAGTGCTCGCGGCGGCGGCGATCTGGTTCTTCGCGGATGCGCTGCAGGCCACCTTCTACGCGCTTGCCGCGGCCAATGTGGTCGGCATCGCCGTGCTGGTGAAGCTGGCGCGCCGCAGGCTGCGCATCTCCTTCCGCGCGCCAACCTGGCGGCGCTATGCAAAGCTCTGGCCGCAGCTCTGCTGGTCGGGGTTCAGCGCCACCACCACCAACATCCAGGGGCAATGCCTGGCCCTGCTGGTCGCCGGCATCGCCGGACCCGCGGCCTACGCACCGCTGGCGGCGGTGCTGGTGCTGTTTGCGCCGCTGCGCATCATCAGCCTCGCCTTCTCCAACATGACGCAGCCCGAACTCGCAAAGCTGGTGCGCAACAAGGAGTTCGACCGCGTGTGGACGCAGGCCAAGATCTGGGCGCTCGTCATGGGGCTTGGCAGCCTGGCCTATGGCGGCGGTATCCTGTTCATCCTGCCGATGATCAAATCCCAGGCTCTGCAGCATGCCTCGGTCGGGCTGATCGGGCTTTTCGCCATCGCCAACTTCGTGCCGATCATGGCCTATGTCATGCCGCGCGTCGTTCTCGAGATCCTCGGCGATTTCCGCATCGTCGCCTTCATCACCATGGCCGGCGCGATTGTCGGGCTGGCGACGATCGGGGTCCTGCTGGCTATCGCGCCATCGACATGGTCGCTGGCCGGCGCCGCGGTGTCCGAGACCTTCGTGCTCGTCACCTCATGGTATTTCGCGGGTCACCGCATGTGGAATTCCAAGCATCCGAACGAGCAGCGCCCCAGCGTTTTCGGCGCCTGGCGCCGCGCGGCCACGCTGGCAGTGCAGAGACGATAGGAGAACGATGTGGCAAGCCAGGCAATGCCGATGGCCGCAATGACGACCGGCTTGGCCGACGACGAGGCGACAGTGTACGCCGCCGGCGCCGCCAGCGGCGCTTACGTGGCTGAGCTGCACACCAGCCTCGAAGCGATCAAACCGCTCTGGCTACGTCTCGAGACAGAAGGCGTGTGCACCGGCCACCAGCATTTCGCCTGGGCCGAAGGGATCGTCGAAGGGCTCGTGCCGCAAAAAGCCGATCTCGCCATCGTCGAGGTGAGGGATATAGGCACGGGCGAGCCGAGGATGCTTGTGCCGCTGATGCGGCGCCGCGCTTTCAATCATTGGGTGATCGAGTGGCTGAGCTGCGGCGTGTGCGACTATTCCGCACCGTTGCTCGCCGACGCGACGCCTTGGACCAGGCAGTCCGCCGAGGCTGCGTGGGCGGCCGTGCTTTCCGTGCTGCCGCCGGCGGACCGCATCCACATTGTCGGCATCCCGAAGCAGGTTGGCGGCGTCGCCAATCCTCTGGCGCTGCTTTCGCTGGCGCGCGACTCCATCCACTCGCACTATGGCATCGCCATGGACGGCGACGCCGAAACCGTCGTCAAGCGCATCTGCCGTCCGTCCTTCGTCAAGGCGCTCAACAAGGACTTGCGTCGGCTCGACCGCAATGGCGGCCTGGCCCTGGTGGAAGCCGACACGCCAGCCCAGGTGGACTCGGTCTTCGGCAAGCTGGTCGAGATGCGACTCAACCGCTTTCGCGAGCTTGGCCGGTTCGATCTCCTCGCGCAGCCGCCGGTCGTCGATTTCTACCGGGACGCAGCGCATCGCGGCCTGACGGACGGCTCGGTGCGGATATTCGGCCTGCGCGCCGGCGACGTCATGGTCGCGGTCCAGTACCTGGCGGCTCATCTGGGCACGCTGCACGCGCTTCTGATCGCGATCGACCAGGGTGCGGTGCCCAATGTTTCGCCGGGACTTTGCATCATGGGCGAGCTGATCAGATGGGGGCGGGGCGCCGGCTTCGACTATTTCGACCTGTCGGTCGGCAACCAGAGCTATAAGGAACATATGGGGGCGGTGAAGTCGGTCCTGTCCGAACTTTGCTACGGCATCACGCTGAAGGGCGTGGCCGCGAGCCAGGCCATCAAATATCGCGGTCAGGGCGTGGCTTTCGTGCGCGACAACCCGCGCCTGTTCAAGCTCGCGCAGGAAGTCATGCAGCGCTGGCGGCGGCTGCGGGCGCCGCGGTGAGTAGGCGGCCCGTACCCGGCAAATTGACTCACATTCCGCTCTCCGCCATGCTTATGGGCAGCCGTATCTCCAGCGGCAGCGTGTTCGAGTGAGGCCATGGCCAGTCCCGTCGCCAGAGAAAATGCCCGCCGCGCCGCGGTGAAGACCGCGCTCGAGCGCCACAAGGTCTATGTCACCGCGCAGCGCTTTTCCGGCGGCTCCTACAGCGCCCGCGTGCTGGTCGATGGCGAAGCCTACTGGGTCGACGAATTCCGGTTGAGCCAGCTGAAGCAGGGGCTGACGCCCGCCGAGCTGGACCTTTTGCCGGCGATCGACGATTGATCTCTCGCGCATGACAACGGCAAGGCTGGCGGGACAGCGCCCCCCTCTGGCCTGCCGGCCATCTCCCCCTCTAGGGGGGAGATCAGACGTCGCCCCCGCCTTCGCTAATCGCCAAGGTTGCAAGGGGAGCGCCGACACTGAAACTGCCAATCTCCCCCCTAGAGGGGGAGATGTCCGGCAGGACAGAGGGGGGCGCGAAGGAACGCGGCATTTGCCGTGGTCCGCTCTGCGCCTTGGCGCCTGACCATGCCCGCCAACCTCAAATCCTATCGCGCCAAGCGCGAATTCTCCCGCACTCCCGAGCCGGCGGGCAGCCTCGCCTCCGATGGCTCCAACCGCTTCGTCGTCCACAAGCACCACGCCACCGCCGACCACTACGATCTGCGCCTCGAAGTCGGCGGCGTGCTGAAGAGCTGGGCCGTCCCGCGCGGGCCGTCGCTCAATCCGGCCGACAAGCGCCTCGCTGTCGAGACCGAGGATCATCCGATCGAATATATCGACTTCGAGGGCGTCATTCCCGAGGGCGAATATGGCGGCGGGCCGATGATCGTCTGGGACACCGGCACCTGGGCGCCGATGGAGGATGTCGAAAAAAGCCTGCGCACCGGCGCCTTCAAGTTTCGGCTGGCCGGGCAGAAGCTCAATGGCGGCTGGATGCTGACCCGTCTGAAGCCCAAGCCCGGCGAGGACGAGAACAAGAAGAACTGGCTGCTGTTCAAGGAGCGCGACCTCGCTTCCGACACCAAGCTCGACATCTTGCAGGCACGGCCGGAAAGCGTGAAATCGGGCCGCCGCATCGAGGAACTGGCGGCGCCGCCGAAGAGACGCGAGCGCTTGCCGCCGAAAGCCGGTTCGCTGAAGCCCGGCGCGCTGCCTGGCGCTGTGAAAGGCGACCCGCCGACCCGCATCGAGCCGCAGCTTGCCACGCAGGCGCTGAAACCGCCGGGCGGCACAGGCCTTGCGGATGATACGGGCGAGCTCTGGCTGCACGAAATCAAATTCGACGGCTACCGCACCATGGCGCATGTCGTGGGTGGAACGGTCAGATTGATGACCCGCGCGGGCATTGACTGGACCAAACGCTATGGCGATCTCCCGCAGGCCTTTTCACGGCTGCCGGTCAGCCAGGCGATTATCGACGGCGAGATCGTAGTGCTCGACGACAAGGGCATTTCGCGCTTCGCGTTGCTGCAGGACGCGCTGGCCGAGGGCGCCGGCTCGAAGCTGCATTTCTATGCCTTCGACCTGCTCCAACTCGACGGTTGGGACCTGCGCAAGGCGCCGCTCAAGAAGCGCAAAGCCCTGCTTGCCGAGCTGCTCGCCGGCCAGGCCGCCAACGCCGCCATCCAGTACAGCGACCATGTCGAGGGCGACGGTCAGGGGCTTTACGACCAAGCCTCGGACCTTGGGCTGGAAGGCGTCGTCTCGAAGCGCGCCGACGCCATCTACATGAGCGGTCGCACCAAGAGCTGGACCAAGGTGAAGGCGCAAAAGACGGACGACTTCGTCATCGCCGGTTACACCGTCTCCGACCGGGCCGAGGGGTTGGCGGCGCTGGGCATGGCCGAGTTCGTCGATGGCGAACTACACTATCGCGGCAAGGTCGGCACCGGCTTCGACAGCGACATGGCGCGGGATCTGCTCGCCCGGCTGGAGCGGCTGACCGCCGGCGCCAGTCCGCCCGAAGGCGTCCCGCGCGAGATCATGCGTGAGATGCACTGGGTGAAGCCGCTGTTGTCGGCCCGCGTCCGCTATTCGAACCGCACCGCCGACGACGCGATCCGCCATGGCGTCTTTCGCGGGTTGCGCGATGTCGGCGGGCTGACCACGCCGGTCCCGGTCAAGCGCAAGCGGCTGATCGCCGAGTCCGATCTTGCCACCATCTGGGTCACGAACCCGGAGCGGCGGCTGTTCGGCAAGACCGGGCCCACAAAACTCGACATCGCCGTCTACTACGCGCTGGTCGGCGATTTCATGCTGCCGCATATCCTTGGACGTCCAGTGTCGCTGGTGCGCTGCCCAACCGGCAAGCCGCAGGACTGTTTCTTCCAGCGCCACGCCTTCACCGGCATGCCGCCTTCGGTGGCGGTGTTCGAGAGCACCAATTCGGAGGGCGAGACAAAAACCTATCTCTCGGTCGAGGATGCCAAGGGCTATCTGGCGCTGGCGCAATTCGGCGTCGTCGAGTTCCACACCTGGGGCACGCACCGGTCAAAACTCGACATGCCCGATCAGATCGTCTTCGATCTCGACCCGGGCGAGGGGATTTCCTGGCGCGAGGTGGTCGAGGCCGCCGTCCACATCAAGGGCGGGCTGGAAAGCCTCGGCCTTGTGCCCTTCGCCAAGACTTCCGGCGGCAAGGGCATCCACATCACCGTGCCGGTGACGCGCAAGCAGAACTGGAAGAAGCTGCACCAGGTGAGCAGCGCCATCTCCACTTTGCTCGCCGCGAGCGCGCCCGACACCTTCACCACGACGATGGGCAAGGAAAACCGCAAGAAGCGCATCTTCATCGACTTCCATCGCAACGCCCGCGGCCACACCTCCGCCGCTCCTTACTCGCTGCGCGCCCGCACCAACCTGCCGGCCTCCACGCCGGTGAGCTGGACCGACCTGGAGACGATCGATGCGCCGGAGGACCTGAACTACGCCTCGCTGCCGGGACTGCTGGAGACGTCGGGCGATCCCTGGGCGGAGATCGATGAGGCAGCGCGGGATTTGCCGGTGGTGGAGAAGGGGTGGTAGCGTGCGGATGAGGGCCGGAGCCCCTCGACTTCGTCATTCCAGGGCGGAGCAAGGAGCGAAGCGACGCGCGCAGACCCTGGAATCCATGCCGTGACCTGGAAGCGATGCGGCGGTGCAAACTATCCGGTGTCGCGAAGCCTTCGTTCTCCACCGTGGTGCCTATCATGGATGTAACGGAATGGATTCTAGGGTCTACGCTCCGCTTCGCGTCGCTCCGCCCTAGAATGATGGGTGGACGGCCCCTTGCGGCATCGAATGTGCCAAACTGGGCTGTGATTAACT